>JBBQNW010000013.1:0-28648 GCA_038330335.1 Burkholderiales bacterium | reverse complement strand
GCGATGCGGCCTTTGCCAAACAAAATTTGGGTAGGGTTATAAAAATCAAAATTCAACATTTCCTCACTCCTCGGTCAATTCGTAATTTGTTGGGTAAAGATGAATATTAACGCAAAATTAATTTTCTAGATTAATTGCTCTATTTTACTGATGGGCCAAAAATAAGAACACCGTTGGTTTTTTGTGAAAATCCGGCATCTGATTCGCTTGCAGGCGTTTTTTCCACTCCATTGCACTATAGGTTCTCAGAGTTTCTGATGTCAAAGTCAGATCGGTAGCAACACAAATGAGGGTTTGCGGCGAACAATGATTCGCCAGCGCTTCCAGCATGGCGGCATTGCGATACGGCGTTTCGATCAGCATCTGCGTTTGCTGCTCTTTGCGTGAACGTTCCTCCAAGTCTTTGATGCGCTTTGCGCGCAGGCCGGCATCCGTCGGCAAATAGCCGTAAAAAGCGAAACTTTGCCCGTTTAATCCGCTCCCCATCAATGCCAGCAATAACGAAGATGGCCCGACCAGTGGTCTGACTTTAATGTGGTGTTGATGCGCCAGTCTGACCAAATTCGCGCCCGGGTCGGCCACTGCCGGTACGCCTGCTTCGGAAATGAGGCCGACATCATGGCCTTGAAGCAATGGTGTTAATAAAGCATCCAGCGCTTGTGCCGGTGTATTCACATTTAGCTCGGCGATGTGCAGTTCTTGCATAGGCTTGGCCAGGGCATGGCTCTGCTGAAGCAGTTTTAGATAGGCGCGCGTTGTTTTGGCATTTTCCGCAACGAAATGCGTCAGTTCTGCGGTCATTTTTTGTACTGTTTCTGGAATGATTTGCGCAAGTAACTGGTCTTGCTGACCCTCGCTATGTCCTAGCGTATTGGGGATGAGGTAGAGTGTGCCGGTCATAAAGGTTGAGTTGTCTTTAATTATTTGGTTGTGCTAAAAAAGAGGATTTTTATATTAACTTTTTATAAACGCCTAGTGGCCGTGGTCAAAGCTACATTCTCTATACTTTAAAAAATATGAAGCCAACATTGCGCAACATGGTGGTCAGGGCAATCAGCGGTAGCCCGGTCAGCGCAGTGGGGTCGTCACTGAGGATTTTTTCGATAAGGGCAATTCCCAGGCCTTCATTTTTGGCACTGCCAGCGCAATCATAAGGCTGCTCTATGTGTAAATAGGCGTCAAGTTCCTGATCGCTCAGATCCCGAAAGCTGACCAGAGTTTGTACATTGCGCAGTTGTAAGTCGAAATGGCCGGAATGGTTTTTCTCCCCTGTCCGGGTATCCAGCAGACATAATGCGGTATGAAAAATAACTTGCTGACCGCGCATTTTTTGTAGTTGCCGTAACGCCGCCTGATGGTTGCCCGGCTTGCCGATTTGTTCTCCATTCAGTGTTGCGACCTGATCGGAGCCTATAATGACGCTATCAGGATAAATTTTTGCAATGGCGACGGCTTTTTCCTGTGCCAGGCGCATAGCGGTTTGTTCAGGGAATTCACCGTCACGTGCGCTTTCATCGATATCTGGACTAATTGCCTCAAATGGCAATCTCAATCGACCCAATAATTCGCGTCGGTAGGTGGAACTGGATGCTAAAATAAGTTTCGGTAGGGCTAGGTTGAATGACATTTTGGTATAATTTTGGAAAATAAGTGCAAGTTGCATCAATTATTGCTGCAAGTCTTTGACTAGTCAGGCGTAACCCTGTTATTATCGCAGGTTTTCTGGGTCCAAATATCCTATGCAAGCATTTGTGATTGACGCGTTTTCGTTCAGCCAGCTCAAAGAGCGGCGCGATGGCAGCATTTTGATCGCGGATTTGCCTCGATTGTCAGCCGAGTGTGCAAACACTGACGGCGCGCTGAATTGGTCGCTTGAGGGCGGTATTAGCAAGTTGGGCTATCCGCTCTTGACATTGACTGTGACGGGCGATGTGCAACTGATGTGTCAGCGTTGTCTGACTGCCTTTGCGCTGGAAGTAGACTCAGTATCCGAATTGATTCTCGCCAAAAATGAAGAACATGCCGATGAAGTTGAGGCATTAATTGATGATGACGAGATTGATGTAGTAGTAGGCAGCAAGACATTTAATATCATGGATTTGATTGAAGATGAGGCGCTGCTGGCAATACCCCAATCGCCCAAGCATACCGTATGCCCTGATGTAGCACTGGATTCTTCAGTAGCAACACTCACATCAGTCTCACCAGTGGCAGCGATTGAAGCAGACGCCAGTAAAAAGGAATCTCCATTCGCTGTGCTGAAGAAGATAAATGGGCGTACCTAGTGGCATTATTCTGAAAAGACACTCAGGTCAAAGTATTGTTAGGGATTTTTGTTGGATAATGTGCTCATTGTCTATTCAAATGTGTTAAATTTTAGAAACATTTTTTAAAGTATTAGGAGTTATCATGGCTGTTCAGCAAAATAAAAAATCACCATCCAAGCGTGGCATGCACCGTTCACACGATTTTCTGACTGCACCGCAGTTGGGTATCGAGCCAACGACTGGTGAAACACATATGCGCCATCACATCAGCCCAAATGGCTTTTACCGTGGTCGTAAAGTATTGAAAACCAAGAACGACGAGTAATATCTTTCCTGGTGATGAAGCGGCGTAGCGAGTCTCGTACTTGACGCCGCTTTTTTTTATTTAAATTTCTATGCGATTTGGCTTTTTATATTGTCAGATCAAAGTAGTCGCGTTGGCGACGATTGATTTCTCAATGAAATTGCATGGATGTAAGAATCTCCGTTCCTGCCGGGGCGGTGCTTCGAGATGGTGCTTAGTACTACTACATGACAATAAAAATTTCCATTGATTGTATGGGCGGAGATCATGGCCCTGCTGTCACCGTTGCAGCAGCGGTTTCGTTCGCTCAGCGTGAGCCGGATGTTGAGTTTTTTCTGGTGGGCCCTGTGGCTATCATCGAGGCGGAACTCAAAAAAAATCGCGCTTTGAATCATCCAAGAATATCGATAGTGAATGCAACCGAAGTGGTAACGATGGATGACCCCATCGAAGTCGCTTTGCGCAGGAAAAAAGATTCTTCTATGCGCGTGGCGGTTACTCTGGTCAAGGATGGTCGCGCCCAGGCTTGTGTATCCGCCGGAAATACGGGTGCCTTAATGGCGGTGTCACGCTATGTGCTTAAAACGATGCATGGCGTTGACCGGCCGGCGATTTGCAGTATTTTGCCGAATCAAAAAAACTTACCAACTTATATGCTCGATCTTGGGGCGAACGTCGATTGCGAACCTTTGCATTTGCATCAGTTTGCTATTATGGGGTCGGCACTGGTGGCAGCGCTGGAAGGCAAGGCGCGTCCGAGCATCGGTTTGCTAAATGTCGGTGTCGAAGATATTAAGGGTAACGATGTCGTTAAAAAAACGGCACAACTCTTGCGCGCCGATCATGAGCGTGGTTTGCTTAATTTTTATGGCAATGTCGAAGGTAACGATATTTTTAAAGGAACAACCGATATCGTCGTTTGTGACGGATTTGTCGGTAATGTGACTCTCAAGGCGGCCGAAGGTATGGGGCGCTTCGTGAAAAGTACGTTAACTCAGGCGTTTCGGAGCAGTCCGTTGAATATGCTAGGTGCGTTGATCGCGCGCGGCGCGCTGAAGTCAATTTCAAGTACCATGAATCCTTCAAATTATAATGGTGGTAGTTTGCTGGGCCTGCGTGGCCTGGTATTTAAAAGCCATGGCGGTGCAGATAAATACAGCTATGAATGGGCGATTCAACGCGCATTCGACGCGGCGAAAAATGATGTCCTGTCACGTATTTCGGCATCAATGGCGTTACTGATGCCGGTTGCTGCATTAGATGCGACTGGGCCCGGCCAGGTTAACGTTAACGAGACTATTACACAGAAGAGCGCATGACTTTCTTTAGTAAAATTATCGGGACAGGTAGTTATCTGCCTCCAAAGTGCGTAAGCAATCAGGAATTGACGGAGCAGTTAGCCGCCAAAGGGATAGAAACTTCGGACGAGTGGATCGTTTCGCGCAGTGGTATCTCTGCGCGCCACTATGCGGATCCGTCCATGTGCTCTAGTGACATGGCAGTGCAAGCGGCCACTCAAGCGTTGGAGGCGGCCAATTTACAGGTGAATGATATTGACCTGATTATTCTGGCAACATCAACGCCGGATTTTCTAGGTGGATTTCCAAGTACCGCTTGCGTGGTACAGCATAAATTGGGAATGACCAACGGTGCCGCTGCCGTCGACGTGCAGGCTGTTTGCAGTGGCTTTATTTATGCTATGGCAATGGCCGATAGTATGATCAAGACCGGTGCACACAAAAACGCATTGATTATTGGTGCGGAAGTGTTTTCTCGCATCCTTAATTTTGATGACCGTACCACCTGCGTACTATTTGGTGACGGGGCGGGCGCGATTGTGATGTCGCAATCTTCCGAGCCGGGTGTGTTGGCGACCAAACTCCATGCTGATGGCAGTCATGGGCACGTTTTGTGCGTGCCGGGCAATGTCAATGCCGGCGTGCTGGCCGGAAGTGCTTTTCTGTATATGGACGGCAAGGCGGTGTTTAAATTAGCGGTCAACGTATTGGAAAAAGTCGCCAATGAAGTTCTTGAAATCGCCGGCCTTGAGGCTTCTGACATTGACTGGCTGGTACCGCATCAGGCAAATTTACGCATCATGCAAAGCACCGCAAAGAAATTATCTTTGCCTATGGATAAAGTGATCGTGACAGTAGATCAGCATGGTAATACGTCCGCCGCTTCGATTCCTCTGGCTTTGGATGTGGCGGTGCGTGATGGCCGCATCCAAAAAGGGCAGACCGTGATGCTGGAAGGGGTGGGCGGGGGCTTTACCTGGGGTGCTGCAATTGTACGGATGTAGCGTGGCGTATACAAAATTAATTTTAGACTACTAATTCTGTAAAAATAGAGACTCAATTCATATGACGCAATTTTCTTTTGTTTTTCCTGGACAAGGTTCCCAGGCGATCGGCATGTTGAATGGCTTCGCCGGCAATAGTGTGGTTCAGCAGACAATCGCCGAGGCATCCGATGTCCTGGCGTTTGATCTCGGGAAGTTGATAGCTGAAGGGCCGAAGGAATCACTTGATTTAACGACCAATACGCAGCCGGTGATGCTTACCGCGGCAGTGGCATGTTATCGCGCATGGATTGCTGCCGGTGGCGCAATCCCTTCGATTGTTGCAGGCCATAGTTTAGGTGAGTATTCTGCGTTGGTAGCTGCTGGGGTGATTGCGTTTAAGGATGCGCTTCCTTTGGTGCGTTTTCGTGCTCAGGCAATGCAAACGGCTGTGCCTGTTGGTCAGGGTGGCATGGCGGCTATTTTGGGCTTGTCTGACGAGCAAGTCGTTGCTAGCTGTATTGAAGCAATGGCAGATATTGTTGATGGTGTGGTCGAGGCGGTGAATTTTAATGCGCCAGCCCAGGTGGTGATCGCCGGTAGCAAGGCAGCTGTCGAGCGCGCGTGCGAGATTGCGAAGGGTAAAGGAGCTAAGCGTGCCTTGATCTTGCCGGTTTCAGCACCATTTCACTCCTCATTGTTAAAGCCTGCATCGGATCAATTGCGTGAATATCTGCGTGATCTGAATTTCTCTGCACCGATGATTCCTCTGGTTAATAATGTTGATGTAGCAATTGTGAGCGATGTGGCCCTGATCAAGGATGCGCTGGTCCGTCAGGCCGCTAGCCCGGTACGCTGGGTTGAAACTATCCAAAAAATTGGAGCTACCGGGATAACGCATGTCGTCGAATGCGGTCCGGGCAAGGTGTTAGCTGGTTTAACCAAAAGAATTAACGGTGATTTGCTTGGCGATGCCTTATTTGATCAGGCCTCGATGGATAAAGTAATGGAAATTCTAAAATGACACAAATAAATACGCAAACAAATACACCGGTGGCGACGTTTCAACTGACCGGTCAGGTGGCTTTGGTCACTGGCGCTTCGCGCGGTATTGGTAAGGCGATCGCAGTTGCTTTGGCGCAGGCAGGCGCCACCGTCGTCGGTACCGCCACTTCAGTAGCCGGTGCTGAGGCCATCTCTGCCTATTTAAGTGAAATCAAGCCGACTGCCGGGAAGGGCGTTGTTTTTGATGTCAATGATGTGCCCCGTTGCGCTAGCTTAGTTGCTGACATTCAAAAAGAATTTGGCAGTTTGGCTATCCTCGTAAATAACGCCGGTATTACGCAAGATCAATTGGCGATGCGCATGAAAGATGATGAGTGGGATAGTGTCATTGCCACCAACCTGAGCTCTGTCGGGCGTTTGTCCCGTGCTGTATTGCGTGGCATGATGAAGGCTAGGCATGGACGTATCATTAATATTACGTCTGTAGTCGGTTCATCAGGTAATCCGGGGCAGATGAACTATGCCGCCGCGAAAGCTGGTGTTGCCGGAATGAGTCGTGCATTGGCACGAGAAATTGGCAGCCGTAATATTACAGTTAACTGCATTGCCCCTGGCTTTATCGATACGGATATGACCAAGGCACTGACGGACGAGCAAAAAACTGCTATCTTGCAACAAATTCCGATGGCAAAGTTAGGTCGGCCGGAAGATATTGCGGCCGCTACCGTTTTCCTGTCTTCGTCAGAAGCAGGGTATATTACGGGTATTACCTTGCATGTGAACGGCGGCATGTATTTGTGCTAATTAGTTTTTACTGATATTTTGCAAGGCAATCGACGGAATTAAGCGACGATAGCCTTAAAAAAAATCAAACTTGTTTTTTTTGCGCGCAAACCTGCTAAAATGCGCGCACTTTCTGTAACCACCACTGGAGACACATATGTCCGATATCGAACAACGCGTTAGGAAAATCGTCGCTGAGCAACTGGGTGTCGCTGATGCTGACATCAAAATCGAATCATCCTTCGTTGATGATCTTGGTGCCGACTCACTCGACACAGTAGAGCTCGTGATGGCACTCGAAGATGAATTCGAAATGGAAATCCCTGACGAACAAGCTGAAAAAATCACCACCGTGAAACAAGCGATTGACTACGCTACAGCACACGTCAAAGCCTAATTCGGCAATATCGTTTTTAAATCCAGGAGAAGCGCTTGAGCCTTACGCTTAAACGTCGTGTAGTGATCACTGGTCTTGGTTGTGTGTCCCCACTGGGCAATAATATTGCTGATACATGGGGGGCAATCACGGCGGGCAAGTCCGGCATTGCAACGATTACCAAATTTGATGCTACTCCTTTCACCACACACTTCGCTGGTGAAGTAAAGGGTTTCAATATTGAGGAATACATCCCTGCCAAAGAAGCGCGCAATATGGATACTTTTATCCATTTCGGCATCGCGGCCGGGGTTCAGGCCTTTCAGGATAGCGGCCTGGTAGTGACTGATGATAATGCTGAGCGCATCGGTGTCATCGTCGGTTCCGGAATCGGTGGCTTGCCACTGATTGAAGACACTAAGGATGTGCTGACTGCCCGTGGTCCACGTCGGATCAGCCCTTTCTTTGTGCCAGCCTCCATCATCAATATGATTTCCGGTAATTTGTCGATTAAATATGGTCTGAAGGGACCAAATTTGGCGATAGTTACTGCTTGCTCAACAGGCTTGCATTGCATCGGTTCTGCGGCGCGACTGATTGAATACGGTGATGCTGATGTCATGGTTGCCGGTGGCTCTGAGGCAACAATTTCACCATTGGGTCTTGGTGGGTTTGCGTCAGCCCGTGCTTTATCTTCGCGCAATGAAGATCCTGCTACCGCATCCCGCCCCTGGGATAAAGACCGAGATGGTTTCGTCCTCGGTGAAGGTGCTGGCGTGATGGTGCTCGAAGAGTATGAGCATGCTAAAGCCAGGGGGGCGAAAATTTATGCTGAGGTCTTGGGCTTTGGCATGAGTGGCGATGCTTATCATATTACGACGCCGACGATAGACGGGCCGCGTCGAAGTATGGTCAATGCATTGAAAAATGCGAAGCTCAATCCTGATCAGATTAATTATTTGAATGCGCATGGAACATCGACGTCTTTAGGTGATAAAAATGAAACGGATGCGATCAAAGCAGCCTTTGGTGATAATGCTTATAAACTGACCGTTAATTCGACTAAATCGATGACCGGTCACTTACTGGGCGGCGCCGGCGGTGTCGAGTCGATCTTTACAGTGCTTGCGCTGTATCATCAGATTTCTCCACCGACCATCAATATTTTTAATCAGGATCCTGAATGTGATCTCGATTATTGCGCCAACACGGCAAGAGATATGCCGATCAATTTTGCGATGAAAAACAATTTTGGTTTCGGTGGCACAAACGGCACCTTGATCTTTGGTAAAGTTTGACGTAAAAAGTCTGCATTCAATTCAGTAGTCAAATGTTGGCACTTCGTTTTCGCAAGAAATGAAGTGCCACTTTTTTTTGTGAATCTATGTCCATTGCGCTCTCTGCCATTATTTTACCTTCGCGTACTTTGTCTCGCCTGGTCTTGTTGATGTCTGCATTGGCAACGGCTTGTACTATCTATGTTCTTGCACGTATAGGATGGTCGGCATTCATTGCGCTGATAGCACTGGTTTTCTTGCTGCTATTGAGTGCCGGTGTGTGGATTTTTGTGTCTCGACACAGACAAATCGCCCAAATTGATATCGCTGATTCCGGTAGTATTATTTTTAGAACCTTGAACCGGCATCATGTTGCATTAGCATCAACAGCAGTAACACTTTCTGAAAAAAGTAGTTTGTGGCCGTACTTGTTGCTTTTGCATTTGCAACCGGAGCAGGGCAAGGTCATCGTCGTTTCTATTTTGCGCGATAGTGTTGGAAGCGAACCGTTTAGAATGTTGTCGGTGGCTTTACAATGGATTTCCGCGCATGCAGCTACCCATGTGGATGTGTCTCCGGGGAACTTTTAGATATTGCTGGCAGTCTACACAACAGCTCTCGTCGATTGCCGCTATGGCCAGTAGTTTTGACCTAGCGAGAACTTATCAAATTTAAGAATGATCAATATAGGAAGAGTGAGTGACGACAGAGCGCGAAATTGATCAACTACTTGTTGAGCGTGTCCAGCGTGGCGATAAAAAGGCGTTTGAGCTTCTGGTTTCCAAATATCAACGGAAACTAATGCGGCTCGTGTCCAGACTCGTCCATGATCAGGCGGAAGCTGAAGATGTGGTGCAAGAAGCTTTCATCAAAGCTTACCGTGCTCTGGCTAATTTTCGGGGTGATGCTGCTTTCTATACCTGGTTATATCGGATCGGTATTAACACAGCAAAAAATTATTTAGTGTCACAGGGGCGACGCGCACCGACCTCGACCGATGCCGATATCGAAGAAGCGGAAACTTTTTTTGACGCCGATGGACTAAGAGATATCAACACTCCAGAATCTTTGCTGGCGAGTAAACAAATTGCAGAAACGGTGAATGCCGCCATGATGTCATTGCCGGAAGAATTGCGTAACGCTATCTCTTTGCGAGAAATCGAGGGGTTAAGTTACGAAGAAATCTCCGAAGTCATGTCGTGTCCGATAGGAACCGTCAGAAGTCGCATTTTTAGAGCGCGTGAAGCGATTGCCGAGAAGTTGCGACCGATATTAGGTACTAGCCTGGATCAGCGATGGTAAAGGCGTTAACTGAAGCGATATTGCAACTACGACTAAGCGTCAATAAGAAGTTAAATTTTACCGTTATTGCCAGACCAATGTGGACTACATCATGAAAACAGAAAACACTCAAGCCGAATGCCTCTCCAGTCTCGTTGATGGTGAACTCAGTGGTGAGCAATCTGATTTGATCTTGCTTGGACTAGATGAGGTCAATGGCTTAAATCATCGCAATACATGGTGCATTTATCACCAGATTGGAGATGTCCTTCGGTCTGACGACTTAGCGCTTCCTTTAAGTGCAGATTTTTCTTCACGATTTTCTGCCAGATTAGCTGCTGAGCCTGTCGTGCTGGCACCGCGTGCGCCGTCGTCGAGCGTGGACGCGGGCATATCTGGACATAACGTGCTTGCTGGCGCGAGGCCGCGCATTGCGCGCTATATGGCCATGAGCAGTATGGCCGCCGCGGCGGCAGTGGCATTTTTCATGGCACCGCAAATTATTCCGCTGATCAATGGACAGTCCGGATCTGCTCTGCAGATGTCGCAGGTCCGACCATCGGGCGATGCCGGAACTGCTGGTGTGCAGCTGGTGTCGGCCATGCCTGAGCCTGGTGTCACGTCTGAAAATCCACCTGATAAAGTGATGAATCAGGTTGAGATGTTACGTGATCCTCGTCTGGACAGTTACTTGTTGGCGCACCAGAAATTTTCACCTTCGATCAGTAGTGGATCGCAGTATGTTACACGTGCCAATACTGTGACGACTTCGGTTTCTCATTTTCCTTCCGGTTCTGCACCTGTTCCATCCGCTGGATCTTCCGCTTCAGAGAAATAATTGGCTATGTCGTTGCAACAACTAAAACTCTCATTTTTTCTCTTGCTGGGTGCCGCCGCAGGAAGCGTCTCCACTACTTTATTTGCTCAAAACATTGAGGCTCAAGAAATACAGCAGATGTTGCGTCAAGCGCAGATCGCAGCGCAAAAACTGCACTATTCCGGCACCTTTATCTATCAGCAAGCCAATCAGATCCGTACTTCGCGCATAACGCACGGAACCGATAGTCGCGGTGAAGTGGAAAAACTGGAAATTTTGGACGGCAAACCAAGGGAATATCTAAGGCGAAATAATGAGGTTGCCTGCTATCTGCCTGAAATTAAAACGATACAGATAGAAAAAAATGTGACGCAAGAGGTGTTTCCCGCTTTACTGACGAATAACACACAAGCGCTGGCTGAGTTATATACGATAAAAAAAGCGGAACTTGGTCGGGTGGCAGGAAACACCTGCCTGATTCTTAAGCTTGAGCCGAAAGATGCATTGCGTTACGGTTATCGTCTTTGTCTGGATAAAACCTCTGGCTTGTTGTTGCGTGCGCAGACGATGAATGCACGAAATGAAGTGATAGAGCAAATTGCGTTTACCCAGATTGATATCGGCGAATTTGATAAAACCCGGCTTAAACCCAGCTTTCAAAATACCAATGAGTGGCATGTGGAAAATTTGATGGTGCAGGCGAATGCGCAGTCCGGTTGGAGCGTTACTTTTTTGCCCGCCGGATTTAAAAAAACACGTGAAATGAAACGTCTTATCCCCATATCGCTGGTAGCGAGTGGTGCTACTGCTCAAGGGCTGGTTCAGGCTCAGATGAAATCCCATCCGGTGATCCAGATGATTTTCTCTGATGGGCTGTCAACCGTGTCAGTTTTTATTGAGCCCGTCTCCGGAAATCGTACCGAAGGAAGTTTGCAGCAGGGTGCCATCACCATCATGGGGCGGCGCCAGGGGGATTATTGGTTGACTGTGGTAGGGGAAGTGCCATTTGCTGCAATTAAACAAGTAATGGATTCAATTGAATTTAAATCTAAATGACGGACATACTATGAAAACATCACGACTTTTTCTGGCTGAAAAAAACGTTTCCAAGTTATTTTCTACTTTATTGTTCAGCACTTGTATCGTGCTCGTCGGTTCCTCTGCCGTCAGCGTTCATTCACTGGCAGAAGCCGCTCCGCTCACGGTTGCCGGCTTACCGGACTTTACTGATCTGGTCGAAAAAACTGGTTCGGCAGTGGTCAATATTCGTACCACGGAAAAAATACAGCAAGGGCAAGTTGTTGCTGGCAGTGAAGACGAACAAATGCAGGAATTTTTCCGACGTTTTTTTGGCACGCCGGTACCTAAGCAAGCTCCGGTGCCTAAGGGGCGCAGACAAGCGCCTCAGCAGCAAGAGGAGGAAGTGCCGAGGGGTGTCGGATCGGGTTTCATTATTTCACAAGATGGCTATGTGCTGACCAATGCCCATGTGGTCGATGGCGCATCCGAAGTATATGTAAAACTGACGGATAAGCGAGAATTTAAGGCCAAGGTCATTGGTGCTGATAAGCGTACTGATGTGGCAGTCTTGAAAATTGAGGGCGGTAAATTACCAAGACTGACAATTGGCGACTCCGATAAAATAAAGGCCGGCGAGTGGGTGATAGCGATCGGCTCACCTTTTGATCTTGATAACACGGTGACAGCGGGGATTGTCTCTGCCAAAGCGCGTGATACCGGTGATTACCTGCCATTGATCCAGACTGACGTCGCGGTAAATCCGGGGAATTCAGGTGGTCCTTTGATCAATATGCGCGGTGAGGTGATCGGGATTAACTCTCAAATTTACAGCCGTTCTGGCGGTTATATGGGAATCTCGTTTGCGATTCCTATTGATGAGGCGATGCGCGTTGCCGAGCAACTAAAAGTGTCGGGTAAAGTCACACGTGGGCGTATCGGCGTGCAAATTGGTGAGTTATCAAAAGAGGTGGCAGAGTCGATCGGCTTGCCAAAGCCCCAAGGTGCGCTGGTAACCCGGGTTGAATCTGGCGGCCCGGCGGAAAAAGCCGGGATACAAGATGGCGACGTGATTTTGAAATTTAACGGAGTGGCGGTAGAAAAATCTAGCGACTTGCCAAGAATCGTCGGCGTCACTAAGCCTGGCAGTAAGGTAACTATCTCTATCTGGAGAAAAG
This sequence comes from Burkholderiales bacterium, assembly GCA_038330335.1. Classification (GTDB taxonomy): domain Bacteria; phylum Pseudomonadota; class Gammaproteobacteria; order Burkholderiales; family Burkholderiaceae_D; genus Undibacterium. Next base: position 16,062 of record JBBQNW010000013.1, on the reverse strand, counting down.
GTGCTGGCCGTGAATTGACTGTCGGTATTGCTGAAGTTGAAGCGGACAAGGTTGCGCAAAAGGCTGAAAAAAGAAATAAAAAAGAACAAGCCAGCAACCCCTTGGGTATCTACGTTTCTGATCTGAGCGATGCTCAGCGTAAGGAAGTGCCGGGCGGCTTCGGAGTGGTCATTGATAGCGTGGAGGGGCCAGCGGCGCAAGTTGGCCTGCGCGCCGGCGATATTGTTCTCACGATGAATAATATCGACGTCAAAGATGCAAAGCAGTTTGCGCTGATGTTGAGTAAAGTGGATAGCAAAAAAGCGGTTGTGCTATTGGTGCGGCGCGGTGATATATCGCAATTTGTTCCGATTCGTCCGGTGACGCCATAAACTAATACCAGGCCATCTACTTAGCCATCTACTTAGTGATAAACAGAAAAGCTGCCTGCAATCGATGCAGGCAGCTTTTTTATTGATGCCAGACATTCTGCCGATCTATAATGTCGCCCTGTCGATGTTTTGCATCCTATATTATTTTTCCAAGGGAGGCGTTGTGGGTTCTTTGTCTTTCATTCTTCTGGCCAGATGACTATCCAATGATACAGTTCACTCTTTATTCACGCAGCTATTGCCACTTGTGTGATGACATGCTGGAACAACTGCAGTCTTATCAAAAAGATTATCCATTCAGTGTGCAAGTGCTTGATGTTGATGCCGATGAAGCCTTGTTGGCGATATACGATGAATTGGTACCGGTGCTGGTTGGTCAGAAAGCTGGCATGCAAGCCCGGCAAATTTGTCATTACTTTTTAGACGCTACCAAATTGAAAGCATTTTTTCATGAGTAAAACTGAAGCCGCTTCAATTTCTAAGTCTGCTGTCGCATTTTCCATGGATGCTTACGCTGGCGAGTTGATCTGCGGCGTTGATGAAGCTGGTCGTGGCCCTTTGGCGGGGCCAGTCATGGCAGCCGCGGTTATCCTCGATCCTGCACGTCCGATTATCGGTTTGCGTGATTCCAAGAAGTTGTCCGAGGCAAAGCGGGATCAGCTTGCCATCGAAATTAAGCAATATGCGCTGGCATGGGCGGTCGCCGAATGTTCCGAGCAAGAGATTGATGAACTCAATATCTTGCAAGCGACCATGTTGGCGATGCGCCGTGCGGTTGAGGCTTTAACGATCACGCCGACATTGGCACTGATCGATGGTAATCGCTGCCCGCTAATGACGCTGCGTTCAGAAGCCATTGTCAAAGGTGATGATAAGGTTGCCGCTATTTCCGCCGCTTCCATCCTGGCAAAGACAGCGCGTGATCATGTGCTGGCCAAGTTGCATCTGGCATATCCGCAATATGCGTTTGATCAGCATAAGGGCTATCCTACCGTTCTGCATTTAGCACGTCTGCGAGAGCACGGCGTTTCTCCTGTACATAGAAAATCCTATGCGCCCGTCAAGGCCTTGTTGAAGTTATGAAATCGATTACCTCACGCGACAATCCCCTCTACAAAGAATTAAAAAACCTGGCGAGCAGCTCACAACTCAGGCGCAAGTCTGGCCGTACTTTACTCGACGGCGTGCATTTATGTCAGGCGTATTGGCAGCATTTGGGTGCGCCACAATTGTGTATCGTGTCCGACTCAAGTCGCCATCACCATGAGGTCGACCCCGTGGTGGCGCGCTGCCTGGCCGCCGGAACGCAGACGATCTGCCTGCCGGATGCGCTCTATCATGCCCTGAGTCAGGTCGAACATGGGGTTGGCCTGTTGTTCATTATTGCTACGCCAACCCCGGAGTTTCCAAAAAAATTGAAACGCTCCGCGGTAGCCTTGGATAATTTGCAAGATCCAGGCAATTTGGGGTCGCTATTGCGCAGCGCCGCCGCGGCTGGCATTGAGAATGTATTTTGCAGCCAGGGCACGGCGTTCGCCTGGTCTCCCAAAGTAATGCGTGCGGGGATGGGGGCCCATTTTTTATTGAATATTTTTGAAAATGTGGATTTACATGCGCTCCTGAGTAACGCAGCGATCCCGATTTTGGCGACCAGTTCGCATACCAAAAAAACTATTTATCAGATGAATTTGAATCAACCGGTGGTGTGGTTGTTCGGGCACGAAGGACAAGGAGTGGCAGAAGACCTGATGGCGCTCGCCAGTGATACCGTGACTATTCCGCAAAGACCAGAAATAGAGTCACTCAATGTTGCTGCCAGTGCGGCAATTTGCTTCTTTGAACAATGCCGTCAAACAAGTTGATGTCATTGATATGCGGATCGATTTAATTTTGTCAGCATGCTTTCAAACCTAAAAATGCCAGAGGACAGATTGTCATTGCTGGCATTTTTTTTCAATAGCAGGCAGGAATAATATCTTGCGATTAGATGTTGTCTGACATATTGTTTGTCTATTGACCGTCTGGTAAAAAATTTCAGTTCAGTAATTTCTCACGTCAGCTTTCATCTCTTGCAGAATGGTCGTCGAAATTTCCTCTATCGATTTTGCGGTCGAAGACAACCAGCGTATGCCTTCGCGCTTCATCATCGCCTCTGCTTCATTGATCTCGTAGCGGCAATTTTCCAAGGCTGCGTACTTACTGCCGGGGCGACGCTCGTTGCGTATCTCTGATAGTCGTTCCGGGGCGATGCTCAAACCAAAAATTTTCGCTTTAAACTCTGGCAAAGCTGACGGTAGCCTGCCACGCTCAAAATCGTCCGGGATTAAAGGATAATTTGCTGCTTTGATGCCGTACTGCATGGCTAAATACAAACTGGTAGGTGTTTTTCCAGAGCGTGATACGCCTACCAAAATTACATCTGCCGTAGAAAGGTTTTTATTTGACTGACCATCGTCATGTGCCAGTGAAAAATTGATCGCTTCAATACGATTTTTATATTCTTCACTGTCTGCGATATTGTGACTGCGGCCGATAGTATGAGTTGATTTGACGCCAAGCTCCTGTTCGAGTGGCGCCACAAAGGTCTGAATTAAATCCATATGCATACCCTTGGATTCGAAAACGACACTCGCTAAATCAGCTTTCACCAGGGTGGAAAAGACGATGGGGCGGTTTCCATCGGCGACCAATGCCTCATTAATTTTCTGAACCGCGTCGTAGGCTTTGTCAATCGTATCGATAAAGGGCAGGCGGATTTGTTTAAATTTTAAGTCAAATTGGGTTAAGACCGAATGCCCGAAAGTTTCCGCGGTGATGCCGGTGCCGTCTGAAACAAAGAAAACGGTACGGTTGGCGGCGGGTAGTGCTGGAGATTTTGCGTCTGGCATAGTGAGTGTCAATATAAAGTAGTAAGTCGGATGAAAGAAATTAATCTTTCGTCAGATAAAAAAGACGGGAAATTCTAATGGCGGGTGGATAAATATTGCGGTACACAATGTAAAATGACGCGACAGCATCAAATTTGTCTCTGGCATCAAGAATAACAAAAAAATAGCGAGAGGCGAAGCAAGGCGAAAGATTTCTCACCATCAAAAGAGGTTGTTATGTCCAACGCAGCAAATACAGGGGCGACTTACGTTGCCCTGTTTGAGCACTTACGCATGACGGATGTTGAATCCGTCGGCGGGAAAAATGCCTCATTAGGCGAAATGATTAGTCAGCTGGCAACAGCTGGTGTCCGCGTCCCAGGTGGCTTTGCCACTACGGCACAGGCTTTCCGGGATTTTTTATCGCATAGCCAGGATGGTGGCGCGCCACTGGCACAGCGTATCGCCGATCGTCTGGTGACGCTCGATATTGAAGATGTCAGGGAACTGGCGAAAGCCGGTGCCGAGATCCGTCAATGGATCATCGATACGCCGTTTCAGCCACGCCTGCAAAAAGAAATTGAAGAGTTTTATAATAAGCTGGTAGCCGATTCGACTGCAGAAATGTCGTTTGCGGTGCGCTCTTCTGCCACTGCAGAAGATTTGCCAGATGCGTCTTTCGCCGGTCAGCAAGAAACTTTCTTGAACGTGGTCGGTATCGACAACGTGCTTGAAGCCATGAAGCATGTCTTTGCTTCACTGTACAACGACCGCGCTATTTCTTACCGTGTGCACAAAGGTTTTACCCATGCTGAAGTCGCCTTGTCGGCTGGCGTGCAGCGTATGGTGCGCTCCGATCTGGGGGCGGCCGGTGTGATGTTTACGATCGATACTGAATCTGGTTTCAAGGATGTGGTATTCATCACTTCGAGCTACGGCCTGGGTGAAACCGTGGTGCAGGGCGCCGTGAATCCGGATGAGTTTTACGTGCATAAGCCGATGCTGGAATTAGGTAAATTGCCGGTGATCCGTCGCAACATCGGTTCTAAACTGATTAAAATGGAATTTACCGGTGAAGCGAAGGCTGGCCGTTCGGTCAAAACCGTGGATGTTCCGGTCGAAATGCGTAATCGCTATTCACTCAATGATACGGAAGTCGTTGAGCTGGCAAAATATGCTGTGATCATTGAGAAACACTATGGCCGTGCCATGGATATCGAATGGGGTAAAGATGGTCGTGATGGCAAATTGTATATTTTGCAAGCCCGCCCGGAAACCGTTAAATCTCAGCAAAAAGCGACCGATGCACAACAGCGTTTCCGCCTGAAAGGGACCGGCACTGTATTGGCATCGGGTCGTGCGATTGGCCAGAAAATCGGCGCTGGACGGGTTCGCGTGATCCATGATCCGTCAGAAATGGAACGCGTACAACCTGGTGACGTATTGGTCGCCGATATGACAGACCCGAACTGGGAACCGGTCATGAAGCGCGCCGCAGCGATTGTAACCAATCGCGGTGGCCGTACTTGCCATGCTGCAATTATTGCGCGCGAATTAGGCGTGCCTGCGGTGGTTGGTTGCGGTGACGCCACTGATACGCTGAAAGACGGCATGCTGGTAACCGTTTCGTGTGCCGAAGGCGATGAAGGTAAAATTTACGACGGTTTGCTGGAAACAGAAGTGACCGAAGAAATCCGTGGCGAATTACCGAAGTTGCCATTGAAGATCATGCTTAATGTCGGTAATCCTCAGTTAGCATTTGATTTTCAATCCGTGCCGAATGAAGGGGTTGGCCTGGCGCGTCTGGAATTTATTATTAATAATAATATCGGCGTCCATCCAAAAGCGATTTTGGAATATCCGAACATTGATCCGGCCCTGAAAAAAGCGGTTGAATCGGTCGCGCGCGGACATGCTTCTCCTAAAGCATTTTATATTGATAAATTAGCGGAAGGTATTGCAACGATTGCGGCTGCGTTCTGGCCGAAAAAAGTTATCGTCCGTTTATCTGATTTTAAATCCAATGAGTACAAAAAACTGATAGGTGGTTCGCGCTACGAGCCGGACGAAGAAAACCCGATGTTAGGTTTCCGTGGGGCTGCGCGCTATCTGGCGGCAGATTTTGCCGAGTCCTTCGAGATGGAATGTCTGGCCATGAAACGGGTGCGGAATGACATGGGGCTGACCAACGTCGAGATCATGGTGCCTTTCGTTCGTACACTGGGTCAGGCTGAAAAAGTTGTCGATCTGCTGGGGAAAAATGGCCTGAAACGTGGCGAAAACGGTTTGCGTCTGATCATGATGTGTGAAGTTCCCTCCAATGCAATTTTGGCAGAACAATTCTTACAGCACTTTGACGGTTTTTCCATCGGCTCGAATGACTTGACGCAGCTCACGCTGGGTCTGGACCGTGATTCCGGTATGCCATTACTGGCGGCGGATTTTGACGAACGGGACCCCGCTGTGCGGGCCTTGCTGTCGCAAGCTATCGCTGCTTGCCGCAAGCTTGGCAAGTACGTCGGCATTTGCGGTCAGGGGCCATCTGATCATCCGGATTTTGCCGAATGGCTGATGAAAGAGGGCATTGAATCGATTTCCCTGAATCCTGATTCCGTCATTGATACCTGGAAAAAATTGGCAGAAGTGAATAAATAACACCGCTCAGTCAATTTACGGAAGGTCCAGAAATACGGGATAGGTAGTGATTACCTATCCCGTATTTTTTTAATCAAAAGAATTTTTTTACCGATTGATTTTTTCTGTGCTTATGTCAAACTCGTAATGTTGAAATGAAAATAAGAAAAAAATCGAAACTTTACAAGCATTGATAGAAAAACCCTTGTTGCCCTTAGGTAATAAGGGTTTTTTTGCTTATAAATTACCGATGAATAATCGATGCCGATGACCCAGACTGAAAATGTATTAACAACCGGAGAGTAAAACTATATGAACGTATGGATGACATGGCTGGCAGTGGCTGGTGTGGTGGTGATTGTCGAGCTGTTTACCGGAACATTTTATTTATTAATGATTTCTCTCGGCTTACTTGCCGGCGCCTTAACCGCAGTACTCGGGATGGGTCTGGCGTTGCAAATGATCAGCGCTGCCATCATCGGGGCGTTGGCGACGCTCTTGCTACACAAAAGCAAATATGGCTGGCGCGCCGGTATTGACGCCAGCCGTGATCCCAATGTGAATATGGACATTGGTCAGAGCATTACCGTGCAGCATTGGAAGGAGGAGGGAAATGGCAAATTTACTGCGCGCACCATGTATCGTGGTGCCATGTGGGATGTGGAATTGCAGCATTCCTCACCTTTTTCCGGTGTGTATGTGATTGAAGAAATTCAGGGAAGTCGCTTGATTGTCAGGCCAGCTTAATTCGGGCAATCAGACTACTGAAGACGTAAATAGGTGGCTGTGCCGGACGCACGGCTGACGTAGCAGTTGTATTTTTATAAAAATTCACAAGGAAAAATAATGGAAAACTTTGGAAGCGTTGCTTTTATTTTATTTATTTTGGCGATAGTATTCGTCATTAAAACGGTCAATGTTGTACCCCAACAGCATGCTTGGGTGGTAGAACGGCTGGGTAAGTATCACGGAACTCTGGGGCCGGGTTTAAATATCGTGATACCGTTTATTGACCGTATTGCTTATAAACATATCCTGAAAGAAATTCCATTAGATGTGCCTCCGCAGGTGTGTATCACCAGAGACAATACTCAGTTGCAGGTTGACGGTATTTTGTATTTTCAGATCACCGACCCCATGCGTGCGTCTTACGGTTCTTCCAATTATATTGCGGCGATCACCCAGTTGGCACAAACGACTTTGCGTTCGGTGATCGGTAAAATGGAGCTGGATAAGACTTTTGAGGAGCGTGATCATATCAATACCACGATCGTCAACGCGATTGATGAATCTGCCGCCAATTGGGGTGTCAAGGTGCTGCGTTACGAGATTAAAGATCTGACGCCACCAAAAGAGATTTTGCATGCAATGCAGGCGCAAATTACCGCCGAACGTGAAAAGCGTGCCTTAATTGCCGCTTCCGAAGGCCGTAAACAAGAGCAAATTAATATTGCCACAGGCGAACGCGAAGCCTCAATTGCCAAATCTGAAGGTGAAATGCAGGCATCGATTAATCGTGCACAAGGACAAGCTGCAGCGATTCTTGCAATTGCAGAAGCGAGTGCTGAAGCCATCCGCAAGACGGCCAGCGCTATTCGTGAACCAGGTGGTTCTGATGCCGTTAATCTTAAAGTGGCAGAGCAATATGTCAGCGCTTTCGCAAATTTAGCAAAGACCAATAATTCTATTATTATTCCGGCAAATTTAGGGGATATGAGTGGCATGATTGCCAGTGCAATGCAGGTGGTTAAATCACAAAATAGTGGTCTGCTCGGAAAATAGAGTCAGCGAAAAAATCAATGCAAGTTGATATTTTTTCAGTAAAAATATCAACTGTATATTTTATGTGAATATCGAATTAATCATGTGAACAAATACCCGGCGCAGCTTATCAAGCGCCAGGTGTCATTTGTGGAGGCGCTATTTTGCCAATCGCAATGATTGTTGTCATGTACTGCCAAGCAATTGGTAAATCGGCCTTAAGGCGAAAAAAATATTAATTTTTTGACGCATCCTTACTCATAAAAAAGAATGAATTGAAACTAAATTTTCTTTTGTGAAATCCAATACCAGGAAAATTTTACAATACGGAATTTTATTTTCATAATGTGATAAATCAAATGAGTGATGCACAAAATAGTTTTCTCATTTTAAGGGGTGTTGTTTCGCATCATGGAATTTAAACTTTAAGTATCTGATTTTAAAAGGATAAATATTTGTTATATGTCTTATATAAGACATTGCTGCTATGCAGAAAATATCCTATTATTTCACTCAACGGAAAGAGTTTTCATTTCATTTTACCCACAGGAGAGAAACCATGGCCACGCGCGAACAACAAATTGCCGAAATGCAAAAAGATTGGGATACCAATCCACGTTGGGCCGGTATCAAGCGTAATTACACCGCGGCGGATGTCGTTAATCTGCGCGGTTCAATCAGGGTTGAGCACACGCTGGCAAAAAATGGTGCCATCAAGTTGTGGGATCTGGTGAATAACGAGCCGTTTGTCAATGCACTCGGTGCTTTGACTGGCAATCAGGCTATGCAACAAGTGAAAGCCGGCCTGAAAGCCATCTACTTGTCCGGCTGGCAGGTTGCCAGTGATGCCAATATTGCTGGCGAAATGTACCCGGATCAATCTTTGTATCCGGCTAACTCAGTACCATTGGTGGTTAAGCGTATCAATAATTGCTTAACCCGTGCTGACCAGATTCAGTGGTCCGAAGGTAAAGGTGATATCGATTTTTTTGCACCTATCGTTGCGGATGCAGAAGCTGGTTTTGGCGGAGTGTTGAACGCGTTTGAACTGATGAAAGCCATGATCGAAGCGGGCGCGTCTGGTGTGCACTTTGAAGATCAATTGGCTTCGGTAAAAAAATGCGGTCACATGGGCGGCAAAGTATTGGTTCCTACGCGGGAAGCAGTGGAAAAACTGAATGCCGCACGGTTGGCTGCGGACGTGATGGGCACGCCAACAGTGTTGTTGGCACGTACCGATGCAGAAGCGGCTGATTTGATCACCTCTGATGTCGATGATAACGACAAGCCATTTCTGACCGGTGAGCGCACTGTTGAAGGCTTCTACAAAACGAAACCAGGTCTGGAACAAGCGATCTCCCGTGGTTTGGCATATGCCGAATACGCCGATATGATCTGGTGTGAAACTGGTAAGCCGGATCTGGAATTTGCCAAAGCCTTTGCCGATGCGATCCATGCCAGGTTTCCGGGTAAATTGTTATCCTACAATTGCTCGCCGTCTTTCAACTGGAAGAAAAATCTTGACGATTCTACTATCGCTAAGTTCCAGAAAGAATTGGGGGCAATGGGGTATAAGTTTCAGTTCATCACTTTGGCTGGATTCCATGCCTTAAACTACGGCATGTTTAATCTGGCGCACGGCTATGCGCGTCGGCAAATGTCGGCTTTCGTTGAGTTGCAAGAAGCTGAGTTTGCCGCAGCCGAAAAAGGCTTTACTGCGGTGAAGCATCAACGTGAAGTTGGTACTGGGTACTTTGATGCCGTTACTCAAGTGATTCAGCAAGGGCAGTCGTCTACTACCGCTTTGCATGGTTCTACTGAAGACGAACAGTTCTTTGATTCCAAGAAGGTTGCCTAAGCTTTTTCAATATCACGGATAAGCGAGCGCAACTTTGCTTGCTAGCAAAAACCGCGTGGTGCAAGCCATGCGGTTTTTGTTTATGTAAGTCGCTGCGGCAATGGAGTAGTATTCGCCAGGCTGATCACGTGGCAGTGGCATGAGAGTCACTGGGCACTGAGGGCAAAGTTTGCTAACAGCCTGGTTGTCTATTATTTATTTAGTCGCTTTTTTTTAAATATATCCGATATGTCCGATGCGGAAAATCTATCTATGCCTATTAAAACCAGAATAAAAATTTGCGGCTTAACCCGTGCTGAAGATGTGCGTGCCGCGGTTGCTGCCGGTGCGGACGCTGTGGGTTTTGTCTTCTATCCACCGAGTCCGCGTGGTGTGACCGCGCTTGCTGCGGCCGCTTTGTTACGCGATTTGCCGCCCTTTGTTGTAGCTGTCGGCTTGTTTGTGAATGTGACAGAGTCAGAGTTGCTGGCCGTATTGCAGATTGCGCCGATTCAGTTGCTGCAGTTTCATGGAGATGAAACTGCAGAGCAATGTCACAGACTTGCCAGTGCAGTAAATCGACCCTTTATCCGGGCTTTTCGGGTTAAGCCGGACACGGTTGCGAAAGATTTGTTAGAATACGCAGCACAGTATCGTGCCGCCAGCCCTTTATTTAATGGTCTGTTGCTAGATACCTTCGTTGATAGTTTCGGTGGTAGTGGAAAGGTTTTTGATTGGTCTCTCATCCCAAAAGAACTCGCGCCTCTGGTCGTTTTAAGTGGTGGCTTGGACGCGCAAAACGCGACTGACGCAGTGTGTCAGGTTCGCCCCTTTGCGGTCGACATCAGTAGCGGTGTCGAGTATGCAAAGGGATTGAAAGATGTCGTTAAGTTGCGCGCTTTTGTTGATGCCGTGCGCTTGGCTGACAGTCAAAACTGATTGCCCGAAAGGGAAACACGAATGCACTACCATGAGGAACAGTATGAAAGAACTCACCCCGGTCGAAATACCATTCGAACGTCAAGCGCACGCACCCCAGGCGATTTTCCACGCTACTGAGTATAATTTCCCCGATGCCAGAGGGCATTTTGGTACTTACGGCGGCACCTTTGTCTCTGAGACACTGACGCATGCGCTGACGGAATTGAAAGATGCTTACGCCAAGTACCAGCATGATCCTGAATTTTTAGCAGAATTCCGGCATGAGTTAAAACACTATGTCGGCCGCCCATCCCCTGTCTATCATGCCAAACGCTGGTCTGAAATCATGGGTGGAGCCCAGATCTATTTTAAGCGCGAAGACTTAAATCACACCGGTGCACATAAAATCAATAATGTGATCGGTCAGGCTTTGTTAGCCAAGCGCATGGGCAAGCCACGCGTGATTGCCGAGACCGGTGCCGGCCAGCATGGTGTTGCAACTGCCACGATTTGCGCGCGTTTCGGGCTCGAATGCGTAGTCTACATGGGTGTGGAAGACGTTAAGCGCCAGGCGCAAAACGTCTATCGCATGAAATTGCTGGGGGCGACTGTGATACCCGTGGAATCCGGTTCGAAAACCCTGAAAGACGCACTCAATGAGGCGATGCGCGACTGGGTCGCCAACGTCGACAATACTTTTTACATCATCGGCACTGTGGCCGGGCCACATCCTTATCCAATGATGGTGCGTGATTTTCAGTCCGTCATCGGTGAGGAATGCCTGTGGCAGATGCCGGAGATCACCGGACGTCAACCGGATGCGGTGGTTGCCTGCGTTGGTGGCGGTTCAAATGCAATGGGAATATTTTATCCGTATATCGATCAAAAAAATGTACAGTTGATCGGTGTCGAGGCAGCAGGCGAGGGCATGGCTTCCGGTAAGCATTCAGCCTCGCTGACGGCAGGGACGCCCGGGGTTTTGCATGGTAACCGCACTTATCTTTTGCAAGATGAAAACGGTCAGGTGATTGAGACGCATTCGGTATCGGCTGGATTGGATTATCCTGGCGTCGGCCCTGAGCATGCCTGGTTGAAGGATATAGGACGCGCTCAATACGTGACGATTACCGATGACGAGGCGCTTCAGGCTTTCCATGATTGTTGCCGTATTGAGGGGATTATTCCGGCGTTGGAATCCAGTCATGCCTTAGCCTATGCTGCGAAGCTGGCGGCAAGCTGGCCGAAAGATAAAGCCATACTGGTGAATTTGTCGGGGCGCGGTGATAAGGACATGCACACGGTGGCTGAGAAAACTGGCTTAAAAATTTATTAAATGGTCGCTGATTGAAACGATACCGTACCGCCGGGTGAATTTTTTTAGCCGCTGTCCGGCTTGATATGAATATACTCCCCCCTAAGTAGTAATAAATAGCTTGTTAGTGCGCGGTAATGCTGCAGCATATAAGGGTACTGGCGGGAGTATCTCTGCACTTGTTTTTCGCCTGTCACTTTTCAGGCGTATTTTCTCAGTTAAAAATCCATGTCAAAAATACAAGCATGCTTTGCAGCGCTAGCTGCAAATAATAAAAAGGGTCTGATTCCTTTCATCACTGCCGGCGACCCGGCACCTGAAATGACGGTGCCGCTGATGCACGCTCTGGTCGAAGGCGGGGCGGATATTCTCGAATTAGGGGTGCCATTTTCTGATCCTATGGCAGACGGCCCGGTCATCCAGCGCGCTTCCGAGCGGGCGTTGCTGCACGGTGTCGGGCTACGCCATGTATTGCAAATGGTGCGTGATTTCCGTAGCACTAACCAGACGACGCCGGTGGTGTTGATGGGCTATGCCAATCCGATAGAGCGTATGGGGCAGAATGTGTTTATAGCGCAAGCGGCAGAGGCTGGTGTCGATGGCGTTTTGGTGGTGGATTACCCGCCCGAGGAATGTGAGGAATTTGCCAGTAATATGCAGCAACACGGTATGGACACTATTTTTCTGCTGGCGCCCACCTCGACCGATGAACGTATTGAGCAAGTGGGTAAAATTGCCAGTGGTTATGTTTATTATGTTTCCCTCAAAGGGGTCACCGGGTCCGGCAGTCTGGATCTGGATGCGGTGGCGGCGATGATTCCGCGCATTAAGAAGTACGTTAATGTGCCGGTTGGTGTCGGTTTTGGGATTCGCGACGGGGCAACAGCAAAAGCTATTTCCAAGGTGTCAGATGCGGTTGTGATAGGTTCACGCATCATTCAAGAGTTGGAAAATACACCACGAGAGCAAGCGGTCGCTGCAGTAAAAGCGTTTATTTCTGGTGTCAGACAGGCTTTGGACGAGTAGAATACGCGCCGATACTGATTTTTTACCGGCATTTGCTGACAAGTCAATGGCGCGGTATGCAATCAGGCACTGTGAGATGTAGAGTCGTTGCAAAGTAAAGATGATGCTTGTGTGCATAATTTGCGCGCAAGCCGAATTCAGGAGAATCCTATGAGTTGGCTAGAAAAATTACTTCCACCGCGCATACAGCGCTCGGCGTCCAGCAACCGTAAATCGATGCCGGAAGGGCTTTGGGTTAAGTGTCCTTCTTGTGAAGCGGTGCTTTACCGTTCCGATCTCGAAGCCAATATTCATGTCTGTCCTAAATGCAGCCACCATTTACGTATCACTGCGCGTGAACGGCTCGATGCCTTGCTTGATGCCGGCGGTCGTTATGAAATCGGGCAAGAGGTCTTGCCGGTCGATACGCTGAAGTTTAAAGACAGCAAAAAATACCCGGACCGTTTGAAAGACGCCCTGGAAACTACTGGCGAAACCGATGCGATGGTAGTGATGGGCGGCTCTATCATGAGTGTGCCGCTAGTCATGGCTTGTTTTGAATTCGGTTTTATGGGCGGCTCTATGGGCTCGGTAGTCGGCGAGCGTTTTGTGCGTGGCGTGCAAGTCGCGCTGGAACAAAAAGTTCCCTTCATCTGCTTTACTGCCACCGGTGGTGCTCGTATGCAGGAAGGCTTATTGTCGTTAATGCAGATGGCCAAAACCACAGCGATGCTGACCAAGCTAACTGAGAAGAAACTGCCTTTTATTTCGATTTTAACGGATCCGACGATGGGCGGCGTATCTGCTTCGTTTGCTTTTATGGGGGACGTGGTTATCGCCGAGCCTAAGGCATTGATCGGATTTGCCGGTCCGCGTGTGATTGAAAATACAGTACGTGAAAAACTCCCCGAAGGCTTTCAGCGAGCAGAATTTTTAGTCCAAAAAGGTGCCGTCGACATGATCGTCGATCGTCGTAACATGCGCGAAGAGATTGCCCGGTTGTTAGCCTTATTACAAAACCAGCCGGCCGACACCGTTGCCTAACCCTTTCTTTTTTTAAAAATAGCCCGAATAAGCCAGAACAATGGCTTTCGGGCTTTTTTCATCCTATGCAAAACTATCCCACTACTCTGAGCGACTGGTTGTCCTTGCTGGAAACGCGTCATTCCAAAGAAATTGATATGGGGCTAGAGCGTGTCGCTGCAGTAAAAAAGCGTCTGAATATTCAGTACGCATGTCCGCTTATTGTTGTGGGCGGCACCAATGGTAAAGGCTCGACCTGTGCCATGCTCGAATCGATACTGTTACAGGCAGGATATCGGGTCGGTTTGTATAGCAAGCCGCATTTTCTCGACTTTAATGAACGCGCCCGTATCAATGGCGTATCGGTGAAAGATCAGGTTTTTATTGATACTTTTTCTGAGGTGGAAGCCGCGCGCGCCGATATTTCGCTGAGCTATTTTGAATTTACTACGCTGGCCATTTGTAAACTGCTGGCTGACGCTGATCTCGATGTGGTTATTCTCGAGGTCGGTTTGGGCGGACGTCTGGACGCGGTCAATGTGTTTGATGCTGATGTCGCGATTGTTACCAGCGTCGATATCGATCATGTTGATTACCTCGGCGATACGCGGGAAAAAATCGGTTTTGAAAAAGCCGGCATTTTCCGTACCGGTAAAGCGGCCATTTGCGGTGATCCGCTGCCGCCACAGTCTTTGATCGATCATGCCACTGAGATTGGGGCCGACCTGTGGTTGTTTGGCCGTGATTTCAACTATAACGGCGACAAGCAGCAATGGAATTTCGGTGGTCGTGTACAGCGTCGTAATTCCCTGGGTTATCCTAGTCTGCGCGGCGCGAACCAGTTGCTCAATGCTGCAGCCGTGTTGGCAACTTTAGAGGTTTTGAGGCTGCAATTACCTGTCGGCGCGCAAGAAGTGCGTAACGGTCTGGTGATGGTCGATTTGCCCGGGCGTTTTCAGGTGATGCCGGGACGTCCGACGGTGGTATTGGATGTGGCGCATAATCCGCATGCGGCGGCGACCTTGGCGCAAAATTTCGACAATATGGGTTTCCATGCCTATACCTATGCCGTTTTCGGCTCCATGCTGGATAAAGATATTGCCGGTGTGATAGAACAAATAAAAGGCAAAATTGATCACTGGTGCATCACCGATCTGCCTTTGCCGCGGGCTGCCAGCGCCGCACAAATTCGCGAAAAATTACTCGATGCCGGGGTATTGCAAGATGCGGAGCACAGTATCCAAAGCTTTCACACGCCAGAAGAGGCGTATGCCTTTGCGCTAAGCAAAGCCGGTGAAAATGATAGAATAGCGGTCTTTGGATCTTTTCTCACGGTGGCAGGTGTGATGAGGGCCAGAAAACCTCAACATCACTGATGAATTGCACGAAAAAATTAGCAATGCCATTCACATGCTTGCATTTTATTAACTAAATATATCTCTGCACATGGGTTTACTCTCGTTGTTTAAGCAAAAACAAGAACCATCTGATAGTGCCGACAGCGGCGAGTTTCGTTCGCGCTCAGAAGAGGATAGTCGATCCGCACGTGTAGGCAGTAAACGCACTAAAACACCGGCGCAGAGCGCGCGTAGAAATTCTCCGGTAGATCCGGTGCTGCCTGAAAAAAAACGCGCCAGACGCCGCCTTATTGGCGCGCTGGCACTGGTGTTTGCTGCGGTCATTGGCCTGCCGATGTTATTCGATTCTGAGCCTAAGCCTTTGTCCGACGATATCAGCGTTCAGATCCCGTCCAAAGACAAGCCTCTCGGTGCTAATTCTGGCGATACGGTAAAGCCGGCGACAGTGACAAAAAACAATGTCGTTGATCCCGACCCTATCGAGGAGATTATTTCTGTTCCTGTATCTCCTAAAGAGAATATCAAGGGGAAATTGACCACAGCGAATTCGTCAATGGCGGCGTCGGCGGCTCCCAAGACCACGCCTGCATTGTCATCCTCTGTTGCCGCTAAAAAAGACCACGTCGCATCGGTAAAAACCGAGGTAAAGCCAGACAACAAGCCTGAAATCCGTTCTGAAGCAAAAACTGATGTGAAACCGGTAATTCCGGTGATTGCCAAGGTGCCGGCCAAAGTAGCTTATTCAGCGAATGTTGATGAATCAGGACCCGCTGCGGGTAAGGTCGAGGTGTCCGAGGATGCGGCCAGAGCATTGTCGATACTTGAAGGGAAAGCGCCTGCAAAAGGGGCGGATAAAGTGGCTTCCGCTTATGTGGTGCAGGTTGCCGCGTTGGCGACTCAGGATAAAGTCAATGAGTTGCAAGGCAAGTTGAAGGCGGCGAACATTAAGTCTTACACCCAGAAAGTAGCGACC
>JBBQNW010000012.1:0-28767 GCA_038330335.1 Burkholderiales bacterium | reverse complement strand
GATTACGATAGTATGTCAGGTGCTGTGATGACCCGACCCGACGGTACTACCTATCAATATATTAAAGCGAAACCTTATTCTGATGATGCGACTGTTACCGTCGGCGGTGCCAAGGGTACGCTTGCCGATATTGCGATGTATTACTGGGTAAGTGATTTACGATCAGACTGGACTCAAAAAGAAAAAAAGAACGTACCAACGACGGCTAAGGACCCTGCGTTTTGGCAGCATTTGGTGCACTTTACGGTAGGCTTGGGTGTCAAAAGTGTCATTGATATCCATAATCCGGCAGATTTGGCGTCTTTGTCGACAGGGGCTAACTGGCCAACACCTGGTGATACTTTGGCTGCTAACGTGGATGACCTTGCCCACGCGGCGTTAAATAGCCGAGGAGATTTTTTTAGCGCAAGTAATCCGAACGAGTTTGCGAACGCATTGGATAACGCATTAAACGAGATCGCCGCCAGGACAGGTAGTGCGGCTGCAGTCGGTACCTCTAGCAAATCCGTGGGCTCAGGCGTCAAGCTGTATACGTCAACCTATGAAACGACAAATTGGGCTGGCAGGCTAGAGCAAAAGACTATTGATGCCACGTCCGGCGCTATCACCGGTAGTGACTGGAATTCTGACGCCAGTATTCCAGTGGCTAGAAATATCTTTACCTCGAATGCGACAGGCAGCGGCGGCGTGATTTTTGATTATTCAAATTTAACAACATCTGATAAGGCTGTATTTACCACGGCAAAGGCAGACACAACGGTGTATCCGCCTGCATTAGGTGTGACTGAAGCCATGATCGTGGCCTATCTTAGCGGGGAGCAAAGCAATACGCGTTCCAGTGCTGCAGATACCAGCAAGGCATTTCGTATCCGTCCTAAGTTGCTTGGTGATTTAGTTAATTCAGATCCTTTGTATGTAAGAGAAGGGGTCGACGGGCATTATTCTTTCTTGCCAGCTTCTACTCCGGGTAAGGAAAGCTATCAAGGGTTTTTTGAGTCGAATAAAGCCAGGCAGCCGATGTTGTACGTAGGTGCTAACGACGGCATGTTACATGCTTTTAATATGTCTAGCTCGGGCTCAACTGCTGGTAAGGAAGTTTTTGCCTATGTGCCTAAAGCGGTCATTCCAAATTTGCCGGCACTGGCTGACCCAGCTTATAAACATCAATTTTATGTTGACGGTAGCCCTCAGGTTGGTGATGCCTATATCGGCGGTGGATGGAAAACCATCTTGTTGGGAACCACGGGTGCCGGTGGCAAATCTATTTTTGCCTTGGATATCACTGACCCAAGCACTTTCGGTGTAACCAAGGTTCTATGGGAAAAAAATGTCAACACCAATGTAGCGCCGTTAGCTAGCCCCGATGTTAATTTAGGCTTCACTATTGGCAACCCGCAAATGGGACGCTTGAAAGATGGCCGGTGGGTGGCTATTTATGGAAATGGTTATGAGAGTACAAGTTATAAGGCTGTTTTATATGTAGTTGATTTAGCTACGGGCAGCCTGATAAGCAGTATTAATACCGGCGTCGGAAGCGCTTCAACAAAAAATGGCTTGGGAACGCCTAAGCTTCTGATCGGCCCAGACGCCACAATCAAGGCTGCGTATGCGGGTGATTTGCAGGGTAATTTATGGAAATTTGATTTCTCCTCTCCATTAACCGGTACTACTGTGCCGAAACTGGCTTTCACCACCACCCCTTTGTTTACTGCAGTATCCTCTGCAAAAGTGCAGCCTATCACTACTCAGCCCCAACTTTTTGCACATCCCAATGGTGGATATATTGTCATGTTTGGTACGGGTAAAATTTTTGAAGATGGTGATGCCGTCGTCAAGGATACTCAAACTGTCTACGGCATCTGGGACAAGTCTGATATTCCACTGGTGACCCCAGATGCTATTGTTGGTGGGAAGCTTAAGTTACAGCAACAAAAACTCACGCTTTCCGGCACGAGTTTTTACAAAGTCGAGAATAATGATGTTGACTGGACTACCAAACGTGGCTGGTATGTTGATCTGGATCTTAAGTTGGGTGAGCGGGTGATTACAGATCCTCTGGTGATGAATGATTTACTGATGGTGACAACCTTGATTCCCGGCAGCAGTACTGATCCTTGTCTGAACGACGGTTTGTCAACGATACTTTTTCTTAGCCCATTTAATGGAGGGCCGGTCGGATACCAGACCATCGACACAGATGGTAACGGAACCATCAATGCCTCAGATACTTTCGTCAGCGGACGGCAAGTTAGTTCTACTTTCGGCAATACCGTGTTGCGCACGGGCGGCGGTAAAGGTGTTAGCTACACCGCACCAGGAGACTCAGGCGCGGCTACCGGAACGGCGGGAGGCGTAAAATGTACCGCAGGTGTCTGCGTTGGTGATCTCAGCCGCGGCGATCCTGTACCAACGGTTCGACTCTGGCGCCAAATTTTAGGCCGGGAGTAAGCGGTACAGCAGACAAGGGGTCCGTTGCATCTACTATTTATTGAAGGAGTTCAAGTGCACTCAACAAGACACAAACAACTGCAAACGGGTTTTACCTTGCTAGAGGTGATGATTACTTTGGTCATCGTGTCTATCATCACAGCGATTGCTTACCCAAGTTATGTCAACAATGTGACGCGAGCCCGGCGTGCAGAGGTACGGGGGCTTTTGAGTGAAAATGCGCAGTTTATGGAGCGTTTTTTTACCGAAAACAATAGTTATACATTGGATCTGGCCGGTGCAGCACCAGTACTTCCGGTGCTTGTGTCGCCTCGTACGGCAAGCGGTACAAAGGTGATGTATAACATAAGTATCCTGGCGTCTACCCAGACCACGTTTACCATGCAAGCCGTGCCGGTTAATGTCATGGCATCAGATGCTTGTGTGACTTATACGATAAATAACTTAGGTCAAAAAAACAATACTGGCACGTTGACAGGCGGCATGACAGTTGATACTTGCTGGTCTAAATAATTTACTTTGATCTTTTGCTATCTTAAGCCGGAATGCAGCGTATGTATTTCGGCTTAATTTTTTTTAACTTCCTGTATTGCTTCGGCAAATTCGGAAACATCTTCAAAGCTTTTGTATACCGATGCAAACCGGATATAAGCTATTTTATCCAGGCGTTTTAATTCGCGCATCACCAGTTCACCCAAATGGCCTGATAGTACTTCACGCTCACCGCTAGCCAATAATTTTTCTTCTATGTGTTCTATTGCCGTGTCAACGGCTTCAGCGGAAACCGGTCGTTTGCGTAGCGCCAGCATCAGGCTTGCGCGGAGTTTGCCGGATTCGAATTCTGTTCTGCTACCATTTTTTTTAACGATGGATGGCATCGTCAATTCAACCCGTTCATAGGTGGTGAAGCGTTTGTCGCAACTGGCGCAACGGCGGCGGCGGCGGATGGTATTGCCTTCTTCCGGGACACGGGTGTCGATAACCTGAGTTTCACTATGATGGCAGTAAGGGCATTTCATATCACGTCTTTTGTTTTGATCTTAATGTTAAAACGAAGGCTAAAAAAAAGCGCCATCTGCAAACAGATGACGCTTTCGCGATGATGCTTATGCTGCGTAGACCGGGAAGGCGTCGGTCAGTTTTTTGACTTCGGCTTTTACGCGTTCTATGGTGGCGGCATCGTTTGGATTGTCCAGAACATCGGCCAGTAAGTTACCGACTTTGATTGATTCTACTTCGGTAAATCCACGCGTTGTCATGGCCGGGCTACCCAGGCGGATACCGGAGGTGACGAATGGTTTTTCCGGGTCGTTAGGGATAGAGTTTTTGTTACAGGTGATATGGGCCGAGCCCAACAGCGCTTCAGCGGCTTTACCGGTAATATTTTTAGAACGCAAATCGACCAGCATGACATGCGATTCAGTACGGCCGGAGATGATACGCAAACCGCGGCTGATCAGGGTTTTTGCCAGTGCATCGGCGTTCTTTACGACTTGTTCCTGGTAGGCTTTGAATTCAGGATTCAATGCTTCTTTAAACGCCACTGCCTTGCCGGCGATGACATGCATCAGCGGGCCGCCTTGAATGCCGGGGAAAATGGCTGAGTTGATGATTTTTTCATGCTCAGCCTTCATCAAGATAATGCCACCACGTGGGCCGCGCAGGGATTTGTGGGTCGTCGAGGTCACGAAATCTGCAAATGGCACAGGGTTTGGGTATACACCAGCGGCGATCAGGCCCGCATAGTGAGCCATATCGACCATGAAATAGGCGCCAATTTCTTTGGCGATTTTGGCAAAACGTTCAAAATCAATACGCAGGGAATAGGCAGATGCACCGGCAATAATCAGTTTTGGCTTAGCTTCACGTGCCAGACGTTCCATTGCCTCGTAGTCAATTTCTTCCTTGTCGTTAAGGCCGTAAGACACCACATTAAACCATTTTCCGGACATATTGAGTGGCATACCATGCGTCAGGTGACCGCCTTCCGCCAAAGACATACCCATGATGGTGTCGCCCGGCTTGAGTACCGCAAAGAACACGCCTTGATTCGCCTGGGACCCGGAATTAGGCTGGACATTGGCCGCTTCTGCACCAAAAATTTGTTTGATGCGGTCAATCGCCAGTTGCTCTACGACGTCGACGTGTTCGCAACCGCCGTAGTAACGTTTGCCCGGGTAGCCTTCGGCATATTTATTGGTCAGTTGTGAACCTTGTGCTTCCATCACTGCGGGGGAAGTGTAGTTTTCCGAGGCGATCAGTTCAATATGTTCTTGCTGACGCTGATTTTCTTTTTGAATGACAGCAAATAATTCTGGATCGATATTGGCGAGAGTATGGTTTTTTGCAAACATGGTATTCCTGTTGAAAGACGTGAAATCGTGAATGATTGTGGTGATTGAGGTGTCAGATAGGGAGTGCGGGCAGCCTCAATCGCTCTTACCATCAGGCTTACCCAGGCGCACGGCGAGAGTCGTATTCTGCTAATCGCATTAAAAACGGCTCTGCAAATCTCACGCTTCCCGATGGAACTCCATCTTGTGCTGCAAATGTTTAAATTTGAGCATTTTCGCCAGTCACGTGAGACGAAATGGTTTCCAAATTTTACGTTAAGCAGACAATTTGGGCAAGTTCCCTGTTGAAATGTACTTTGCCGCATCAGTAAGGTAGCGCTGACGGTTACCCGGGCCCTGCTATTGACTTCCCTATCCCTTACGTCAAGGGACAGGCTGGATGCGATGTTTTATAAGGTGGTTGCCTGATCGTTGCTCTTACGCTCAATTAATTCTATCTTGTAGCCGTCGGGGTCTTCGACAAAAGCAATCACGGTGTTGCCACCCTTAACCGGTCCTGCCTCACGCGTAACCTTGCCCGCTTTGGCTTTGACTGCAGCACAAGCGGCGGCGGCGTCGGGGACGGCGATCGCGATATGGCCGTAGGCGGAGCCTAGTTCATACTGCTTCACGCCGTAATTGTAGGTCAGCTCAAGTTCGGCATGTTCAGGGTTGCTGCCATAGCCAAGGAAGGCCAGGGTGTACTGGTATTCCGGATTGTCGGACTGACGCAGCAGCTTCATTCCCAGCACTTCGGTATAGAAGTCGATCGAGCGGGGCAGATTGCCGACGCGTAGCATGGTGTGCAGGATGCGCATAAATGTCTTTCTGTGAAATAGACGGGAGTAAGGTAATCGTTCTTGTGTGGGAATTCACGTGGTTTTGTATGGATAAGTCGCCAATCGCAGCGCCAATCATCGCATACGTCCCTAAAATGCCGGCAGGTCGTTGGCAGCGTGCTGACGCAAACGGCGTTTGGCTTGTTCAACATCCGGATAAACTGACTGTACTTTAGCCCAAAAGCGCGGACTGTGATTCATCTCATGTAAATGCGATAGTTCATGGGCAATCACGTAATCGATCAGATCCGGCGAAAAACAGATCAGTCGCCAGTTAAGACGAATTTTACCCTGTGAGGTGCAGGAGCCCCAGCGGGTAGTGGCATTCGAGAGTGACAGGCTTTGATAGCGCACCCCCAATTTTTCGGCATACACCGGCATACGCTCAGAAAAAAATTGTGTGGCTTGTTGCTGTAACCAGTTTTTAAGTTGTTGCTTTACGAACTCTTCCTGCCTTGGATCGTCACTGAACGACACTAAGCGAAGCTGACATTCCTGGCGTTCCCTGTCATAGATGATGTCGGCGCTGCGGCTAGCGGGCGGTTCATCCAAGCTGAGGCGTAAAGTCAGGGTCTGGCCGAGGTAGGAAAAGGTCGCGCCATCTTGCCAGCGCATCGCGATTGACTGGCGCTGTAATAATTGTTGCTGACGTTCTTGTCTTTCGCCAAGCTTGGTCAATATCCAGCCTTGTTTTTCTGATAGCGCCCGTTCAATGTCGGCCAGCGTGACCCAGCGCGGAGCGGTTACGCGTAAGCCATCCTGATTGATCAGAAAGCCGATGCTGCGTCGCTGCGAACGCCGCAGGCTGTATTCCAGGGTCTGGTTTTGTAAAACAATTTTGCGCTGATTGCCGGTGCCGGGCGCTATCGGTGGCAGTGCTTTGGTGACTGGCTTTTGTGCCGGATCGGCTAAAGCCTTCGGCTGTTTTTTTGGGTTTTGTTCTGCTTTT
Organism: Burkholderiales bacterium; assembly: GCA_038330335.1. Classification (GTDB taxonomy): domain Bacteria; phylum Pseudomonadota; class Gammaproteobacteria; order Burkholderiales; family Burkholderiaceae_D; genus Undibacterium. The sequence continues at coordinate 22,198 of JBBQNW010000012.1, read as the reverse complement.
TGTTCTGCTACAGCAGGCGTGTCGGAAAACAGAAAGTCTTTAAAAAAATCCAGCTGCAGGGCACGTTGTATGGCCTCTGCGAATGAGGACGGGCGGGATTTCATTTCAATGCTTGCCTCTGGATTTTCTGATAAATTTGTTTTTGAGTTTGCCGTTAGGCCTGCTTGTCTGTGCGCTCGTATCTAGGTCTTCGAGCCAGCTTACTGTGATCACAGGCATTGCTATAAAACTATCTCTGAGCGTCATCCTGCTGGTATACCTGGGGTGAAATCACCCGCATTTCCGCTTCTATCCAATCCTCTACTTTTTGCATTAACTCGGTCGCCGTCAAGCCTTCGGGGGAAATCGGTTGGCCGACAGAAACAGTAATCAGGCCCGGTTTTTTGATGAAGGAATTTTTCGGCCAGCATTCGCCAGAATTGAGCGCGATCGGAATTACCGGGGTATTGGTTTCGATCGCCAGGCGGGTACCGCCGCCTTTGTATTTACCTTTTTGTCCCACCGGAATACGCGTACCTTCAGGGAACATAATCACCCATTGGCCATCGGCCAGCCGATTTCTGCCTTGTACCACGACCTGGGCAAAGGCGTCTTTACCTTTGCTGCGGTCAATCGGAATCATGCGCATTAAGGCAATTGCCCAGCCAAAAAAGGGAATATAGGTAATCGATTTTTTAAATACAAATACCAGAGGGCGGGGTGTCGCCATGAGTAAAAATATGGTTTCCCAAGCCGATTGATGTTTGGAAAGAACAATCACCGGGCCGTCAGGGAAATTTTCAAATCCCTTGGTCTGGTAACGGATGCCGCAGATGACTTTGGCGGCCCAGATCATGAAAACGTTCCAGCGTGCCGTGGCGTAATAGCGCTTATTGTAGGGCAGGGGGGCGAACAAAAAACAGATAGGCGCCCAGACCACGGTAACGGCAATCATCACCAATAAAAAAAACAGAGAACGAATGAAGCGCGTGAAATTGACCATCTTGTGTACTACTCCAAATTTGTAATTTTTTAGCTGGTACTGCGTTGTCTTTGCATTTTTACTGACAGTCACTCATTGTTGCATGCCGTTAGTATGTCATCACTATTTGATGGCTGGATAGACATGCAGTGTGATACGCCGTTTGAGAAACAGTTTAAGACACAGTTTTAGTGCAGTTTCAGTGCAGTTTCAGTGCAGTTTCAGTGCAGTTTAAGATGCCGATCATTCGGCAGCGTGGCTGTTGGTATCGATCGCGGTGCTGAGCAATTTATCGACCATTGCCGCCAAATCCGGATAAATCTGCGTGCCGGGCGGCAGGCCGCCTTTTTGCAGCGTTTGCTGACCTTTGCCCGTCAGCACCAGATCTGGAATGCAGCCCATGACAAAGCCCGATTGCAAATCGCGTAAAGAATCGCCCACACTATGCACACCCTTCAGATTGATCGCATAGCGACGCCCGATTTCCTGCAACATACCCGGTTTGGGTTTGCGGCAGTCGCAACTGTCATCGGCTATATGCGGGCAGAAAAAAACAGCATCAATCTCGGCGCCGACTTGCTGCGCCGCCGCGTGCATTTTTTGATGAATCGCGTTCAGCGTGGCCATATCAAACAATTTGCGTGCGACGCCCGATTGATTGGTTGCCACCACCACGGTGTAACCGGCCTGATTGAGCCGTGCAATCGCATGCATGGAGCCAGGTAAAGCATGCCATTCATCGGGCGTTTTAATGAACGTATCCGAGTCCTGGTTAATCACGCCATCGCGGTCGAGAATGATGAGTTTCATCGTATACCTTGTTCGCCGAATTGGCCGTATTTACCGTATTTCACTTGTTACGCAGCCAGTTTGGAAATATCGGCAACCTGATTGAGCATGCCATGCAACTCCGCCAGTAACGCCAGGCGATTGTTGCGCAGGGCCAGATCTTCGGCGTTGACCATCACATCGTTGAAGAAGGTATCGACTTCGCCACGCAGTGCCGCTAAAGTTTTCAGGGCGCCGGTAAAGTCGCCCTGGCTGAACGCGGCGTCGACTTGTGGCCTGACCGTACTCATGGCCCGGTGCAGGCCTTGCTCAGCGGCTTCTAGCAGCAGCGCGGTATCAACAGCGCCTGACGTGCCTTCGGCTTTTTTCAGGATATTGGTGATGCGCTTGTTCGCTGCTGCTAATGCGCTCGCTTCCGGCAAGGCGGCGAAGGCTTGCACCGCTTGCAGGCGTTCTACGATGTTGTCGAGTGTGTCGGGGTTTTGTGCAACCACCGCTTCGACTTCATTTTGCGAAAAACCTTTATCGCGCAATTGACCGCGCAAACGGTCAAAGACAAAATTTAAAACATCGGTACTAGGGTCTTTGAAATTACTGTTGTCCGCAAACAGACTAGCGGTATCCGCCAGCAAGTGATTCAGCGATAAAGGCAGACGTTTTTCTACCAGCATACGCAATATGCCTAGAGCATGGCGACGCAACGCAAACGGGTCTTTGTCCCCGGTTGGCTGTAAGCCTATGCCCCAGATACCGACTAAAGTTTCTAGTTTATCTGCCAGTGCCACGGCGGTACCGGTAGCTGTGACGGGCAGCGTATCGCCGGCAAAGCGGGGTTGATAATGTTCCGAGGCGGCAGCAGCGACTTCGGCGTGCTCGCCGTCGTGTTGCGCATAATAGCTGCCCATGATGCCTTGCAGCTCAGGAAATTCACCCACCATGTCGGTCAATAAATCCGTTTTTGCCAGCATGGCCCCGCGTTCCGCCAGCGCCACATCGTACCCTAGTGTTGACGCGATTTTCCCCGCCAGAGCGGTCACCCTTTGCGTGCGTGCCGCCTGATTGCCCAACTTGTTGTGATATACCACGTTGGCTAACTGAGGCAGACGGTCGGCCAGGGATTTTTTCTTGTCTTGTTCAAAGAAAAATTTTGCATCCGACAAGCGCGGGCGCACCACCCGCTCGTTGCCTTGAATGATGTGTTCGGGGGTGTTGGTTTCCAGATTAGAGACGATCAGAAAACGTGAACGTAATTTGCCCGCGGCATCGGTCAGGGCAAAATATTTTTGGTTGGTCTGCATGGTTAAAATCAGACATTCTTGCGGTACCGATAAAAATTCTTGTTCAAAATGGCATTCATACACACTCGGCCATTCGACCAGGGCCGTGACTTCATCGAGCAGCGATTCTGGCATTAAGACCTGATCTGCGCCGGCCATGGCCAGCAGGGCGCTGCGGATTTTTTCTTTACGTTCCGTGACGCTGGCGATGACTTTACCTTGGCTTGCCAGCGCTGCGGCGTAGTCGTCGGCATGCGCAATGCTGATGTCGCCAGAAGACAAAAAGCGATGTCCCTGGGTCAGGCGATTGCTGTTCAGTCCCAAGAGCGCTAAAGGCGTAATGTCGCTGCCGTGCAGTGCTAACACGCTATGTACGGGGCGCACAAAATGCACGGTTTCACCATCGGGACGCTGATAACTCATCACTTTGGGGATCGGTAATTTGGCGATGGCTTCTTCCAGTGCGATTTGCAAGCTTGGTGCCAGCGCCGTACCTGCCGCAGTATGCTTGTAGAAAAAACTCTCGGCCTTGCCATCGATGGCCCGTTCCAAATCACTTACCTGCAGATCAGGAAAGCCCAGAGCGGCTAATTTCTTTGCCAGCGGTGCCGTCGCATTTCCTGATGCATCTAGCGCGACCGAGACCGGCAGCACTTTTTCGCGCAGGAGTTTGTCCGGCGAAGTGGCGCGCACTTGGCTGATGCTGACTGCCAGCCGGCGTGGTGAGGCGTAGCTGGTCGCGACGGAATCGGTTTCCAGAAAATCACGTGATTTCAATCCGTTGACGATGCCTGCAGCAAATGCTTCGCCCAGTTTGGCCAGCGCTTTAGGAGGCAGTTCTTCGGTGAAGAGTTCGACTAACAGTGTTTGGTTCATGTTTCTTTGTCCCGGCCTAGGCCGGAATCCAACGTTGATTGTAGGGGGATTGCTTGCACCGCTTGACCGGGGCGCTCTCATGCTCTTATGCTCTTATGCGCTCATGAACTTATGTCAGATGCGCCGGTCTGTCCGTTTAGCCGGGTAGGTGCTAAGCCGCCTTTTTGTGCTTATCGTCTGCTGCACACATAGGGAAGCCGAGTTTTTCACGCGAGGCATAATAAGCCGCGGCAACCGCCCGCGAGAGATTACGGATGCGGCCGATATACGCCGCCCGTTCGGTCACCGAAATTGCGCCGCGCGCATCGAGCAAATTAAAGGTGTGTCCCGCTTTTAAAATCATCTCGTACGCCGGCAAGGCCAGCGATTTTTCTTCTACTTCCAGCAGACGTTTTGCTTCGGCTTCGTAATTACTAAACAGCGTGAATAAAAAGTCGGTATTGGAATATTCAAAATTGAAGGTCGATTGTTCGACTTCATTTTGATGGAATACATCGCCATACGAAAGACGCACGGTCTGGCCGTTTTCTTCGCGCTCGGTCCAGACTAAATCGTAGACATTTTCCACCCCTTGCAAATACATTGCCAGACGTTCGATACCGTAAGTGATCTCGCCCAGGATAGGTTTGCAATCAATCCCGCCCACTTGCTGGAAGTAGGTAAACTGCGTGACTTCCATGCCGTTGAGCCAGACTTCCCAACCCAGGCCCCAGGCTCCTAGTGTTGGATTTTCCCAGTCGTCTTCGACAAAGCGGATGTCGTTTTGCTGTAAATCGAGGCCGAGCGCCTTTAATGATCCCAGATACAGATCAAGGATATTTTCCGGGGCTGGCTTTAAGACCACCTGATACTGGTAGTAGTGTTGCAGACGATTCGGGTTTTCACCGTAACGGCCATCTTTCGGGCGGCGCGAAGGCTGCACGTAGGCGGCACGCCAGGGTTCCGGGCCAATCGCGCGCAGAAAAGTACCGGTATGCGAAGTGCCGGCGCCCACTTCCATATCATAAGGTTGCAGCAAGGCACAGCCCTGAGCGCTCCAGTATTCTTGTAATTTGAGGATAATTTGTTGAAATGTAAGCATCGTGCTGTCTGCCTTTTTTCGCCGGTGAAGGATGGCGAAGAATAAAGTTTACCGAGTCTTCGATTTTAACGGGTTTTCCGCTGTGTGGGCGAATTTGCACATGGCAATCGGGTCGATAGTGATTTTGACTGAGCTGGCGAGCCCGCACATCGCCGCCGGCTTCATTTGTTGCCAGTGTTCTTGCATCTGGTCGCATTGGCCTCACGTTCGTCGTCGGTACTGACTACGATGGCATTACGGAATTCGTCACGGCTCGATAAAAAATGAATTTTGCTTCCACTTGCAAGAAAGCCGCTCATGATGAAAACCAGGTCACTGAACATTAATAAGGAATTAATGTAGTTTTTTGAAAATAAAGCTAGGTTAATTGAAGTAAGTGGTATATAGTTCGTCTCGTACTTGCATCAGGTCGTATTATTGTTGGTCCCAAATCTGCATGGCTGTTTCTTCTAGTCGTTCTGTTTTATTTCCTCCGGTTACATCTCTTGGTTTCAAGTGCCTTCAGGGCGAGCTTGCCTATATTTATAATTTAAGGAAATAACATGAGCAATCAAACAGGCATAGTCAAATGGTTCAACGACGCTAAGGGCTTCGGCTTCATCACTCCAGATGCTGGCGGCCCAGATCTTTTTGCACACTTCCAAGACATCCAATCTACTGGTTTCAAGAGCCTGTCAGAAAACCAACGCGTTTCTTTCGAACGCAGTGTTGGTGCTAAAGGCGACAAAGCCAGCAATATCCAAGTTCTTTCTTAATTGAGTGGATGTCGGTAATCTGACTTAAGGTCAGGTTGCTGCTCACTTGAAAGATCGGCTTACGCTTCACTTTACTTTTTCTTTCATACTGAAACCATAGACACTATGCAGATAGCATGGGTTAAGGCAGATAGTCAGAATAGTCAGAATAATTGTTGAAGCACAATTCACACATTGGAAATATCGCTGGTCGATATTCTCTACAGCGCAGAATAATTCTTACCGGCTGATAACACCACGCAGATAGCATGGGTTGTCGGAAAAAGGTTTAATTATTCAGTGATAAAAATCACCAGTGAGAGAGTGGTCATCATGCATGATCACAGGATGGCATTCTCGAACGCGCAATCAATTCTTATCGGCCAGATCATGCAGACTGCATGATCTTCGGAAAATGATACAGTTGGTTTGTGAGATCATTAATTTGTATGCTTGTATCTTAATCAGATAGCCGTAAGGTAATGCTGAAGATGCAGATGACGACATAGCCAGGGGCACCGCGCAGATAGCACGGGTTGTTGGTTCGTTAGTGGCACCACGCAGATAGCATGGGTTGCTGACAAGTCGTGGCAATGAATGGAGAGCCCGCCTTTGGTGGGCTTTTTTGTGTCTGTTTGGTTTTCGGGCCAATTGTTTTTCGCGCTTTCACGTGTCTTACTGCGGCATCGTTACCGTCGCTAACAACAGGCATGTCGCATCACTTCATTCGATTCACCGTCAAAGCTGAAGGTTTTCGAGTTTGATTGATTTTCCTGGGTCATCTTTAAATTTAATTTGGGTTCCCGGTATGGCGTTAGTCTGGTTTGCAGCAGGCTGGAAAATTTGATCGTGGTACACCAGTCGTTACATGCCCATCGTGATACACCAACGACGACGTTGCGCGCACACCCGTCGTGCCATTAAGGGCATCATCATCATGGGTTTTGTATTTTGACCATCTTGCGATATTCATCAAACGCTTCGGCCTTGACGATTCTGCCGGCGCAGCTGCTTAGCCGTGCCATCATGAACAATACCGTGATGAACAATATCCAGAGGTGACCGGATAACGCCATCTCAGAGCCATCGCTGCATCCATTGGCATGCTGTCCGCGATAAAAATCCACGACCTGGCATGCGCATGAGCACGGTATTCCGCTATCATCTCGCCTATGATGACCGATACCAAACCCCTCGCCGCGCTGCCGCTTCCGCCAGAATTGCCGTCTTACCCCGGTATCCCATTTAATGATATCTGTCTGGTACGCTCGGCCGATGATATGGAGCGTGCTTACGCGGCAATGGCAGTGGCCGATGTGTTGGGTTTTGATACTGAATCGAAACCGATTTTTTTTAAAGGCCAGCACTCGGATGGCCCGCATCTGATTCAACTGGCGACCGATGCCCAGGTGTTCTTGTTTCCCGTTTTATCCAATACCAATACGGCGGCGGTGAAGGCCGTGCTTGAATCGAAACATATATTAAAGGTCGGTTTTGGCCTGAGCGACGATCATAAACGCTTACATGCCAAGTTTGGCATCATGCCGGAACATGTCCTTGATTTGTCACGTGCCATGCGCGAAAACAAGCACCGTGATATGGGGGCAAAAGCCGCCGTCGCCAAATTTTTCGGTATGAAACTACAAAAATCGAAAAAAACCTCTACCTCGAATTGGTCCGCAGCAAGCTTAAGCGAGCGCCAGATGCAGTACGCTGCAGATGATGCTCAGGTGGCGCTGCTGGTGTACCGTAAATGGCTGGCGCTCAAAGTTGACGCTGTATAAATGATGTATAGACCTTGCTAAATGCGTGTTGATTCTGATGCTAAGAATGCTATTAAATATCTCACTTTCTTAGTTCTCGCCGGCCAGAACACTGCAATTACGGCTACGCGAATGTGGTTTTTATGGTAATTTTTGTATTCTTCGATGCGTCGTTTACCTTAGTTAAATTTCTCGTCGATATACGCGTTTGACACCAGAGACATCCACAAATTTACCCGGAAAATCGACATGAACCACCTTAGCAAGGCAATACTCCTGACGCTTAGTTTAACGTTTGCCGGATGCACCAGCATACAGAATCGATTATCGACATGGACCATAGACAGCGTTCGTGCCTTGGCCCATCTTCAAGCCAGGCAAGTGCAGGTCGGAAATTTTATGATTTCTTATCTGGAGGGCGGGCAGGGTGAAACCGTGTTTCTCATCCACGGTTTCCAATCGAATAAAGATATCTGGATCAAGCTCGCGGCTCAGCTCACCCAGCATTATCACGTCATTGCCATTGATTTACCTGCACACGGCGATAGCACTATTCTGATGGATCAAAACTATAGTGTTCCCGAACAAACCCAGCGCGTCATTGCCATCATGGAAAAATTGCAGCTGACCCGCCCGGTGCATGTGATGGGGCACTCAATGGGGGGCGCGATTGCGCTGTACCTGACAATGACGGCACCGGAACATGTGAAAAGCCTGGCGTTAATGAGCGCTGCTGGCGTGACCTCGCCAACCCCGAGTGAGCTGATGACGCGTCTGCGGCACGGTGAAAACCCCTTAATCGTCCACAACGAACAAGATTATGAAAATATGCTCGCGTTTACCATGAACGACGCGCCTTTTATCCCATCACCAGTACTTGCCACATTTGCCCGGGAAGCCATCGCACGTGAGTCGATAGCGACTAAAATTTTTACAGAGATCCAGGCCAAATCTTCTATCAATATTGAGCAGGCAATGAGACAAATTAAGGTGCCGACCATGGTGATCTGGGGTGACAAAGACCGGGTGCTGGATGTCTCAAGTACCGAAGTTTTTCAAGGTCTGATACCTAAGTCTCAGGTCGTCATTTTGAAAAATGTTGGACATACTCCGCAATTAGAACGCACCAAAGACACGGCACTGGCCTACGAAACATTTTTGGCGGCCCTACCTTAATAATCAGCGCCAGAATGGCTTCGCCGTTTGGTTCATGGAGATTCGCCGTGTTGACACCCGAAGAGCAAACACAGTTACTGAATGCGGCAGACCAGGTCAGACAGGCAGCAGTGTCGCATCTGGACGCCAACCGCAATACTGAATACGTCATTCGCTTCATCGCCAATTTGCAGCGCGGGGTGGATAGCATGGTGGTGGCAGCAGTAGAAGGTGGGCAGCAATTTGACTGCAAAGCGGGCTGCAATCATTGCTGCCGGGTGCGGGTAGAAGCGCTGGAGCCGGAAGTGTTTCAGATTGCAAGAGAACTTAAAAAGCAAGCGCCGGACCGCCTCAAACAGCTGATTCTCCGCCTGAATACTTACGTCTCGGGCATCACGCCTGATTCAGCAGGACAACACGACAGGGTCTGCCCGTTTCTTGAACATGAGCTTTGCTCAATATATTCTGTCAGGCCAGCAGTTTGCCGCAAAGCGCATTCGCTCGACGTAGATCAATGCCAAAAAACCGGTGCCGACATACCGCAAAATCTGGCGCTTATTTTGCAGGCCGAAGCACTTATGAAAGGCACCGCAACTGCGTATCATCAGATCCAACTGGCAGCCTCAGGACATGAGCTGGGTCAAGCCGTATTGCTTGCTCTTAGTGACGACACGGCGGAGTCCCGCTGGATTGCCGGGGAGGCGGTGTTTGATGTGGAGAAATCCTGATGCCTGTTTGCATAGGTATGCGGGGCCTGGCCGGATTTGAAAAATGTAGCGTTAGGTATTTTTATTGTGGTTTTCAGTCTGCGTTGATTGTTGTTGCGTGAATTGCTCAGCGGACTCTGCTTGAATAGTATTTCTCTAATGTCTACAGCGGAAAGCTAAATTTAATCGTCTGGCATTTGCTCTGCAAATTTTGGTAAAAATGTATGCTTCGCCCCGAAAAAAAGGAAGCAGGCTGAAATTACAAACCAGGACACCATCCTGGTCTGCGATTGGGCCTGCTCCGCGAATTTACGTTCTGTACTTTCATTCATAATGAATATTGAATTAGCGGAACGCCAGCATGACGACTTGCTTTTCATTGGTACCAGTTTTTGCTATATTCGGATGTGCAGTGACGTAATATAATTCACCGCTGACATCGCCGTTATCTTTTAAATCTATACGCATTTTTAGCTGACGGTCTATCGCAACGAAGGTGTCAGATGCGGTGGCGACTATTTCATGTCTTCCTTCATTGCCCACCTCGCCATACATGCGGTTACCTCGTCGGAGCAGTACCAAGGTCTCACCGTTGGAAAGCGTATAAGCTCCCAGATAATTGTAGTAGTCGTCCACCCTGATGCGTGACATCGCAATCGGTAACTCAATCTGGCTTTCTGCTCCAGAAATTGTTACTGTATTTGTGTCCTGGGGCTGCTGCGGCGTTTGTGCCTGTACCTGCACTGTTATGGCCGCGACCAGTGTGCTAAAAATTAAGCGTAGCTTACAGTTTTTCATCATATTTCTCCTGTTAATTTTAGTTAGCCTAGCCATTCAAATCGAATAAACATTGCCAAATGTCAGCTCTGACTTTTAACTTTACCTTCAACATCAACTAGCAACATTCATCATCAGCGCGTGATTTTTTATTTTGTTGAGCATGAGTAAAAAAAACCTTGCGTGATCAATATAAAGATCAATGTTAAAAATCTTAGTTTGATTAAAAAAATAACAGCCTCGTTCCGAACCTCAAACCCAAGCTGACTTAGCTCTTAGTTTTCTGCGTATTTATCTGCGTATTGACCTATTTTAGTGAATCGCTTGATCCGCTCATCGTTGTTGATATATGCCATTAAAAAAGCCCGGTGAAGAAAACTAAGTCGATGCAAAAACAGGGAACGCATGTTTAGTAAACAGCAAATCCTGAGTGATTACTATGATGCAGATGCATCAGCCGATAAAAAAACAATAACCGCTGTTGATGTGATATGTTTTTAAGGCATTACAAATGAAGCTTCTCTGGTCTGGAAACGACAATGAATTTCTTCTGTTTCGTTAGGTCTTTACCATTTCAGCTCTGCTGCCGTGGTCTATAGTCTATGTTGACGAAGCAGCAGTTCAACGAACAGTTCAACATTTGCTATGCAAGCCTATAAGTACATGCGGATGGCGAGGCGTCTGGTGAGAAGAGGTCAATAATGGACGATCTCAGCCGGTTAGTGTTTACTGTCTATCGTGGTGCACGTGAGCTTTCTTTCACGCATTTTCAGGACTTTGCTCTGGAGCAGCTGAAGACATTTGTCTACTACGACCGGGCCCAATGGGGCGACAGTGCTCATGATATTGAGTCTGTGAGAAATTGCACGACCGGGCGTCTTCCGTCCCCGCTACAAGCACCGCGTGTCGAGCTCGAATGCGCTGCGCATGGCAAGCCTGAAAAGGCCGTGTTGATACCTGATTCGCATGGCGCCAATAGCGGCTGGCAGCGAACGGTATTGACAGAAGCAAAGTCGAAGACAGGATTAAGGTCTGCACATTGCTATCGCTACGCGCATGAACTGATGACCTGTTTTGCCAACCCGAACACCACATCAGCAAAATCCCTGTCGCTCTTTCGTGTCCGGAAAAATCAAATTTTTTTGGAAAATGAATGTCGTCTTGTTAAAAATTTTTTACCGCATCTGATCGAAGCCCTGAACATCAATCAGGCCGTGCATATAGAAAAAATACGCAATCGGCAACAGGAAGCTATCTGGAGCATGGCGGTAGCCGATCACGCCGGCAATCTGATTGTCAGCGAAGATGAATTTGATCGTTTGCTAGAGGAAGAATGGCAATGCCCCAGGCATATGGCGGTTCCGGCCGAGCTGTATCATGCCATCACAGGCAAGCCAGATCAGCCATTTAAAGGCAGAGAGATCATCGTATTCAACTATGAAATAAATCATGCGTTTTTTTTGAAAGGCCGACGGCGTTTACCGATCGACCGGTTGACTACGCGTGAACATGAAATTGCCAAACTGATTGCGCAAGGACTGACCTACAAAGAAATTGCGCGGGCACTGAACATTGCCCCGGCCACCACGCGCAATCATATGCAGTCAATACTTGAGCATGCCAATGTTCATAATCACGCCGCACTCGCTGTACAACTTCAGTTAGTGAATTAATTAATAAAACCTGCCGGCCCTGTACAAGCAGCTTCTCTTTTAATAATTTGTAGTAGCGGCTGAGTCATGGCAATGTCGGTGTTCTTTGATTTATGTCATACCCCTGTCGTAAAGCTTTGCTATGATTTTACTTAGCTGCTGTACATGCAACCGATATGTATGACGGTAGTGAGGTGAGCTTTGGCTGCGTTACGCGGGCAAGCCACCGACCCTATAAAGATGCGGAACTGGGAAACCAGCTCCGCATTTTTTCTTTTCAAGCAGAAAAAGACCATTCCACACTCAGCCCGACCGTAGACATATCAGGCAGGTGCCAGGTCTTTGTATTGCCATCGCGATGGGTAAAGCGGGACACATTGTACGTTTGCATCAAGCAGGCAGCATTTCTGCCGCATTGGGGCGGCGCTAAGATGAATAAAAAAGGAAGAGGGCGATTCGCATCGCGCTCTTCCTCATTTGTCATCATTGATGCGGGTTATCGCCGGTTATCGCCTGTTATTGCCGGGTAGAACGATTAACCGTTCCTGACGGCGCTGTTACCTGAAAAATTAATAGCTTGCCAATGCAACCGGTATACCGCCCTTGAAAGTATAGACGGTGACAGGCGATTGTTTCATATTGCCTTTATCGTCATACGCATAGGTTCCGGCTACGCCTTTGTAGGTCATTTTTGCGATTTCTGCGCCGACTTTATTGACGTCGGTGGAGCCGGCTTTTTTCATGGCTTCGCCTATGATCAGCATCTGATCGTAGAACGACGCAGCATAGACATCCGGGTCCTGGTTAAAGCGCTTCTTGTATTTTTCTTTAAATGCCGGGCCATTAGCGACCTTGTCCAGAATCGCGCCACCCTGCGCGCACAGCACGGTGCCGTCGACGGCATCACCGCCTAGCTTACCCATTTCCGCGCTGCACAGCGTGTCGCCGCCCAGCAATTTGGCTGTGATGCCCAATTGTTTCATCTGGCGCGCCATTGGTGCGCCTTGCGGTGCATAACCGCCGAAGAAGATTACATCGGCTTGTTTGGACTTCATATTGGTTAAAATGGTCGCGAAATCGCTGGCCTTGTCGGTGGTGAATTCCATACCGACTACTTTAAGGCCAGAACTTTTTGCTATCTTGGCAAATTCCTCAGCCACACCCTGGCCAAATGCCGTGCGATCGTCGATGACGCCGACGGTCTTGACCTTCATCACCTTGGCGGCATAAGTGGCCATGCTGGCACCGACTTGTGAATCGCTGGCAATAATGCGGTACAGGTTCTTGTAACCACCCATCGTGACCTTGGGGTTACTGCCGACGGTCGACATCATGACGCCGGCATCGTGATAGACACGCGATACCGGAATTGCTACGCCTGAACAATACGGGCCCATCACATACTTGATACCGTTATCGACGAATTTTTGTGCGACGTTGACACCGGCTTTCGGATCACACTGGTCATCTTCCGACTGTAATTCGAACTTCAGCGTTTTACCGGCAACGATGATTTTTTTTGCATTCAGTTCTTCCACCGCCAGGCGTATGCCGTTTTCATTGTCTTTTCCGGCAAACGCATTGGCGCCGGACAGCGGGCCAGTATGGCCGATCTTGACAACTTGTTCTTGTGCATAGGCGCCGCTGGCCAGGGCAAACGCCATCGCGCCTGCCAGTGGAATCATTTTTGGTGTGAATCTCATATCAAATTCCTTTAAAAGATAACAATAATAAGTTCGACCATATACCCTAGCTTGCTAGTGATCTGCGCCGGATTGTAAGGCTGTTCTTACCGAATAAAATTGGCTATTTCTGTGTCATAAGGTATTTTTTGTCACGGATCAAGTATTGCTAGACTTGCATTCTTACTTGAATTTTCATGGCACGGACCCGTATGCCATACTTTACCAGCGGCGTGATGAATCGTTTTTAACAGAATATTTTTATACGATACATTCTAGTGTGCAATGCGAAATGACAAGGCACAAAGCAAAAGTGCTGAGTTTGACCTGGTGCAGGTATATTGCAAAACTTAAACAATTTTCATACAGGCGAACCGTATGCGTATTTTTCTATTGCTGGCAATGCTAATTTGCTTGCCCTACACCCGACCTGCGGTTGCCGCAGAGCGCCTGATCCAGCTAGAAACGCGCCCCGGTGTCAGGCAACCGGTGTTTTATATGAAGCGGGACGGCGCGATCGCCACCGTCCTTCTTTTGCCTGGTGGCGCCGGTGGTTTGGGCGCCTTCGTTGACGGCAAACCGTCGGGGCGCAATTTTTTGATCCGGTCGCGTGATGACTTTGCCGATGCCGGAGTGAATGTGGCCCTGATGGGGCGTGCATCAGATAAGAACGATCTCGATTATCCGGACCGGATAGCCGCAGAACATCTGCAAGACATTAAAACGCTGGTGGAATTTTTAAAGCGGGATACCGGTCTGCCGGTTTGGCTGGTCGGTACTAGTCGGGGCAGCGTTTCTGCCACCGCCGCCGCGATAGCGTTTGGCAATGACAGCCTGGCCGGCGTGGTGCTGACGTCCAGCGTGGTCAGCGATAAAAAGACCGGTGCCGTTCCGTATCAAGCTTTGGAGAAAATACGCATTCCGGTATTGCTGGTGCATAACGAAAAAGACGCTTGTAGAATTTGCGCCCCGGAGCAGGTTCCGGCGATTATGAAAGGCCTGATCAATGCGCCGGTGAAAAAACTCATCATGCTTAATGGCGGTATTAACCCCACTGGCGAAGCTTGCGAGGCTTTGCATTACCATGGGTTTATCGGCATAGAAAAATCGACCGTGGAATTGATTACCGGCTGGTTAAAAAGACCTGTCCAGTGAGTGTTAATACAGTCGGTATTCATGCCATGCATGTCAATGCGAGTGTCAATGTAAGTGTCAATGTAAGTGTCAATGTAAGTGTCAAGCGGGTGGAAAGACAGGCATCATTTTGTGTTGGGCGTATTGATATCTTGCGCCCCGGGCGATTAATTTTATGCCAAGGGCGATCAGATCAGGCAAGTGTTTATGCCGCCTGGATCAGCTTGTTTCTATGTGCTGGTGTGGGTGTTTTAAGGGCGGTGTACCCTGCTTGAACATCTGCAAAATTTGTTTGCGTAATTCAGGTGAGTCTTCATGGTGATGTACCGTTACAGCATGTTGTATCGCCGCATCGAGTAGTTCTTTATCGGAGTCTGCACATAAAGCCACCGTGCAGTTCATGTCACTTGGAAATTCGCGACAGTCTATATATTTTCGTGTCATTTTAGCCACCTTATCATCAAGTTGATGTTGAGGCTCTGGTGGGGGGCTGTACCTATCCAGAAAGAGCATGATGCGGACACTTCCGCATGTCTATTTATAGTCAAAAAAAATGGCTCTGACAAGCATTTTTCGTGATTAAAAAGATCACTGTTGAAACGCTGAACGTTGTGTCGATACCTTTGCCCTGATAAGTCGTTAAGTGGCCTAGCAATCGCGCACGCGTATTTTTACCGGGGGAGGAACATAGTTTTTCCTAGAAAAAATGCACTAAGCAGGCCTGTATGTCAACCTGCAACGTCAGTCCGGCGAGCCTTTCAAACCAGCCATACGAATTGACCTCAGCTCGCTAAGACGCATAAAATATGCGTGCCGGATATGGCTGCCTATGACAGGTTTTGATTTTATTCCACACGTAAAAAAGCCAGACCGGGTAGCGCCCGGTCTGGCTTTTTGTATTGTTTCCTGGTGTCAAATGGATTGACGCTTTGTCTCGCTAACGTGATTCACCTAAGTGATTAATCAATGTCACTCATCAACAGCGTTAGCCCAGCTTAGATTTTAAAACGCGCCTCGGCAATGCGATCTGCCACCACGCTGGTCGGCAGGCCTTCTGCGTCGGCGCGGGCGAAGACTTCTGCCAGCGTGTCGCCAATGCGGCGTACGTGGGCGTCCATACCGTCTTCCGGGGTGTTCATGTATTCGTAGCAGACCTTGATGATGCCGCCGGCATTGATGACGAAATCGGGGGCGTACAAGATGCCTTTTTGGCGGCAGACTTCGCCCATGTCGGCACTGGCTAACTGGTTGTTGGCGGCACCGGCAACGATGGTTGCCTGCAGGCGTGACAGCGTGTCAGGATTTAAGCTCGCACCCAGAGCGCAGGGCGCGTAGATGTCGGCTGGTACATCGTAGATCGCATCGGTGCTGACCACTTCAGCACCCAGTTCGTCTTTGGCGCGTTGCAACGCGGCCTGATCGATATCGGCCACGATTAGTCTGGCACCGGCGGCGCGCAGCTGGCGGGCGTAGTCGTAACCGACGTGGCCCAGACCTTGCAGGGCGACCACCAGACCTTCCATGCTGTCGCGTTTCAAGTGATGCTTTACCGCCGCTTGCGCGCCGACGAAACAACCCAAAGCCGTGTAAGGAGACGGGTCGCCACGGTCACCCAGACCGGCGACATACTTGGTTTTTCCGGCAACGTGAGCCATATCGGCCGGGCTGGTGCCGACATCTTCTGCGGTCACGTAACGGCCGCCCAGACGCTCTAGGGCTTCGCCTAAGGCTTCAAACAGGGCAGGGCTCTTGTCGGTTTTCGGGTTGGCAATGATGACGCTTTTGCCACCGCCGATAGGCAGGCCAGCGACCGCGTTTTTGTAAGTCATGCCGCGCGACAGGCGCAGGGCATCGCGCAGGGCTTCGGCTTCGGTGGCGTAGTTCCACATACGGCAGCCGCCCATGGCAGGACCAAGTTTGGTGTTGTGAATGGCGATGATGGCTTTCAGGCCGGATTTTGCTTCTGAGGCAAAGACCACTTGTTCGTGGTCGTCAAAATTGATTTCGTTAAAGACAAAGGCGGTCATGCTTATGGCTCCGCGCGGGGCGATGACAAGCTGCCAGATAAGGCGGTTTGCTTCTGTGCCGCGTAAAAAATGGTTAAATAAATGAGTTAGTGCCATTTAAAAAATACAACAGACACTCAACAGCGGGTTGTTGCTGTCAAGCGTCCATAGTGGTGATCGTGTCACGCGGGGTGGAGTATACGGGATAGAGGGGCGAAACTCAACCGCCGCCCGGTGCTCACCAGAGACAACTTAGTTTGCATGAAGCGCCCGCGTGTTTCTATGTGACCCGGCAAGTTTACTTGGATTGTAGGCGCATTTAATCGCCTATTTGAGCGGTATGGCCGAATTCTTCTGTTGATTTTTCTTAGGTTGCAGCGGGTTTTTCCGATTGCTCTCGGTAACTGCCGGGGCTGATGCCAAACCAGTCCTTGAACGCGTGATTAAAGGCGCTTTGTTCCTGATAACCGAGTAAGAAGGCAATATCGGCCAGATTAAATTGACGCTGGCGCAGGTAGTCTTTGGCCAGTTCATGGCGGGTTTGATCGAGCACTTGTTGAAAATTGCTGCCGGCCTCGGCCAGTTTTCTTTGTAGGGTGCGCTGGGTCAGGCCCAGGTCTTGTGCAATCAGCGGTAATCTGGCCCGGTCTAGCGTCAGATTGGTGATGATGCTGGCGCGTACCTGGGCAACGATGCCGCCGTCGGCTTGCAGACGACTTTTTTCTTTTAATAACTGTTCCGCGTGTTGCTGTAAGACCGGATACAAACCGACATCGGCATTGGGTACCGGCCAGCTCAGTAAGGCGGCGTCAAAACTGACGCAATTCATCGTTGCATCAAACAGGGCCGCATTGCCAAAAATACGCAGGTGTTCGCTACAGTCTGCTGGCGCGGTATGGGTAAATGAGACCGGCACCGGCGGCAAGGGTGCGCCTGCCAGCCAGTTGCCGAATACGCGGATGCCGGCAAATACGCTTTCTGCCAGATGCCGGCTGGCAGAGGGGAAATGGCTGTGCCACTGGTATTGCGCGACCGCATTTTCTACCTGCAGCCCGGAGCTCCCTAAATCATGCGCCAGGCCTTCGTAGCGTAAGGTTTGTTGAAACACCTGCCCGAAGTCGTGGCAGCTGAGTAATATCAGCCCATAGACATGGTAGGTGCCCAGCTTGACGCTTTCTCCTACGTGCAGGCCAAAGTGCGGGTCATTGGCCAGCTCGGCGCCAACATCAAGCAGGTGTACATAGTCGTGTGCCGGCAGTGTGTCGGGCAAAGGCCAGAGCGCCTGTTCCGCTAACCCGGCTTGGGTAGCTAGGGTAGTTAAGGCCACGCCGCGTGCGCGCGCCACATCCAGCAAGGGCTGTAAATAGGCACCGCTGACGCGCCCGCCGGAGCGGCTAGCCACCGCAGCCGGCGATCTTGGTAAATTTGGCATGATAGAACAAGTGAAATGTCATGAAAGCGCAATACCTGAAAGACGTCCGTGGGTAAGATTGTGCCAATGCTTAGCTGGCATCAGCGGGCAAAAGCAGTCTGCAACTATAGCAGTCACCATACAAAAGCAAAAATAGAAAAATACAAAAATAGAAAAATAAAAATGATCACTAAATTCAACAAAAGGAATGCAACATGAGACGCTGGAACGGATGGGGTGACGACACGATCACATTTGCACTCAATGCCGATGCACAGCAATTTTTGCAGCAACGTCTGGGCGCAGGCACGCCCACCACGGATGCCACGCTGGCGCAGGCTTGTAGCGACGTTCCTGCCAGCCGCTTGCCACCGCACCCTTTGGTCGACACCAGACCTGAGACCCGCATGCGTCATAGCCTGGGCCAGAGCCTGCCCGACTGGCTGAAGATGCGCTTTGGCAAAATAGACAGTTTTCCCGACGGCGTAGCGTTTCCGGAAAGTCGTGAGCAGGTGCGCGAATTACTGGCCTACGCCAGTGCCTGTGCGGCGGCAGTAATACCGTATGGCGGCGGCACCAGCGTGGTCGGCCATCTGACTGTGCCACACAGCGCGCAGCCTGTGCTTAGCATCAATATGACCCGTCTGTCGCGCTTACTGAACCTGGATAAAAAAGCCCAGCTGGCGACTTTCGGTGCCGGCGTGTTTGGCCCTGATCTGGAGGCACAATTGCGCGCGCATGGGTATACCCTGGGGCACTTTCCGCAATCATTTGAATATTCAACTTTAGGTGGCTGGGTCGTGACGCGTTCGTCCGGCCAGCAGTCGCTAAGGTATGGCCGCATCGAGCAATTGTTTGCCGGCGGGCAGGTAGAAACCCCGGCTGGCACGCTGGCGCTGCCGACTTTTCCGGCATCGGCAGCAGGTACTGACTTGCGCGACATGGTGCTCGGTTCTGAAGGGCGCATCGGCATCCTCACTGAGGCCACGGTCAGGGTCACCCCGCTGCCGCAACGGGAAGAATTTCATGCGGTGTTTTTCCCCGATTGGGAGCAGGCCGAAGCGGCCATCAGGATGATCGCGCAGGCTAAATTGCCGCTGTCGATGCTGCGCCTGTCAAATGCCACCGAAACCCTGACCACACTGACGCTGGCGGGGCATAAAAAATTAATTGGTTTACTGGAACGCTATCTGCGCTGGCGCGGCTGCAAGGAAGATAAATGTCTGCTACTGATCGGCGCCAGCGGCCAGAAATCCACCGTGGCCAATGCACTGCGCCACGCCATGCGTATCGCGCGCGGCCAGAACGGGGTGACGGCCGGGCAAACCATGGGGCAGAAATGGAAGCAAAATCGTTTCCGCAACGTGTATCTGCGCAATTCTTTATGGCAGCAAGGCTATGCCATCGACACCGTGGAAACCGCCTGCGACTGGCCCAAGGTGAAAGCCATGATGCTGGCGCTGGAGCAAGCCGCCACTGACGCCATGGCAGAGTGCGGTGAACGGGTGCACGCCTACACCCATCTGTCGCACGTATATGCGCAGGGCGCGAGCGTCTACAGCACTTTTGTGTACCGGCTGAGCGGCAATTACGAGCAAGACCAAGCGCGCTGGCAGCGCCTGAAAACTGCGTTGTGTGTCGCCATTGTCCAGCATGGCGGCACCATCAGCCATCAGCATGGTGTCGGCACCGATCACGCCCCTTATCTGGAGGCGGAAAAAGGCCCGCTGGGGGTCGCCGCGATGCGGCATTTGTATCGCCATTTTGACCCACAGGGCATGATGAATCCAGGCAAATTATTGCCGGCAGAAGAGCTGGTGTCGTGATGATGCCATCCCCAGAAAAAACCTTATGGCAAGCGGGCTGGCGCGCACAGATTCCGGCCATGCTGGCTCAGGAGTGGGACATCGTGATTGTCGGTGGCGGCATCACGGGTGCCGGTATTTTGCTGGAGGCGGCGCGTCGTGGCCTGAAAGTCTTGCTGGTGGAACAGCGTGATTTTGCCTGGGGTACCTCCAGCCGCTCTTCCAAGCTGGTGCATGGCGGTTTGCGTTATCTGAAACAAGGAAAATTTCAGATGACGCGCGATTCTGTGCATGAGCGCCAGAGCCTGATGCAGGAAGCGGCAGGGCTGGTGGATCAGCAAAGCTTTGCCTTTGCCGATTATCGCGGCCGCAAGCCGGGGCGCTGGGTGTTTGCACTTGGCCTGGCGATCTACGATCTGATGGCTGGCCAGCGTGCCCGCCATTACTATCGGGCCGATGAGTTTTTGCTGCTGGCGCCGCATATCAGCGGTGCGGGCTTAAATGGTGGCATGTGCTACAGCGATGCCAAAACCGACGATGCCCGGCTGGTGCTGCGGGTGGTGCAAGAAGCGCAGGGCGCGGGCGGGGTGGCGATTAATTATCTGGCTGCGCGTCAACTCCTGCGGGTAGACGGCAAGCTTAGTGGTCTTGAGCTGGTCGATGGCATCAGTGCAGAAGTGCATCAGATCAAGGCCAAAGTCGTCATCAGCGCCACCGGTGCCTGGGCTGACGGATTACGCCAGCAACAGGGTGCGCCGAAAAAAATCCGCCCCTTGCGCGGCAGCCATTTGCTGTTTCCGGCCTGGCGCTTGCCGGTGGCGCAGGCGGTCAGCCTGATGCACCCGAAAGATGGCCGTCCGGTATTCGCCTACCCCTGGGAGGGCGTAACCCTGGTCGGCACCACCGATGTCGATCACCGTAGCGATCTGCAAACTGAAGCCGTCATCACGCCGGAGGAAGTGAGCTATCTGATGGCAGCGCTGGAGACTCAGTTTCCGCAACTAGCGTTGACGCTGGACGACATTATCGCCACTTACGCCGGGGTGCGCCCGGTGATCGATAGCGGTAAAAGCGATCCGTCCAAAGAAGGGCGCGACCATGCGGTCTGGCTGGAACAGGGCTTGCTGACCGTGACTGGCGGAAAATTAACGACCTTTCGGCTGATTGCGCTGGATGCCTTAAAGCATATTGCACCGCTGCTGCCGCAGTGGCAAGCCAGCTTTCAGATGACGCCGCTGTTTAGTTCCAGCCCGGCCTTACCTACGCATCTGGCGTTGAGCAGCGGTCAGCGCCAGCGCCTGCAAGGCCATTACGGACAGTCTGCCGGTGCGGTACTGGCAGCAGCGCAAAAAAATGAACTTGACGTCATCGCTGGCACCGACACCATGTGGGTAGAGTTACGCTGGGCCGCGCGCAATGAGGCGGTATTGCATCTGGAAGATTTACTCTTGCGCCGCACCCGTCTGGGCCTGTTGCTGCGCGCCGGTGGCGCAAATATGTTGCCGCGGATACGCGCTATTTGCCAGCCAGAATTAGGCTGGAGCGATGCGCAGTGGGAAAGCGAACAAGCGGCGTATCTGCATTTGTGGCAACAACATTACAGTCTGCCACCGCGCGAGTTGATTCCGGCGTGGCGCTGAGACTGACGCTGACACTGATGCTGAGACTGACGCTACAGCATGCTGTCAAAACAAAGGGATAGACGCAACCATACCGGGCAGCCTGCGCCTCTATGCAAGCTAGTGCGCAGGCTGCCGTTAGGCTGATGTTAGGCTGATGTTAGGTTGATGTTGCGCAATCCGATCATATAAAATAAAAATCAGGGAGACCCATGTCCACCAGCTACATTTTGTCTATCGACAATGGCACGCAAAGCGTGCGGGCGCTGCTATTTGATTTGCATGGCAATATCGTGGCCAAGACGCAGGTCCATTTGGAGGCCTATTTTTCCGCGCATCCGGGCTGGGCCGAGCACGACCCGGAAGATTATTGGCAAGCCGTGTGCACGGCGTGCCAGCGCTTATGGACGCAATATGCGATAGCGCCATCGTCCATCAAAGGCGTTGCCGTCACCACCCAGCGCGGCACCATGATTAATCTGGATAAAGACGGTAAGCCCTTGCGTCCGGCGATCACCTGGCTCGATCAGCGTCGCACCGACCAGGTGCCGCCGATTCATCCGCTCTGGAGCATGGCGTTTACCTTGGCCGGCGTGCAAGACACAATTAATTATTTCAGAGGCGAGGCCGAGACCAACTGGATCAAGGCCAATCAGCCCGAGATCTGGGATAAGACTGACAAATATCTGATGCTGTCCGGTTATCTCAATTACCGTCTGTGCGGCAATTTTATTGACTCTATCGGCTCGCAAGTGGGCTATCTGCCGTT
>JBBQNW010000011.1:0-28776 GCA_038330335.1 Burkholderiales bacterium | reverse complement strand
GGGCTTGTTCCCGCATGAGAACAGTGCGAAAGAGGAAAGCGGCGTCGAGGAAGAACGCCGCCTGATGTATGTCGCCATCACGCGCGCCAGAAAACGTCTGTATATCAGCTTCTCGCAAACCCGCATGCTGCATGGCCAGATCCGCTATAACATGCGCTCGCGTTTTTTCGACGAGATGCCGGAAGCCTCGTTGAAATGGCTTTCACCCAAGGTGCAGGCCAACTGGTTCGGGAATAAAAAATCCGCCTGGGATGCTCATGATGCGCCAGAATCAGGCGCAAATGCCATCGCCCAAGGATGGAGAAAGAGCAAAACCCAGACAGGCAGCGGCTGGCGCATTGGCGAAGGGGTTACACATGCTAAATTCGGCGAGGGTGTGATCGTCAATATTGAAGGCAGCGGCACCAATGCCCGCGCGCATATCAATTTTGGCCAATTCGGTATGAAGTTACTCGACTTGAGCATCGCCAAGCTCGATAAGCTGGTTTCCTGATCATCTGTCGGGTTGCTGATTCATCGACCATCTGCCCGACAGAATTTTTTTAACCGAAGGATCTTATGACCAGTACTCAGCTCATTGAGTATGCCGGCGCTGCCATTTTCGCCCTGGCGGTGCTGCATACTTTTTCCACCAAGCAGTTTCAACATCTGGCCCACACCAGTCAAAAACACGCCGGTTTTTGGCATTTGATGGGAGAAGTCGAGGTGGTATTTGGCTTTTGGGCGCTGGTGCTGATTGCGGCCATGAGCTTCATTGCCGATCAGAAAATCGCTATCAGCTATCTTGAAGCACAAAATTTTACTGAACCTTTGTTCGTCTTTGTCGTGCTGTCCGTTGCCGGCACCCGTCCTATTTTGTTTTCGATTCAATGGATCGTGGATCGTCTGGCGCTGATTTTGCCGCTCAACAGCGCTGTCGGCACTTATTTTTTGTGCTTATCCCTGGTGCCGCTATTGGGCTCCTTTATTACCGAGCCGGCCGCGATGACCCTGGCGGCGCTGATGTTGCGCGATGGTTTCTACAGTAAAGCCATTTCGCAAAGGCTGAAATATGTCACCTTGGGTGTCTTGTTTGTAAACATTTCTATCGGCGGTGTACTGACGCCATTTGCTGCGCCACCGGTATTGATGGTGGCCGAAAAATGGAGCTGGGGCATGAGTTTTATGTCCAGTGTTTTTGGCTGGAAAGCCGCGCTCGCGGTTCTGCTCAATGCCATGCTGGCGAGCTTCTTGTTTCGCCGCGAGCTCTCAGCGATTGCCGTTGTGGCCAAGGCCGAAGTAGCGCGCATGCCTGTGACGGTGATCGTCGTGCATTTTTTATTTCTGGCAGCGACCGTCGTGTTCAGCCACCACCCGGTGGTGTTCATGGGCTTGTTTTTGTTTTTCCTCGGTTTTACCGAAGCATATAAGCAGTACCAAGATAAGCTAATGTTGCGCGAAGGCTTGTTGGTGGCGTTTTTTCTGGCTGGCTTAGTCGTCTTAGGTGGCAAGCAGCAGTGGTGGTTGCAGCCGATTATCGCCGGCATGGATTCCACGGTGTTATTTTTTGGCGCGATGGGCCTGACCGCGCTGACCGACAACGCCGCACTGACTTATCTGGGCTCGCTGGTGGAAGGCATTTCTGATGCTGGTAAGTATGCGTTGGTGGCTGGCGCTGTCAGTGGCGGTGGATTGACAGTGATTGCCAATGCCCCAAATCCTGCCGGATTTTCTATCCTGAAAGATTATTTTGATGAGCAGGCAATCAGCCCTGTAGGTTTGTTTGGCGCGGCTCTAGTGCCAAGCATAGTCGCTGCAAGCTGTTTTTTACTACTTTAGTTGCTTTAAAAAATTTACGTAAGAAGCATTAATTTAAAGGGTCACCATTTGCACCACGGTCATCCGTGGTTGCATGGCTGCGTATGGCCTTTTCTTGTCACGTTGTATTTCTGAGTAATAAAATGCTGTGCCAGGGTGCCAGAAAGAGGCGAACATACGGGACGTATTTTTTGTTAAAAATGACGTTCACGCCGCAAACGGAGATCCGTTTAGCGTTTAGATATAGTAAGCCGAGGCCGTCATAACTTTCGCCATCAACTTCATCGCCACTTTCACCGGCTGTGGCAGTTCGCTGGCCCCTAAAGCCTGGGCTGCCGCGCCATGAGCGATTTCATCTTGTCGCATTTGCTCGACAATCGCCCGTGATTTTTGATCATCGGCAGGTAATTTTTCCAGGTGGCTCGCCAGATGCGCCGCAACCTGACGCTCGGTTTCCACAACAAAGCCCAAACTGGCAGCGTCGCCGCAACGTGCGGCAAGCACGCCGCAAGCATAGGCCCCGGCGTACCAGAGCGGATTGAGCAGGCTGGTATGGGAATTTAATTCGGCAATTCTTTGCGCCGACCAGGCCAGGTGATCTTCCTCTTCTTTGCCAGAATGCGCGAACTGCTGGCGCACCGCTGCTGTTTGTGAAAACTGGCCTTGTGCATCGTATAAGGCCTGGGCGCAAATCTCTCCGACATGATTGACCCGCATCAAGCCCGCACTGTGCTTTTGTTGCTTCTCTGACAGAGGAGTGTCGTGGCTGGACTGAGCAGGACTAACGCGGCTGGATCTGGCCTGGCCAGACACCACCCGTAATGCCCGGTCAACATTAATAAGAAGCTGGTCTGGATTTAGCGAAAAAAAAGCTGGCTTTAACATAGGACTAAAGTGTTTTTCTATAGAGTTAAGATTGTAACGTCGACTGCGAAAAATCCCAATTTTTATTGACACCAGAAACCGAGAAAAAAATAGTAGCAATGCTTATTTGTTAATGATAAAAGCAGGTGTTGTTGCTGAAAAACGACATAAAATTTGCTTAAAATACGAGCGTTCGTAAATTTCAATTGCCCAAGAGAAGCTTATTTGTTTCAATGACTCATCGCTTCTACATTTGCAGCACAGAAGTTTTGGCAAGCCTGGATGCGTCCAACAAGCTGGTCACATGAATTAATCAAGTCTATTTGATTAAGCAATTAAGTAGTTATATCACAACAATATCGGAGAAGATTTACATGAAAAAATCACTTATCGCTTTCGCAATTCTGGGTGCCTTTGCCGCAACAGCTTCTGCCCAATCCAGCGTCACTATCTACGGTATCATTGATGCCGCCACAGTTTACACTACCCATCAAACAGCTACCGGCGGTACTAAAACATTCATGGATGCAGGTCAGTTGGCGACTTCGCGCTGGGGTTTTAAAGGTACGGAAGATCTGGGCGGCGGTTTGAAAGCCAACTTCAACCTGGAAGGTACATTGACAAACGATACTGGCGCAGCCGGTGCCGGTTTTGGCTCAGTTGCAGGTGTTCCTGCTCCTAGTAGTCATTTGTCACAAGCAGGTTCAAGCACATCTTTGTTTGATCGCCTTTCATGGGTAGGTCTGTCTGGTGCGTTTGGTGCCGTGACAGTTGGACGGAATAACATTCTGGGTGTGGATTCTATCGGTCTGGCTGATCCTTTGAGTCTGGCACATGCCGGTACCAACCCTAACGTTGCATTTAGTGCATTGAATGTTGCTGCTTTTGCCGGCAATTTCGGTACGAATGGCGGCGGCACTGCTTTGCGTCAAAATAACTCGGTCAAATACCTGACACCTATGGTCTCTGGTTTTGGTGGTGCCGCAATGTACGGTTTCGGTGAGAAAGCTGGCGATAACTCGGCAAATTCTTATGCCGGTTTGTCAGGCTACTTTACAGATGGTTCATCTGGTATTGCGCTGGCGTATGCCAAATTGAAAGATGCAAAAGATACGATTGCACCTCAGACAATGACACAGTGGGGCGGTGGTGCTAAGTACAAGATGGATCCAGTGACCTTTAAACTGACGTATGCACAAAACGAAGTCGATGTAACCAAGCGTAAAATTGCCGTGATCGGTGCCGGTGTTGACTATGCTTTGTCGCCTACAACGACTTTGACTGGTGCCTACTACAATACCAAGCGTTCTGGTGATGTCGATGGTAAGTCAGAGCAGTTCATTGGTATGGCTAAATATGCATTCAGCAAGCGCACTATTGCTTACGCTTCCCTGACTTATGCTAAAGCTGCATCTACAGCTGCTAAAGATGTGAGCTTGGCGCTGAATATCATTGGCCCAGGTCAGTCTAATGCAACTCGCACAGCAGTCGGTATTTTGCATTCATTCTAAGACCTTTAGGTTTAGATAATTTTGCACTCCGTTTGATATGACAAAAACCACCATAATGGTGGTTTTTGTTATACTGCCCCGATTTATGATCAAGGCATATGATCTTGCTATAAAAAAAGATTTTCAAGCAAAAATAAAATTTTATTATTCAGTTTATTTGAAATAATTAAATTATCCATGATGTTTTCATTTTTGTTTTAATTGCCCTATTAGTAATTAAAGGTTGTTTTTAAGCGACAAAACACCTTCTTTCTGCCTCCAAAAGTCGATTTTACTTGGCTGTCACCTCTCATTTTTGTTCAAATACGTTAACTTCTTTTCACAGCTTTGTACTTTTTGAAGTATTAGCCTTTGTTGCGTAACTCTAAATTTTTATTTTGTTACGAAATTTAGACTTATCGTAGTTAATGTTCACATGAAAACCTTTGGAGAAATATCAATGAAAAAATCACTCATCGCTCTGGCCGTATTGTCCGCAGTTGCAGGCGTAGCACAAGCTCAATCTTCCGTGACTGTCTACGGTGTATTGGATATGGCTGTACAAAATGAAAACAGAGGCGGCAATACTGGTTCAGTAACAGCCTTGGATAGCGGTATTCAATCCGGTTCCCGTTTAGGTTTCAAGGGTTCGGAAGATCTGGGCGGCGGTTTGAAAGCAAACTTCAAACTGGAAATGGGCATCAATGCTGACACCGGCTCTTCTGCGCAAGGTGGCCTGGCTTTTGGTCGCAATGCCACAGTCGGTTTGTCCGGTGATTTCGGCGCGGTGAATTTCGGTCGTCAAAATATCCCACTGTTTAACACTGTCGATTCTATCGATCCGTTCAGCACTGGTTTAAGCAGTGGACAAGCTGGTGTAGGTACTAGCGGTTATGGCGCAGCGGCATTTTTCGTACCAGGTGCTCCACGTTCAAATAACACAGTTAATTACTCGACTAACGATATCAGCGGTTTCAATGCAAGCCTGGCTTATACTTTTGGCGAGCAAGCTGGTGACAACACAAAATCCCGTCAAATGGGCGCTTCTGCTTCCTACGCGATTGGTGCTTTGAATGTTGTTGCGGCTTATCACACAGCAAATGACAATTCTTCACCACTAGTCAAAACTAAAGCTGCATTCGGTGGCGTTACTTATGATTTCGGCATGGTCAAAGCCGTTGTTGCCTACGCTAACATGACGGGTTCTAAGGCGTGGATGTTAGGTGCGACGGTGCCTGTAACTGCAGTCGATGCATTTCTTGTTTCTTATACACGTGTAACTAACAAGTTGGCTGCTACAGACGACAAAGGCAACCAGATCGCTCTGGGTTTCACGCACTCCTTGTCTAAGCGTACTAACCTGTACACATCGTTGTCACGTACAACGAACGATAAATTTTCTAACGCAGGTAGCTTAGCTGCTGCTGCAGGCGCGACAGATCGTTTGTTCAACGTCGGCATCCGTCACATGTTCTAATATTTGGCAGGCGTCAGCCTGCTGCTTGTTAAGTTAAAAAAGCACCTTCGGGTGCTTTTTTGCTTATATATATTCAGCGGTTTTAAGATTCGTTCTCAAGATCCTATCGATATTACAAAGAAAAAAATCAATATCCACATTCAGATGTAGTCATAAGGATGCTTTGTCAGTGCGTCTATCCGCGTGTCAGACGAATGAAACGGACAAGCCAGCAAGGCTCAGGCCGGCAAACGCCGTGGACCAGGTTTGCCCCGGCTGAACTGGATATGCATCGGTCCAGGTGCCGGTGGTAATGATTTCACCGGCAGACAATGGCGGAAACTGTGTTTGTGTTTTGAGTAACTGATGTAAATGCCAGATGGCATGCAGCGGGCTATCGAGTACGTTGCTGCCAAAGCCTGCTGCCAGCAAATGACCGTCACACGACAGTGACACGCTGGCACTGGCTAACACTTGCTCCAGATGATGGCGGGTTGCGCTTGATAGCATGCGTGGTTCACCTATCAATAAAGTGCCATGCAAGCCGAGTGCCGCGATGGCATCGGCGGCTTCAAATTGCCAGTCTGGATAAGGGCTGACGACAATTTCTATGCCATGCGCCATCCATTCCAGGCAATCGGCAAGTTGGTCCAGGCTGGCGTTCTCCGGTGGCGTGCGTCCGAGTTTAAAGACGATTTCCGGCTCGATTCTGGGGCGCACTGCACCGGCCAGACTTTGCGTCGTGTATGTGTCATCCAGATAGCGTACCGTGCTATCAAATAGCGTGCTCCATATGGGCCCGTTGATGGCTTCTTTTTCACCATATTTCGACCATAGATTGCGATTGGTAAACCCCAGTTTCCGTCCTACCGGCACTTCACCTTTAGCAGTGCGTATCGTATCGAGATTTTTAGCGATATCATAGGCATCGGCAATACTCAGATTTGATGTGCTTGAGATTGGTGCCAGCGACTGAGCCTCGGCGCGTGCCTGCAGAAATTGATGGGCGTAACGTTCAGCTTGGAATGATGTTGGCATGGTGCAGGCCGTTCTTTTTTTTGGATTAATCAGCGGTGAGCCCGGGAGCCTGTCCGACTTAGTATGTTCGTGTGCAGTTGATAGAAAAATCACCTGAATGCGCGCTATCTCACCGGCTTTTTGCTCAATATCTCAATATTGATACTGCAAATCCGGCGAAATCTGCATGTGCTCAAGCTACTTTTCGCTCCGGTCACGCTAAGTCCGGCGGGCTCATGGGGAAATAACTAAGTATTTTAGTAAGAAAATCAAACACTCTATTTGCATTTTATCTATTATTAATGCTATTTATATAGTTTTCGGAAGATGTTTAGCTAAAAAACGATCGAGCTGATTGGCAAATGCTTGCCGGTCTGCCTGCGCAAACGCCGCCGGACCGCCCGTGTCGATACCGCCGCTTCGTAGCTCTTCCATTAACTGGCGCATGCTGAGAAATTCACGAATATTCTCATTGGTGTAAAACGATCCGCGCGGGTTCAGTGCATGCCCGCCCTTATTGAGCACATCCGAGGCCAGCGGGATGTCGCCGGTAATCACCAGATCGCCTGCCGCCATGCGCCGGACAATTTCATTGTCGGCGACGTCGAAACCAGCCGGCACTTGTAGCGCTTTAATATAACGTGAGCCAGGTGTGCTGAGCAATTGGTTCGCCACCAGTGTCGTGTTAATCTGCAGGCGCTCGGCAGCTTGAAAAAGAATATTTTTGATGACATTCGGACAGGCATCGGCATCGACCCAGATTTGCATGGTACAACTTTCTCAATAACGTTCTTGCTTCGGTCAGGAAGCAAAATAAGATGAACTGGCTTACCTGTCCTAAAAATATCGCACAACAGGCATAATTATGCTGATGTAACAAAATATCCGGGCTGAGTATTTTATTCAATTTGATGGTGATCTTGCCTTCTGATACGACCGCCAGCTAGCCCCAGGCTTCACCGTTCGGGCCAGTCTTGGGCGCGCTGACGCCGAAGTGGGCATAGGCGCTCGGCGTGGCAATGCGCCCGCGTGGGGTACGTTGCAAATAGCCTTGTTGAATCAGATACGGCTCCAGCACATCTTCGATGGTATCGCGCTCTTCGCCGATGGCGGCGGCGACGTTATCCAGGCCCACCGGGCCGCCACCGAATTTAAAGAGTATCGCTTCGAGCAGTTTTCTGTCCATCAGATCAAAACCTACGGCGTCGACATCGAGCATGACAAGTGCGGCATCGGCAGTGGCTTTGCTGATTTCGCCATTGCCCTTGACTTCGGCGTAATCACGCACCCGGCGCAGCAGGCGGTTGGCGATACGCGGCGTGCCACGGGCGCGCTTGGCGATCTCGCGTGCACCATCAGCCTGAATCGGTACGTTGAGCAAAGAAGCCGAGCGGGTGACGATTTTGCTCAGTTCATCTGCGGTATAAAATTCTAATCTGGCGACAATCCCGAAACGATCGCGTAGCGGGTTGGTTAGCATGCCGGCGCGGGTCGTGGCGCCGACCAGGGTAAATGGTTGCAGATCGAGTTTGACGGAGCGTGCTGCCGGACCTTCACCGATCATGATATCGATTTGATAGTCTTCCAGCGCCGGGTACAAAATCTCTTCGACTACCGGTGATAGGCGATGTATCTCATCGATGAACAAGACATCGTTGGCTTCCAGATTGGTCAGCAAGGCGGCCAGATCGCCGGCGCGCTCGAGTACCGGACCGGAAGTTTGGCGCAGATTGACACCCATTTCACGGGCGATGATGTGCGCCAGCGTGGTTTTACCCAGACCTGGCGGGCCAAATAGCAGAGTGTGGTCCAGCGCTTCCTTGCGGTTGCGCGCGGCACTGATAAAGATTTCCAGCTGGCCGCGTATTTTTTCCTGTCCGACATATTCATCGAGCTGCTTGGGGCGCAGTGCGCGTTCTATCGCCTCTTCTTGTGGTGAAGAGGGCGTCGCCGCGATGATGCGCGGTTCGCTGAAATGGGAAGAGAGATTGTCAGTTTGTATGCTCATCGCTTAGTTTTTCAGATCAGCCTTTGGAGAGTGATTTCAGCGCGAGCTTAATCCCGTCAGAAACACCGGCACCTGCCGGCACCGATTTCATTGCCAATAGTGCCTCTTTGTCGGAATAGCCGAGTGCCAGCAGGGCATTCAAAATATCCGAACTGTGGTCGCCGGCCAGCGGCAGTGCGCCGCCGCTACCCAGATCGGCACCGAGTTTGCCTTTTAATTCCAGTAATAAACGTTCGGCGGTTTTTTTGCCTATGCCCGGTACGCGCGTCAGGCGTCCGGCTTCTTGCAAGGTGATGGCTTGCGCCAGATCTGCCACCGACATGCCGGATAAAATCGATAAGGCAGTACGGGCACCGACGCCGCTAATCTTGATGAGCTGACGAAATGTTGTGCGCTCTTCGGATGTGCCGAAGCCAAACAAGACATGCGCATCTTCACGGATGGCCAGATGGGTCAGCAGCACGACTCTTTCGCCAAGCCCAGGCAGATTGTAAAAGGTGCTCATAGGAACATCGACGTCATAGCCGACGCCCTGGCAATCGACCAATAATTGCGGGGGATTTTTTTCTATCAGCGTGCCTGCGATACGACCTATCATGATCTTGCTTTCATACTGTATGCATAAGCAGTGATCATAAACGATTCTGCGGCACTTGACGAGGGTGTTTGATGTGTATCGGGAGCGTCCGGCCAGATCGAGCGAGATGGCGGCAGAAAATTTAGCCTATCAGGCGTCCGGCCCGGACGCGCAGACCTTTTTTGGCCAGTTCAGGCGCGATTGCCCCTAAAATTGCCAGTGTTTCACCGCTATGGGCATGACAAATTGCCACACCGAGTGCATCGGCGGCGTCGCTGCCCGGGGTGCCGGACAGCATCAAAAGACGTTTTACCATGTCTTGCACTTGTTCTTTTTTGGCCTTGCCATGGCCAACCACGCCTTGCTTGACTTGCAGCGCGGTGTATTCGGCCACAGCCAGATCGGCGCTGACCAGGGCGCAAATTGCCGCCCCACGGGCCTGCCCTAGTAACAGAGTCGATTGTGGATTGACATTGACGAAGACTTTTTCGATCGCGGAGCAGTCGGGCTGATAAGTGCGGATGATTTCCGCTACCCCTGCAAAGATGGTTTTAAGACGTTCCGGCAGCGAGCCCTCGATTGTTTTAATAGTGCCCGAGGCGATATAACTAAGCTTGCTGCCTTGCTTGTCGATGACGCCAAAACCTGTCGTGCGCAGGCCAGGGTCGATACCTAAAATGATCATGCGGACTTTTTAAATTTGTGAGCATTTACCCTGACCCGTCAGCGGGTGCCAACCGGCCAGAGAGAAATTGCTTATTGCTTAGTGCTTATTGCTTAGTGCTTAGTGCTTAGTGCCGGAAATGGCGTGTACCGGTGTAGACCATGACGACCCCGCGTTCATCGGCGGCATCAATCACTTCCTGGTCGCGCATCGAGCCACCCGGATGGATTACGCAGGTAGCGCCGGCATCCACCACGACATCGAGACCATCGCGGAACGGGAAGAAGGCATCAGAGGCAACGGCGGAACCAACTAAAGTCAAGCCAGCATTTTGCGCCTTGATCGATGCAATACGGGCGGAATCGATGCGGCTCATCTGGCCGGCGCCAACCCCGAGTGTCATGCCATTGCCGCAAAAGACGATGGCATTTGATTTGACGTACTTGGCCACGCGCCAGGCGAACATCATGTCGGCCATTTGCTGTGGCGTCGGCTGCAGTTTGGAGACTACGCGCAATTCTTCCTGCGTGACGTTTTTCGCATCCGGTGCCTGCACCAGCAAGCCACCGCCGACACGTTTAAAGTCGTAGTTGTTAATCGCGTTACCCAGCGGGATTTCCAGCAGGCGCACGTTTTGTTTGGCCGCGAAAATCTGTCTGGCTTCTGCCGTAAACGAGGGCGCGATCAATACTTCGACAAATTGCTTGGCGACCACTTCTGCCGCTGCGCCATCGAGCTCGCGGTTGAAGGCGATGATGCCACCGAAAGCGGAAGTCGGATCAGTTTGTAAGGCTTTGCTATAGGCGTCAAATGGCGTCGCACCGACGGCAACGCCGCAAGGGTTAGCGTGTTTCACGATGACGCAGGCAGTGCTGCCTGCGGTATCAAACGATTTGACACATTCCCATGCCGCATCGGCGTCGGCGATATTGTTGTAAGAGAGTTCCTTGCCTTGCAACTGGGTGTAATTGGCCAGTGCGCCGGCAAACGGCGTCAGATCGCGGTAGAACGATGCTGCCTGATGCGGGTTTTCGCCGTAACGCATTTCCTGCACTTTTTCAAAATGCAGATTTAAAGTTTGCGGGAAACTACTGCGCGTGCTGTGCGACTTGTCTTCGCCCAGGCTGGTGAGGTAGTTGGTGATAGCGCCATCATATTGCGCGGTGTGTGCAAAGACCTTTTTTGCCAGGGTAAATTTAGTGTTGTAGCTCACTACATTTTGATTGGCGTCCATCTCATCGAGCACGACCTGATAGTCGCTAGGGTCGACAATCACCACGACATCTTTATGATTTTTAGCTGAAGAACGCAGCATAGTCGGGCCGCCGATATCGATGTTTTCGATCGCATCTTCCAGTGAGCATTCGGTCTTGGCGACGGTCTGCTGGAATGGGTACAGATTGACCACCACCATGTCGATGGTCGGGATGCCGTGTTGTTCCAGTGCTGCCATGTGCTCAGGAAAATCGCGGCGCGCTAAAATACCGCCATGGACCTTCGGGTGTAAAGTTTTTACCCGGCCATCGAGCATTTCAGGAAAGCCGGTGTAATCGGCAACTTCGGTCACCGCCAGGCCATTGTCGGCCAGCAGTTTGGCCGTGCCGCCGGTGGACAGCAGTTGGACGCCGCGCTTTGACAATTCGCGGGCAAATTCGAGTATGCCGGTTTTATCGGAAACAGAGATGAGGGCTTGTTTGATCATGATGGCCAATGTAAAAGAGATTTAAAGTAAACCGTGCTGTTGCAGTTTTTTGCGCAAAGTATTGCGATTGATGCCGAGCATATCCGCTGCCTGTGACTGGTTGCTTTCCGCGCGCGTCATGACCATTTCCAGCATTGGTTTTTCTACTGCGAGAACCACCATATCGTAAATGTTTGACGCCGGTTGTTCGCCCAGATCACGGAAGTATTTTTCCAGATTTTTGTGAACGGCTTCTTGAATGCTGTCTTTGCTCATGCTGTATTTTTCTATTAGTGCTTGTTGTTTTTATTGACTGGCGACTTGCTGCTGTTATTTTCCTGGTGTTTTATTTTTACTGAAAAACTAAAAAACCAGGATGAAAAACAGGTATGCAAATTAGGCCGCCAGCTTTTCTTCAGAGGGGCGGTATTGTAACCGCTCCCCGACACGACTATCAAAAAACATTTTTACGGCGTCTAATTGTTCTTCGCACGAGGTCAGGAGATTCATTTCCTGGCGAAATTCTTCTCCGCCGACCAGGTCTTGTACATACCAGCCTATATGTTTGCGCGCCGTACGCACGCCCATGAATTCGCCGTAAAAAGCGTAGTGTTCACGTAAGTGCTGGTCCATTAGTTGGCGCACTTCTGACACTAGCGGCGCAGGTAAATAACTACCGGTTTTCAGGAAGTATTCGATTTCTCGGAAAATCCACGGACGGCCCTGAGCCGCGCGTCCTATCATGATGGCGTCTGCGCCAGTCACTTGCAGTACGTATCTGGCTTTCTCCGGCGTGCTAATGTCGCCATTGGCCACGACCGGAATCCTGACCGATGATTTGACGGCGGCAATGGTTTCGTATTCTGCTTCGCCTTTATAGCCGTCGGCCCGGGTGCGGCCGTGCAGGGTCAGCATGGCAATCCCCGCTGCTTCGGCGATACGTGCAATGTTTAAGGCGTTTTTGTTGGCGCGGTCCCAGCCGGTGCGGAACTTTAAGGTGACCGGCACATCGACTGCTTTGACGACTGCATCGAGAATCTCGGCGACCAGTTTTTCATCTTGCAATAAGGCCGAGCCGCACCAGGCATTGCACACTTTTTTGACCGGGCAGCCCATGTTGATATCGATGATCTGCGCGCCGCGTTCGACGTTATGCCGGGCGCATTCAGCCAGCATGCGCGGATCTGCACCGGCGATTTGCACCGCTTTCGGCTCCATCTCGCCTTCGTGATTGGTGCGGCGGGAGGATTTCTCGGTATTCCATAACTTCGGGTTGGAGGCGGCCATTTCTGACACCGCATAGCCGGCACCCAGTTGTTTACATAATTGCCGGAACGGCCGGTCCGTCACGCCAGCCATCGGCGCGACAAAAATATTATTCCGCAGCTGATATGGGCCGATGTGCACGATGGTATTGGGAGTGGAAATATTGGAGAAACGTATTTTACCTGAATTGCTGCTTAAATATTTAGCAAAATGGGCTTGAATTCCTAGAATATTTTTTTCTATTCAGAGCACATTTCTGATAGTCGGGTGAATTCAAAATGAAAGAAAATTAGAGCAAAAATTCCAAAAAAGTCTGCTGTGTTGCAGGGAAACCAATCTTGCGCCTTTCCTGTATATACTCGGCCGCGCGCTGCTGCTGTTCGTTTTGCAAGAATGCATTTCATCCCTGTTCGGCCGGCGTCTGACATGGATGAAATACGTTTTTTAAATTGAGGAGTTGTATCGTGAGTAGTTCATTCGATAACGCGGCAAGCAGTGCGCCGAACAGCATTGCCCAACCGCCATTGCATCGCATCACCATCGTTGGCGGCGGCGCCGGGGGTCTGGAACTGGCGGTGCGTCTGGGGAAGAAACTGGGCAAAAATAAAAAGGCCATCATCACACTGGTGGATGCCAGCCGTACCCATTTGTGGAAGCCTTTATTGCATCAGGTAGCGGCCGGCACCCTCGACAGCCATGCCGATGAACGCGAATATTTTGCCCTGGCGCGCTCGAATCATTTTGTGTTTCGCCTGGGGCGCATGAATGGTCTGAATCGTGCCAGGAAAGAGATTTATCTCGCACCCACTATTGATGACAATGGCGAAGAGCTGTTGCCGTCGCAGGCGATCGGGTACGACAGTCTGGTGCTGGCCCTGGGTAGCCATACCAATGACTTCGGCACGCTAGGCGCGCGCGACAACTGCATCATGCTCGATTCCTTGTCGGCGGCCGAGCGCTTCCATAAAAAGCTGATCAATTGCTGCTTGCGCGCGCAATCTCAGGCGCAGGGGGCCGGTACCGGAAGATTTACTGTCACCATTATCGGTGGCGGTGCGACCGGGGTTGAATTGGCGGCGGAGTTACACATGACCACGAAAATATTGTCCAGTTATGGTCTGGTGAATTTTCATCCTGAAAAGGATTTAAAAATCGTTATCGTCGATGCCGCGCCGCGCTTATTGCAAATGTTGCCTGAACGTTTGTCGGCATCGGTGGCCAAAGAATTACGCAGCATCGCGATCGAGGTGCACACCAATGAACAAGTGGTGGAAGTGTCGAAGGAGGGCGTTAAAATGGCCAGCGGAAAATTTATCCCCAGCGGTATTGTGGTCTGGGCGGCCGGAATTAAAGCCGCTGAATTTTTAAAAGATCTTGATGGGCTGGAAAATAACCGTATCAATCAATTGGTAGTGAATCAGCATCTGCAAACCAGTCGCGATCCGGCGATTTTTGCCCTGGGCGATTGTTCTGCCTGCCCACAAGGCGAAGGCTTGCCGGCGGTTCCACCGAGAGCACAATCGGCGCATCAGCAAGCCAGTATGCTGGCAAAATCGCTGATCCGGCTGTTGCAGGGAAAGTCTTTGCTGGAATTTACGTATAAAGATCACGGTTCCCTGGTTTCTCTGGGAAATTACAGCACCGTTGGCAGCCTGATGGGGGCGATCGCCAGCGGTTCCATTTTTATCGAGGGCACACTGGCCAAGTGGATGTACTGGTCGCTGCACAAACATCATCAGGTGGCGGTGAATGGCCTGTTCCACACCTGGCTGTCGACTTGGGCAGAAACCATAGACCGCGTGCGCAATCCACGCATTAAGTTGCACTAAGTTGCATTAGGTTGCACTGAGCGAGTTACGCAAAATTCAGGCTTTTGCAGGGTGGCATGGCGCACCCTGCAGATTGCTGTTGCGTCAGTTCTGATTGCATTCAACAAGCTTGAACAGAACTACCTGGCGGTTAACAATTCACCGCCGGCGTTGATCTGTCCTGCCGGTCAAAAAGCTAAGGCGAGGTGCATGGTTATTGCATTCTTATCCTTGTGCTAAATTTGTTTCACTTCAGAGAAGTGCATGCTGTTCGTTTCTTTGAGTTCTTGTTGCGCGCTTTTGCTAGGCTTGTCGTAGATTTATTTTTCATTGAAGAAATTAACCAAACCATGGGCCTGTGTGAGTTATCATTTAGATAAATTTGCGAAATATTACGCACCCGTTCATAGAGGATATTAAAGATGAATCAATCAACTCCGCTCGTGCAAGCTGAGAACCGCGGCCGTCGTTTTGTGCTTGGTATGATAGGTTTTTCTGACGCAGAAAAAAGTATGTTGGTATCGACCTTTCGGCTTACCGGGCGCCGGGAGTTTTGTTATGTCGAGCCTAGTGCTGAAGACCAGCGGGCAGATATTTATCTGATCAATGGTGACCAGGCGCAGGCACTGGAAACGATGCAGGTGCATGCGCCGAATGTGCATTCGCCGGCAGTGATTATTGGCCGCAGCCCGGTCGCGGTTGGCTGGCCATTCGTCCAAAAACCTATCCATTGGATGCGTCTGTTCGAGCATCTCGATGAGCTGACCCGGGCGGCATTGCTAGAGCGCAGCCTGCGCGAGCAAGCAGCCGACAGCCAGTGGGATGGACAAACGTATCGCAGGGCGATCGATAAAAAACCTGATGCGGCGCCGTTTTTTTTGCCGCCCCGCAGTGCAGAAACGGTGTTAGTGGTGGATGACAGCGCAACCGTTCGCGCCTTTATGCGTATCAAGCTGGCACCGTTTCATTTTGAGGTGGATTACGCCGAAAACGGTGAGCAGGCGATTGATATGGCCCAGGCCAAGGCTTACACCTGTATTTTTCTCGACATCCTGATGCCGGGGATTGATGGCTATGAAGTGTGTAAGCGCATTAAAGCCAATGCCAGCACTAAAAAAACGGCGGTCGTCATGCTGAGCAGCAAATCGTCGATGTTTGATAAATTTCGCGGCAACTGGGCCGGTTGCGACGCCTATCTCGGCAAGCCGGTGGCCGAAGACGATTTACTGGCAACGATAGCGCGCTTTTTACCTAGCGCGCGTAGTTGAGTCTTGTTCGGCTATGCGGATCGGGGACCCCGGCAAGCTGCCGGGGCGCTGATGGGTTTGTTGTAACTTACTGACTTATTTATTTACGTACTTATTTATTTACTTATTTATTTACTTATTTATTTATTTATTTATTTACTTATTTATTTACGTACTACTTATTTACTTATTTACTTATTTATTTGCGCTGGGTTGCTCTGGTCAATTTCATCCAGCGCTCCGGCTTGCAGATGGCGGATGTCACCCCACTGACACAGACGCAGCGTGTCGCCATCGACGCTGAAGCGATTGATGCTGGCATTGTAGATCGTGACATCCCGCGATGCATGTAATGGCAGATTGTGGGCAGCGCGGTAAGCGCATTCCAGCACTCCGCCGTGCGCCACCAGCGCGATTTTTTTGCCCTGGTATTGCTGCGCATAATAAAGTATTGCGGCCAGAATGCGGGTGTGGAACTGGCGTATGCTTTCGCCCGGTTTCGCCTCTGGCCCGTCACCGGACGGCAGCATGATGTCCGGATCGCGCGCTTGCCAGAGCGCATACTCGTGCGGAAAACGCAGCGGTATCTCGCTATACAACAGTCCTTCAAAACCGCCAAAATAGCGCTCACGCAAGTTCGCATCGATTCGTGTGCCCAGTCCTTGCAACCGGCCAATTTCGCCCGCAGTCTGGACCGCTCTTTGCAGGTCGCTGGAGATAATCGCATCGAGCTTTTCATTTTGCAAAGCCGATGCCAGCGCTTTGGCCTGGCGCCTACCTTCGGCATTGAGGGGAATGTCGAGATGGCCTTGCAGTTTACGGATCGCATTCCAGGCCGTTTCGCCATGGCGTATCAGGAGTATGTCAGTCATGCTGTCGGTTTAATTTGTAGCCAGAAGCTAACGGGGCCATCATTGGTCAGACTGACTTTCATGTCCGCACCAAATTGCCCGGTAGCCACTTGCGCATGTTTGGCGTTAGCCTGGCGCACCATATAGTCAAACAGTTGCTGCGCCAAAGCGGGTGCGGCAGCGGGGGCAAATGAGGGCCGGGTGCCACAATTGGTATCGGCTGCCAGGGTAAATTGCGGCACCAGCAGCAGGCCGCCGGCAATGTCGCTCAGGCTCAGATTCATCTTGCCGGCAGCGTCGGAAAATACCCGGTAGGCCAGTAATTTATGTAACAGCGCATCGGCCTGTTTTTCGCTGTCACCGCGTTCCGCGCAAAGCAGCACCATCAAGCCGGCACCGATGGCGCCGATCGTCGCGCCATCGACCACCACGCTGGCGTGGCTGACGCGTTGCAGTAATGCGATCATGCGCTTAAGGTCACTTTGGCAAATTTACGTTTGCCGACCTGCACCACCACCGTGCCGGCCGCGACCTGCAGATGTTTGTCACTGATCACTGCGCCGTCGATGCGCACCCCGCCCTGGTCTACCATCCGCATCGCGTCTGAGGTGGAAGGACAGAGATTGGCTTGCTTAAGCAATTGGGCGATGCCCAGCGGCGCGCCGGACAGGCTGAGCTCGGCAATGTCATCCGGAATGCCGCCTTTAGAACGGTTCACAAAATCCGTCAGCGCATCTTCCGCCGCTTGCCTGTTGTGGAAGCGGGTGACGATTTCCTGGGCGATGGCCACTTTAATATCACGCGGATTCTGGCCTTCGCCGACCGCTTTCTTGTGCTGGGCAATGTGTTCTAAGGAGCAAAAAGATAGCAGCTCATAGTAGCGCCACATCATGTCATCCGAAATACTCATGATCTTGGCGAACATGGTGTTGGCCGGCTCGGTAATGGCGATATAATTATTTTTGGATTTGGACATTTTCTCCACGCCGTCCAGGCCTTCCAGCAGCGGCATGGTGAGTATGCATTGTGGCTCTTGTCCGTAATCTTTTTGTAATTCGCGCCCGACCAGCAGATTGAATTTTTGATCGGTGCCGCCTAATTCCAGATCGGAATGCAAAGCGACCGAATCATAACCCTGCATCAGCGGGTATAGAAACTCATGCACCGAGATCGGGGTGCCAGCCTTAAAGCGTTTGGTGAAATCATCGCGCTCCATCATGCGCGCCACCGTATATTTGGAAGCCAGTTGTATCATGCCACGCGCGCCGAGCGGATCGGACCATTCCGAGTTGTAACGGATTTCAGTCTTGCTGGCGTCCAGCACCAAAGCTGCTTGCTTAAAGTAGGTTTGTGCGTTGGCTTCGATCTGTTCGCGCGTCAAAGGCGGGCGTGTGATGTTGCGGCCAGACGGGTCGCCGATCATGGAGGTAAAGTCGCCGATCAGGAAAATCACGTTATGTCCCAGATCTTGCAGTTGGCGCATCTTGTTTAACACCACCGTATGGCCGAGATGTAAGTCAGGCGCGGTAGGGTCCAGGCCTAATTTAATCCGTAAAGGCTGACCACTTTGCTCACTGCGTGCCAGCTTTTGGGCAAATTCAGATTCAATGAGTAATTCATCAACCCCGCGCTTCGTTACCTCCATCGCGTGTTGCACGGCATCGGACAGGGGCAGGATTTTTGCGGCGGCGGCTTTAGTGGAATTTTGTGTAGAAGTCATTATTAAATTAATTAGAATCAACTTATTTTGTAACACCGCTGGCCGAATTTGTTTTATGAATTCATAATCAGCGATGGATTTTTAATTTGTTTGTGTTTTTTTGCTACATTCAGGCAAATTTTTGCATCAGCTTCATGCACTACATGATTTTTTATTGGTTTATTTTTGCACTGTTTGTGCGCTGACCAATCAAGAGCTTTCTTTTAAAAACAGTCAATTTTAACTTATTGCATGCGTCCATCAGATAAATTCCCTCATTTAGCTCCTGGCAGCAAGCTGTTGTTAGGAACCACGCGCACCTCGCGCATTGTCTCGTTCTCCGCTTTGTTCTTTGCTGTATGCGCGTTTGGCGCAGTCGGTGTCGTACCATTGGCACCAGACGCAGCAGATTTACCAGTCAAAAAAATCACCCAAGAACTGAACTTACCGCAGTTAGACGAACAGATTGCCGCACTGGAAGCCAGTGAGCAACATTTCGTCCGGGAAGAAAAAGTTTTGCGTGGTGACACCCTGGGTGCTTTGTTATTGCGCCTGGGTATTGATGACAATGAAGCGGGTAATTTCATGAAATCTGATGCCACCGCACGTAGCGTGTTGCAGGTGAAGGCGGGTAAATCCGTTCGTGCCCAGACGAATGATGAAGGCGAGTTAGAGTGGTTACAAGCAAGCTTGCAAGAGGGTAGCGATACCCCTGCCAGAATGATTACCGTGTCACGCGATGCGTCCGGCAAGCTCAGTGCTGCCGAAACGCTGGCCAAGCTGGAAAGACGGGTGGAGATGCGTTCTGGCAACATTCGTTCTTCGCTGTTTGCGGCGACCGATGAAGCGCAGATTCCTGACAGTGTTGCCAATCAAATTGTCAGCATGTTTGAAACCAATGTCGATTTCCGTTATCTACAGCGCGGTGATCATTTCAACGTGGTCTATGAAACGTTTTGGCAAAATGGCGAATTCATCAAGACCGGTCGCGTACTTGCCGGTGAATTTAGCAATGTCGGCAAGCTGTTTCAATCGGTCTGGTTTGACGAGGCCGGTGGTAGCGGCGGTTACTATGGTTTTGACGGCAAATCGCTGAAAAAAGCATTCCTCAAGTCACCGCTGGAATTCACCCGCATATCGTCTGGTTTTGCCATGCGTCTGCATCCGATTTCCGGCCAGTGGAAACGTCACACCGGGGTCGATTTTGCGGCAGTCACGGGCACCCCGATTCGCGCCTCTGGCGATGGTGTGGTTGAATTGGCAGGGCCTTC
The DNA here is from genome assembly GCA_038330335.1 of Burkholderiales bacterium. GTDB lineage: Bacteria > Pseudomonadota > Gammaproteobacteria > Burkholderiales > Burkholderiaceae_D > Undibacterium. The sequence goes on along the minus strand of JBBQNW010000011.1, from coordinate 9,080 downwards.
TGGCGGTTATGGCAATCTGGTCGTGGTCAAGCATTGGTCTAATTACAGTACCGCGTATGGCCACATGAGCCGTTTTGCCGCGGGCATCCATAAAGGCAGCAAGGTTAGTCAAGGTGAAGTGATCGGTTATGTCGGCACTACCGGCTGGTCAACCGGGCCGCATTTGCATTACGAGTTCCGCGTCAACAATGAGCCGCGTGATCCTATGTCGGTGAATGTCCCGAATGCGGCACCGCTGGCAGCCAACGATATGGCGCGCTTTAAAAACGTGGCGGGTGATATGGCCCATCGTTTTACGCTATTGCGTCCTGAATCTCAGTCAGACGCGATCAAGCTCGCCACCAGGTAAATACGCCGTTAAGCTAAGCTTATCAATCAGGCCGAACCGTGCGTTCGGCCTTTTTTTGTCCGCATTCGATGAATAATTCCGTGAGTGGTTCGATGAATAGTTCGATGAATAATTCCAATAGCAACGTCTACATTGGCCTGATGTCCGGCACCAGCCTTGATGGTGTGGATGGCGTGTTAGTCGAGTTTTCTGACACCGACGGCGCCGCCATGCGTATGCTGGCCAGTGCCTATCAGCCCTTTTCTGAGGAAATGCGCAGCGCGGCAATGGCCTTACAGCAGCCTGGCGAGAATGAAATCCATCGCGAAGCGTTGCTGGCCACGGCTCTGGCCGGGAATTATGCGGCTTGTGTGAAGGCGCTTTTGCAGCAAGTGCCCGAGGCAAACGTGCGCGCCATGGGGGCGCATGGGCAAACCATACGGCACCGGCCCGAGCTCGGTTATACCCGCCAGAGCAATCACCCTGCGCTCTTGGCCGAACTCTGCGGCATTGATGTGATTGCCGATTTTCGCAGCCGTGATGTGGCTGCCGGCGGACAGGGCGCGCCATTGGTGCCGGCCTTCCACCGCGCCGTGTTCGGTCTGCCGGGCGCCTGTCGGGTGGTGGTGAATATTGGTGGCATTAGCAATATCAGTATCTTGCATGCCGACGGGCGCACCAGCGGTTTTGATACCGGGCCCGGCAATGTGCTGATGGACGCCTGGATGCATCAGCATCAGGCTAAAACTTATGACGAGAATGGCGCCTGGGCCAGCCAGGGGCGTATTGATCCGGCTTTATTGCAGACGCTGTGCGCGGAAGATTTTTTACAGCAGGCACCGCCCAAGAGTACCGGGCGTGATTTATTCCGGCCCGAATGGCTAGCGGCAAAGTTAGGCGCTTTCTCGCATGTAGCGCCGGTCGATGTGCAGGCGACTTTATGCGCCTTCAGCGCCACCACACTGGCCGCGGCCATTTGCCAGTATGCCTTTGATGTCAGTGCGGTGTATGTCTGTGGTGGCGGTGCTTACAATGGGTTTTTGATGCAGCAATTGCAAAATCATTTAGCGCAGTGCGCCTGTCATGCGCCTGTCGCCAGCACGGCTGAACTGGGTGTTTCTGCCAGTCATGTTGAAGCCCTGGCCTTTGCCTGGCTGGCGCAAGGCTTTACCCGACGCCAGCCAGGCAATTTGCCTGAGGTGACCGGCGCCAGGGGCTTACGCATCCTGGGCGCCTTGTATCCTGCCTGATTATCGGATATTGGCTACAATGAGCCATTCTCCAATCACAAAACAGGTAGGGTTATGATGATGCATTTCATTTATGTTGCAGATCCCATGTGTTCCTGGTGCTACGGTTTCGGCCCCGAATTACGTGGCTTGCTGGCAAACTTTCCTGATGCGCGTCTTGACATTGTAGTAGGTGGTTTGCGTGCTTTTAATACCGAAGTGATGACCGACGCAAAAAAAGCCGGCATTCTGGAGCATTGGAAACACGTGGCAGAGGCCAGTGGTTTACCCTTTACTGCGCACGGCATGCCGCAGCCTGATTTTATCTACGATACCGAACCCGCCTGCCGCACCGTGGTGGCAGCACGTACGCTGGCTGATGATCTGCCATCGGCGGCGATACTCGACGTATTTCTGGCCATACAGCACGCCTTTTATGCAGAAGGAAAAGATGTCACCGATCTCGCGTTACTGGCGCAGACCGCTGCCGATGCACTGAATACTGCGGGTGAGACCGATACGTTCGATGCGGCCAGTTTTTACGAAACCCTGACTTCGCCGATGACCATGGCCGACACCCGGCAAGATTTCGAACAGACTCAGGTTTGGGGCATTTCGGGCTTTCCTACCCTGTTGCTGGCGCAGAATGCGTCCTTGCATTTGATCGCCTCTGGCTATACCAAAACGGCGAATTTGCTCGCCTCAGTCAGACAGTTGCAACAGGCGGCTATGAACTGAAGGTTTTAGATGTTGCCGGGAATTGCCGGGTATTGTCGGGGCTGGTGCCGGGCGTCTAGTTGGGCGGGAACTAGCATACGTGCGATTTCCGCAGAGCAACGAATTGTCGATGCTAACCAGACGCCCAAATCGCAAGGTGTTTTAATTGTGTTGATGCCCTCCAGATAAGCGCAATAGTCAGCCCGGCTCAGTCATTGCCGAATATTATTTTTTTAAAATACGTCTAGCCAGAATAGTATTTCGCCGCTAGAATCGTTGGCGAGGCATTAGTCTCAACGTCGCTCGGACGGTTCCGGGCGCTTACGTACAATTCATCATGATAAATCCTATAACTCCGCCGGGCTGGGGTGCACCTGTCCCATCTGTAACTCCATCTACGACCGCATCTACGACCGCATCTACGACCGCATCTGCTACGCCATCTTCCATGGCATCTCCCACGACGCCGAAATACAGCTTCTCGCGTATTAATCGTCTGCCCCCTTATGTTTTTAATATTACCGCTGAATTAAAAATGGCGGCGCGCCGTCGCGGCGATGACATCATTGATATGTCCATGGGTAATCCGGATGGGGCTACGCCGGCGCATATCGTGGAAAAACTGGTTGAGGCCGTGAAGCGCCCCGACACCCATGGCTATTCTGCCTCCAAAGGCATACCGCGCTTACGCCGCGCGATTACGCACTGGTATAAATCGCGCTACGACGTGGTGCTCGATCCGGATTCGGAAGCGATCGTCACCATAGGCTCTAAAGAAGGTCTGGCGCATTTGATGCTGGCAACGCTGGACAAGGGCGATACGGTATTGGTGCCAAACCCGAGTTACCCGATTCATATCTATGGGGCGGTGATTGCCGGCGCCGATATCCGCTCAATACGCATGAGCCCCGAAGTCGATTTTTTTGAAGAACTGGAACGCGCCATACGCGAGAGTTACCCTAAGCCGAAGATGATGATTTTTGGCTTTCCGTCAAACCCGACGGCGCAATGCGTGGAGCTGGAATTTTTTGAGCGCGTGGTGAAACTAGCCAAAGAACATCATATTCTGGTGGTCCATGATCTGGCTTACGCCGACATCGTTTTTGATGGCTGGAAGGCACCGTCCATCATGCAGGTGGAAGGCGCACGCGATGTTGCAGTGGAGTTTTTTACGCTCTCTAAAAGCTACAATATGGCAGGCTGGCGCATCGGTTTTATGGTCGGCAACAAAGAGCTGGTGGCGGCCTTGGGACGGATTAAAAGTTACCATGATTACGGCAGTTTTACGCCAGTGCAGGTGGCCGCGATTGCGGCGCTGGAAGGCGACCAGACTTGCGTGCAGGAGATCCGCGATAAATATCAGCGCCGCCGTGATGTGCTGGTCAAGGGCCTGCATGAACTGGGCTGGATGGTGGATAATCCCAAAGCTTCGATGTATATCTGGGCCCGTATTCCAGAATCCTATCGACATCTGGGTTCGCTGGAGTTTGCCAAACAGGTTCTGGAAAAAGCGAAACTGTGCGTTTCACCGGGCATAGGGTTTGGTGACTATGGCGATGAGTATGTACGCTTTGCCCTGATCGAAAACGAAGCGCGCATCCGTCAGGCTTTGCGCGGTTTGAAAACCATGTTTCGTGAAGAATTGTTAGCGCACCCAGAGCCGTCTTAAATCCTTCGGTCTTTCTACCTGCTTGCCGGTTCGGGTCACAGTTGCCCGAACCGGCAAGCATCTTTTTTTGCGGGCAAAACATGAGTCAATACTGGAGCCAGGTGGTGCATGCGCTCACCCCCTATGTGCCGGGTGAGCAGCCAAAAATGCACGACATGATTAAGTTAAATACCAACGAAAATCCGTTCCCGCCGTCGCCACAGGTTATCGCCGCGATACAGCAAGCCACCACCGGTGATTTGCGCCTGTATCCTGACCCTGACGCCGATCAGCTGAAACAGGTGATCGCCGCGTATTATCAGCTGACGCCGCAACAACTATTTGTCGGCAACAGCTCTGACGAAGTGCTGGCGCATACTTTTTTAGCCTTACTTAAGCATGCGCAGCCGATTTTATTTCCCGATATCACCTATGGGTTTTATCCGGTCTATTGCAGCTTGTATGGCATCGCTTACCGCCCGATTGCCTTAAGAGAGGATTTCAGTCTTGAGGTCGATGATTATCTGGTGCCCAACGGCGGTATTATTTTCCCCAACCCGAATGCCAATACCGGGCGCTTGCTGGCGCTGGAGAAGATACAGCGTTTGCTGACAGCCAACCGCGATTCGGTGCTGGTGGTGGATGAAGCCTATGTGGATTTCGGCGGTAGCTCGGCCGCTGTTCTGGTAAACCGTTATCCGAATTTGCTGGTGATACAAACCCTGTCGAAGTCGCGCTCGCTGGCGGGTTTGCGGGTTGGCTTTGCCATGGGCCATCCGGACTTGATCATGGCGCTGGAAAGGGTCAAAAACAGTTTCAATTCTTATCCGCTAGACCGGCTGGCGATCGCCGGCGCGACTGCCGCTTTTACTGACGTCGCCTATTTTAAGCAGACCTGTGCCGCAGTGATTGCCACCCGGACCGAACTGGTGAGCCAGCTTACTGAAATGGGTTTTGAGATCGTGCCCTCGAGTGCCAATTTTGTCCTGATACGTCATCGGCAACATGATGCGCGTGAGATGCAAACCTATCTGCGTCAGCATGCCATCATCGTGCGCCATTTTAGCCAGGCGCGTATCGACCAATATTTGCGTGTGACGATAGGCACCGATGCACAGTGCGGCCAACTGGTGCTGGCTTTGCGCAATTATTTACAACACCGGTAAGCGTATTTTTCAGAACGACTGTGCCGGTCACAGATGGCATGGCGCATGCTGTGAGCGGCTGATTTTTCGCCCGCAGACATTTTAAGTAATCCCGGTACCACACCAATACCTGGTTAACAGAGTAACAGAGCGCTGTGCAAGAGCTAACTTTAGCTTGCATCGTACTCGGCTGATGGCCTCTGGCAGGCCGGAATATTGCGCCGCAACAGCGGGTGCTTCAGGTTTTGGATGCCATGGCACCGGACCTGGGTATCGCGGCATCAACGGTGGCACTCGCCCGGAGTTTGCAACATCCGTCCACATTCATGGTCGTAACCGGTTCCGGCCGGGTTGCCGCCTGGCGCTTAGCGGTGGCGGCAACTAGCATCAGGCGCAGGCGGGAACCGTGGTTTCGCCTGTAGTGCGCTTCTGCCGGTAAAAACGGAGGCGGATGTCAGAGCTGGCTTTTGTCTTAAATTCGTTGCTAAATGCGGTCCTGAATTTGATCCTGAATTTGATCCTGAATTTCGCCTTAAACTTCGATCTGATATGTGCTCTGTATCCAGTCGATAAACAACTGCACTTCCGGGCGCATGATGGCTTGCGCTTCATGCACCAGATAGTAAGCATGCGGCGGCGACGCCAGTTGTATGTCGAACAGCCTGACCACGCTGCCGTTGTCTATCAGTTCCTGGGCAAAGTGCTGGCGCGTTAAGCCTACGCCATGGCCATGCTTCACGGCTTCCAATAGCAACCCCAAATCATCAATGCGTAAGCCGGTAGTGGGTTCTGGCCAGTCCAGTCCTGCCACTTCAAACCAGGGTTGCCATGGTTCTAATGCTGAACGTAATAAGCTGGCATGGCGTAAATCTGCCGGTGTGTTAATCGGCGCAATGGTCTTCAGATAGCTTGGGCTGGCGACCAGAAACGCCGGTTCGACGAAGAGTTTTTTCGTCACCAGATTCGGGTATTCACCGGCTCCGAAGCGCACTTCGACATCGCTCTCGGACAGGCTCAGGTCATACAGCGGCACAAACAAAAATATCTCTATCTCTATCCCGGGGTGGCGGCGCGTAAATTCGGCCAGACGCGGCATGAACATGTAACGCGCAAAGGTCGGCGGCACGGTGACTTTGACACGCAACTGGTTTTGCGGAAGCTTATTTGGCAGCGGGAACTCGGCCAGGGTACGCAAGGCCACACGCACCACATCGAGATAGCGGCGGCCAAATTCGGTCAGGGTAACGCTGCGGCCTTCACGGACAAAAACGCGTTCACATAAATGCTCTTCCAGCAAACGGATGCGGTGCGATAACGCTGACGGGGTAATGCATAGTTCTTCTGCCGCCACCGCAAAAGAACTATGCCTGGCGGCAGCTTCAAAGGCGGAAAGCGCGTGTACCGGGGGGAGTCGTGTTGCCATTATTATTCCAGATAAAATGTTTTTTGCAGCTAAGAGTTATTCGCCGTGCTCTTCCCAGGCGATGATTTTGCCGGGGTTCATGATGTTTTCCGGATCGAAAGCGTGTTTCAGCGCGCGCATCATGGCGATGGCGCCGCGTCCGTGTTCCTGAATTAAAAAATCCATCTTGTGCATGCCGACCCCGTGTTCTCCGGTGCAGGTGCCGTCCATGGCCAGTGCGCGCGTCACCATGCGGCGGTTAACGTCTTCGGCTTGTTCTACTTCCGCCGGATCGTGCGGGTCAATCAGCATCAGCACATGAAAATTGCCATCGCCGACATGCCCGATAATCGAATACAAAATCTGGTGGCGTTCACAATCTAGCTGGGTTTCCTGAATACATTCGGCCAGGCGCGAAATCGGCACGCAGCAGTCGGTAGAAATCGAGCGGGCTCCGGGGCGCATTTGCAGCAATGCAAAATAAGCATTGTGCCTGGCACCCCACAGGCGCGAGCGCTCTTCGGGCCGGGTGGCCCATTCAAAATTACCGGCGCCATGGCTGGTGGCAATCTCTTGCACTAGCTCGGCCTGCTCTTTGACCGCGTGTTCGCTGCCGTGGAATTCAAACAACAACAGCGGCTGTTCCGGCAGGCTAAGCTTGTCATACGCGTTGATCGCCCTGACCCCATTTTCATCCAGAAACTCTACTCTGGCGACCGGCACGCCCATCTGTATGGTCTGGATAACGGCGTTGACCGCATCGGCCGTCGTGGCAAAACTGCAGACCGCGGCCGAAATCGCCTCAGGCAGTGGATACAGCTTGACAGTAACTTCGGTGATCACCCCCAGCGTGCCTTCGCTGCCGACAAACACGCGGGTCAGGTCGTAACCAGCCGAAGATTTTTTGGCGCGGGTGCCGGTTTTAATAATGCTGCCATCGGCCGTCACTACCGTCAGTGCCAGCACGTTTTCTCGCATGGTACCGTAGCGTACGGCATTGGTGCCAGAAGCGCGGGTGGCAGCCATGCCGCCGATAGACGCGTCGGCACCCGGATCAATCGGGAAAAACAGGCCAGTATCTTTGATTTCAAGATTGAGTTGTTTGCGCGTCACGCCGGCCTGCACGGTTGCGCTCAGATCTTCATGATGCACCGCGACCATCTGGTTCATTTGCGATAAATCCAGGCTGATGCCGCCGCGCAGCGCCAGAACATGGCCCTCCAGCGACGAGCCGGCACCGTAAGGGATGACTGGTACGGCATACTGGTGGCATAGCGTCACAATGGCCGCCACTTCTTGCGTGCTTTGGGCAAACACCACCGCCTCTGGTAGCATCGGATCATATGATGATTCATCCTTGCCATGATGTTCGCGCACCGCCAGTGCGGTGCTACAACGGTGTTCCAGTAAATTTTGCAATGCCAGCAGAAAATCCGGCGGCAGCATAGGTTTTGTGGTGCTCATGTGTATCATCTCGGCAGAGTACTGCGTACAGGTTTTTGGCGAATTTGTTGGGTGCGCTATTGTGTGCTGTATTACGTGATCTATTGCGTGGTCTATTACGTGCGCTATTGCGTGCTCTATTATGCTGCGCTACTGGCTGTTTTCACGTATGCTTTCCCACTTCCTTTTTAAAAGAGACACTTATGGGCAACAGACTCTCAAAAATAGCAACACGCACCGGTGATGCCGGCACCACCGGCCTGGGTGACGGCAGCCGGATTGATAAAGATGCGCTGCGGGTGCACGCCATGGGCGATGTGGATGAACTCAATTCGCAGATCGGTGTCTTGATTTGCGAAGATATCCCGGCACCCATGCAGCACGAGTTGATCTCGATCCAACACGACCTGTTCGACATGGGCGGCGAACTCTGCATTCCCGGCTACAGCATGATCACCGAAGCCCAGGTTGCGCGGCTGGACGCTTTGCTGGCGCACTACAATGCCGATTTGCCGCCACTCAGAGACTTTATTTTGCCTGGCGGCTCACGCGCCGCCGCTGTCGCCAATGTCTGCCGCACCGTTTGCCGCCGCGCCGAAAGAATCATCGTCAGCCTAGGCAAGAACGACAGCATCAATGAGTACCCGCGTCAGTACATGAATCGCCTGTCCGATTTGTTGTTCGTCTTGTCACGGGTGCTGAACCGCTACGCCGGCGGCAGCGACGTGATCTGGGAAAAAGAACGCGAGCGTTGATGATTTTTGTGCTGGAAGGACTTAAGGTAGGGCAGCGATGAATCAGGCGACAGGTAGCGCTAAGTAGCCGCTTTAGCGCGGTAACTGCGGTCGAGTTTCACATCACGGCGCTAAAAAATATCAATGTCATCACCGATAAAGAATGCCACCGAGAGCCACCGGTGGCATTTTTCCATTCAGGCAATAGTCATACTGCCGGCGTTTCCTTGTCAGTGGCATGTCTCCGGTGACTCTGACTAACTGTTCGCCGCTAACTTCGGTGTACTGATAGTCGTGAACAGCTCAGCGAAACGTTCGCGTATCGACGCTTCTATTCCGGCCGCATCCAGGCCGCATTGCGCTAACAAGACCGTCGGGTCGCCGTGATCGATGAACTTGTCAGGCAGGCCCAGTATCAGCAGGGGTTTGCTGAT
>JBBQNW010000010.1:0-29627 GCA_038330335.1 Burkholderiales bacterium | reverse complement strand
CATTGGCGTCAGGGGTGGCGCCGTTTGCAAATAAACATTCAAACAAGCTCAGCGTATAATCATGCGCTTCCTGTAGCATTACTCCTAGTTCTTGCGCGCTGGCTTGTCGGAATGATTTTTTTGTCAGTGCCATGAGATGATTGCCTGATGAATGGATGCCAGAATGGAAAAATAATACCTCAGCACGAAGTGCTCATGTGAAATACCCTCGTCAATCTTAACCTTACCAAGATGAATACAAGCTCAACTCCTCCTATCAGACTCACTTCATTTTCGCATGGCGGCGGTTGCGGCTGTAAAATCGCGCCGGGCGTACTGGCCGAAATTTTAAAAAAATCCACAGGCTTTCCGGTGCCACCGGCCCTGATGGTGGGGATAGAGACCTCAGATGACGCTGCAGTCTACAAATTAAATGACGAGCAAGCCCTGATCGCCACGACTGACTTTTTCATGCCCATCGTTGACGATCCCTACGATTTTGGCCGGATCGCTGCCACCAATGCCATTTCTGATGTGTATGCCATGGGCGGTACGCCTATCATGGCGCTGGCGCTGGTGGGCATGCCGATCAGTCAGTTGCCGTTGGATGTGATCGGTAAAGTCATCCAGGGTGGCGAGAGTATTTGTGCCGAAGCCGGTATTCCGATCGCCGGCGGTCACACTATCGACTCGGTGGAACCGATTTATGGCCTGGTGGTTCTGGGTCTGATCCATCCTTCCAAGGTGAAACGCAATGCTGACGCCAAAGCCGGCGATAAGCTAATTCTTGGTAAGCCTTTAGGCGTCGGCATTTTGTCGGCAGCGTTAAAAAAACAAGCCTTGGATGCCGCTGGTTACAGCAGCATGATCCTTAATACCACCAAATTGAATAAACCCGGTCAGGCGCTATCAGCCATGAACGGTGTGAATGCGATGACCGATGTGACCGGTTTTGGTTTGCTCGGGCACTTACTGGAAGTCTGTAGAGGCGCGGGGGTCGGCGCGCAATTAAGCATGGCGCAGATTCCTTTACTGCCACAAGTGCAGCAACTGGCTGAAGCGGGCTATATTACCGGTGCCTCTGCGCGCAACTGGGCGGCGTACGGTCATGATGTGCAGCTAGATGGCATCAGCGCGGTGCAACAGGCCTTATTGTCGGACCCGCAAACTTCGGGTGGATTGCTGGTCTCTTGCGATCCGTCTGCGGTGGAAGACGTGTTAGCGTTGTTCAGAGCCGGAGATTTTTTGGAAGCGGCGGTAATTGGTGATATTGTTACAGGAACAAGTACAATCAAAGTCAGTCCCTGATCATTTTAGCGAACCCAATCTTATGAACCAATCGATGAAGCACACGATGAGCCAACTGGATCAACTCAAGCAATACACCACGGTTGTTGCCGATACCGGTGATTTCCAGAGTATGCAGGCCTATACGCCGCGTGACGCCACCACCAATCCATCACTGATACTCAAAGCAGTGCAAAAGACCGACTATTTGCCCTTGTTGGAGCAGGTAGTGCAGCAGCATGCAGATAACTCTACTGATGACATCATTGATCATCTTTTGATTGCCTTCGGACTGAAAATCTTAGCCATCGTACCCGGTCGCGTCTCGACAGAAACCGATGCCAGACTGTCCTTTGATACAGAAAAAACTGTTGCCAAAGGCCGTCATCTGATCGCTTTATATCAGGCCGCGGGTATTCCCAAGGAACGCGTATTGATCAAAATTGCATCGACCTGGGAAGGTATCCGGGCTGCTGAGATACTGGAAAAAGAAGGCATACGCTGCAACATGACCTTGTTATTCGGCTTGCCGCAGGCGATTGCCTGTGCTGAAGCGGGTGCCCAGCTTATTTCCCCTTTCGTCGGACGTATTTATGACTGGTACAAGAAGCAGACCGGGCAGGAAATTTACGGTGCCGATGATCCAGGGGTATTGTCGGTAAAGAAAATCTACACTTATTATCGTAAGTTCGGCTACCCGACCGAAATCATGGGCGCGAGCTTTCGCAATACCTCACAAATTTTAGAACTGGCTGGTTGTGATCTGCTGACCATTAGCCCTGATTTGTTGCAGAAATTAAGCGATGCCACCACGACGATCACGCAAAAACTCAGCAAGGAAGCCGCTCAGGCCTCGGATCTTCAAAAGATGCCTATGGATGAAAAGCGCTTCCGTTTCGAGTTGAACGAAGACGCCATGGCCACCGAGAAATTATCAGAAGGCATACGCCTGTTCTGCGCCGACACTGTTAAGCTCGAACAGATGATTGCGACCATGCGGTAAGCCAGGGCAAATAAGCACTCGCAAAATCGGCAGATTGAAGCGCAAAAGTTGAATATCAAGTTTTGCGCTTCAGTTCACTGTCCGTCGTTTTCATTCCTATTTTCGAACGCCATCCCGACCAACAACTTCTTTGTTTGTTGCCCTGCTCCGGACCATATTTCCGCGTCTGTCGAATACCAGAAAGATCAAACAGCGGGCAATTTTTTCAGTTTTGCTGAAAATCAGCGACCTGCAAAAAATATGGCGTCTACTAGAGAACCATGGCTCTGCCCGCAGCAAAATTGCATACTGCCAGTCGGCAAAAATTGTACGCTGTTTGACAATTTTGTCTCTGCTGTCATTCTAGGTGGGGCTGCAGATTGGCGATGACATTTTCCGATGTTGGTACGCCAAGCCATATTCTCAAGATACGGGGAACCGATCATGTGTCAACAACTCGCTTGCCGGATGCTATCCCTGTCCGGCAAGCGGGAATCGTCATAGGGTCAATGCCCTGCCGCACACTGTCGCGGCCATCATCAAGCTCGCTAATCATCCCGGTATATTCAGCTTTGTCGTAATGAGTAACTGCCCCATGCCGTCAGGCCGCTGCGCCATCACCCTCATGACGATCATGAGCATCATGAAGGGGATGGGGATGACGCCGCTCATCAAGGTGCTCCGGACTAGGCCCTGGACCGGGGCGATCTGTTCGACACCGTACAGAATGCCTGGCTGCGCTATCCTAGAATAGTAGGCCAGGTAAAAGCCCGGGCGTTATCAGGAAGTGGCAACGCCCGACTAGCGAGATCAGCAATTTTTTGCCTGCTCTTGGCAATCAAAAGTCGCTCTGATGTATTTCAGGTGCTTTGGTAATCTCACACAAAAAGGAAAACACTATGCAGCCTCAACAATACCCTTCAGGTCCGGCAGCAATTGTCATTGCTGACACCGGCACTGGCGACTCTCACGCATCAGGCGTGTCGTGGGCCGCCGTATTCGCCGGCGCGACTGCGGCCGCGGCGCTTTCTCTCATATTGCTCATGCTGGGACTTGGGCTCGGCTTGTCTTCGATCTCTCCCTGGTCTTACAGCGTTTCCGCGATCGGCACGACGACCATCGTCTGGATCGTGTTCATGCAATTGATCTCATCCGGTGTAGGCGGATATCTGGCCGGACGGCTGCGCATAAGATGGGCGAACGTGCATACCGACGAGGTTTACTTCCGTGATACCGCTCATGGCTTGTTGAGTTGGGCGGTCGCCTCATTGCTGACGGTTGCGCTGTTGGCCGGCGGAGCCCGCGCCATCCTCAGCGATGCAATCGAGGCAGGAACTAGCGCGGCTCCCGCCATTGCCGGTGCTGTCAATTCCGTGAAATCTTCCGGCGATTCCATTGGCAATCCCCTGGACTATTTTTCAGACATGCTGTTGCGCTCGGACCAGCCGGCATCAGACGCCAGTACTAGCGCCATCCATAACGAAGTCAATAGAATTTTTGTTAGCAACATGCGCACCGTATCATTTTCCACCCAGGATCGCGAATACCTGACTCGCCTCATTGCCAAGCGTAGCGGAATTAGTCAGCGCGATGCTGAAGCCAGGATCGATGCCGTGTATGCCCGTTTAAACAAGGCAACTAGCGACGCGAAAGAGTCCGCAAAGGAAGCGGCTGAAAGCGCTCGCAAAGCTGCCGCGCATTCGGCTTTGTGGATGTTTGTCGCACTATTGTGCGGAGCATTCATCGCCAGTCTGGCAGCAACCGTTGGCGGTCGTCAACGAGACCGGGTTGTTGGCGCGTCTGGCCATATCATTCGCTAATTTCCTCGTTCATTTTCTAACCATTTCGGAGACTACTATGCGATCCATTCTTCTGTTGTTACTTGGCATTCCTATTCCAATCGTTATTTTGATTGCGCTATTCGTTCACTAGTGAATTAGCTGCTACGGTTGTTGTTGACTCAGTAGTGGGCAGCTTGTGTGACTGGAGACTCCGATTTCATGCTCGTTTCCAGTCCATGTTTCTAGCCCATTATTGGTAGCGTTCGAGGCTTACAAAGTAGTTAGCCGAAGTAAAAAAGATGCGCGTAACGCTTATCGGATTCAAGACTATATCGTTAGCAAGAAGCTCCTGCTACGTGGGTGTGAAATACTGGATCTGGAACAGGGTTGGAGCGGGGCCGATTGCACCTTGTAATACAACGTCTGTACGCGACCTGACTCAAGCAAAAGGAGATGGCAATTTTTACCGGACAGCAACGCGCTTCCCCTCGTATCTACCAGGAGCCGAACGTCGTTATCTGAGGATGCAATCGCGCACTTGCTGATGGGCGGCGCAGTATCTTCAAGTGAGAGGCGAACCGATATTCGATGTCGCTAGTCAGTTTACTGGCTATTGTGGTATCAGCATGGGTAATACTGATCGTATGCGACCAGCGTAGCTTAGAGCGGTTTTCACACGCCGAACTTTAGTATTCCAAACTGGCCGACCTTTTCTACAGACGAAAAAAAAGCAGGCAAGCCTGCTTTTTTGTGCCGGGAAAAAGAATTACTTAACAGTCGCGGCTTTGACGTTTGCATTACCCTTAGCTTTAATAGCGGCCGTGTCAGCTTTGGCTTCTGCTTTGTCAGCAACCGCGTCGGCTTTAACTTCTGCAACTGTAGCATTGTCCTTGGCGTTTGCTTTTACAGACTTGGCGTGTCTTTCTGCTTTTTTCTTTGCCGCTTTCGCTTCTGCTTTCTCTACCTTGACGTCCGATTTGACATCCACTTTAGCTTCTGCATTTTCAGCTTTGACATCGGCTTTAACTGCTTTTGTTTCGGCTTTAATAACAGCGGGTGTTGCAGGAGCAGAAGTTTGTGCAAAAACGGAGGTAGCGAACAAGCCAGAGACTAGGACAGCGATTAATTTATTCATGGGAACCTTAAGCGATAAAGTGAGAAGCGGAGACTTTCGGAGTTACCTGGCTATAACGCCTGTAGATAAATGTTGGTTGACGTCTCTCATGAATTTTTCTCCTTCTTTAATTTTTTAAAACATCTGCGCTGCATAAATTGATACTCCATGGATAGGTTCTCTCTATATTTAGTCTGCCATCAGCTGAATTTCATGGCGTCAGTTTTTCCCGATTTTGGACACTGTTCCAGAGATCAAGCTGCTAAATGGTTAAGCAGTCGCCAAGTGTTGAATACTGGCGGGTTCAATGATAAAAGACCTCAACCCAGTCGACGCCGGCAGCCTTCATTTTTTCATGGGCTTCATCACGAATACCAGGGGAGTACTCGTTCTTAACACTGGTAAACTGGTACTCAGTGGGCGCATTCACGCTCCGATGGCAAGAAGTTTTCGCCGCAGCCGCCAAGTCGGCAAGGATCAACGGATAGATTTCCCGCACGAGATAGCACTTTAAATATCGCTCAATTTCCTTGCCGGACCTTCCTTGCGCTGTTCGTTGCGCGACAATTTCGCCACTCTTTTTTTAATCAATCAAAAATTATTCGTCATTTTTAAAAATGATGCTTGCATAAAGTACTGATTTTTTATACAGTGTGACGTGAACGAAATTAATCAACCAGACTCCGTGTTGTTGGTACCTACCTGAAAGAATTTATGGACGATAAAAAATCTGATAACAGCTCTGAAAAGAGTAAGGCACTAGCCGCTGCTCTGGCGCAAATTGAAAAACAATTTGGTAAAGGTTCCGTTATGCGCCTGGCCGACGGCGCGGTGATAGAAGAGATACAAGTGGTCTCTACCGGATCTTTGGGCCTGGATATTGCCTTGGGTGTAGGTGGCTTGCCACGCGGGCGTGTGGTTGAGATTTATGGTCCGGAATCGTCGGGTAAAACAACGCTGACGCTGCAAGTCATTGCAGAAATGCAAAAACTTGGTGGCACCTGCGCGTTTATCGATGCCGAGCATGCGCTTGACGTCGGTTATGCCCAAAAGCTGGGTGTGAATCTTTCCGATTTACTGATTTCTCAGCCAGATACCGGCGAGCAGGCATTAGAAATTACCGATGCCTTAGTGCGTTCCGGTAGTGTTGATCTGATCGTCATTGATTCTGTCGCGGCACTGACGCCACGTGCCGAGATTGAAGGCGACATGGGTGACTCTTTGCCTGGTTTACAAGCGCGTCTGATGTCACAAGCTTTGCGCAAATTGACCGGTAGTATCAACCGCACCAATACGCTGGTCATTTTCATTAATCAGATCCGCATGAAAATTGGTGTGATGTTTGGTAGCCCTGAAACCACAACCGGTGGCAATGCATTGAAATTTTATGCTTCAGTGCGGCTCGATATTCGTCGTACCGGATCTATCAAATCCGGTGACGAAGTCATTGGTAATGAAACAAAAGTAAAAGTGGTTAAAAACAAAGTGGCCCCGCCATTTAAAGAAGCCCATTTTGATATTCTTTACGGTGCAGGCACATCCCGTGAAGGTGAGATTTTGGATTTGGGTGCGGATGCAAAAATCATTGAAAAAGCCGGTTCCTGGTATAGCTACAATGGTGAACGCATAGGCCAGGGTAAAGATAATGCGCGTAATTTCCTGGTGGAACGCCCGGCGTTAGCCCATGAAATTGAAAATAAGGTCAGGGTGCAGCTTGGTGTGCCGTTATTGCCACCACTGGTCACTGCCGAGTAAATAATATTGATGCATGAAAAAACCGGTCCTCCTGATTTTGTCGGGACGACCGGTTTCTTTTTTTTGCATCATGGCTTTGTGGCTTGATTGCTTGGTGGAAGTGATGGAAGTGGTGGATATGACTAAGTGGCTAAACTAAGTGGCTAAACTAAGTGACTAAATTAAGTGTTTAAATTAACAATCAGTCTCAAGGGGCGGGCTTTACGTTATCTTTCTATGCGAGAACATAGCCGCATAGAGCTGGCGCGTAAGTTGATGCGCTATGTAGAAGAGGGCGATGACCTTGATGCTTTGCTTGATAGCTTAGAGGCCGCAAAATTTCTTTCTGTTGAAAGGTTTTCAGAGTCTCTGGTTCGTCGGCGCCAAGGCCGGTTTGGCAATCAACGTATTCTTGCGGAGCTACAAAGTCACGGGCTGGAGCGAAGCGACATCGACAGGCTAAAATCTGGCTTGGCGGATTCCGAGGCCGGCAGGGCAATCGATGTTTTGCATAAAAAATACCCGGCAGCGCCCCTTGATCATCTACAGCGCGCTAAACAAATGCATTTTTTGCAGCAGCGTGGATTTTCCGGGAAATCAATACAGTTAGCGATGCGTTCGTCTCGTCATGCCGATCATGACAGGGATGACGAATTATAAAATGATGTAGCCGTTGACTGAGCAGCGCGCTGATGATTTTCTTAAGGTTAATATTCTCTTTAGCCAGCAGCTGCGGTTATGGCTCTGCCGATATAAAAAGATCTACTTCACTGTGCATAGTTGCATAGTTGCATAGTTGCATAATGACGCGTATTGACAGCGCCAGTCAGTGCTCACTTCATGGCAAGATATTTATTTTATTTGATTATAAAATAGTATCTTTAGCTTCATTTTTAGCTGGGCTTCCAAGAAGGCTGGCTATCAAATTGGAATTCGCCGCCTAGCTGTGCTAAACTCTTCAGGTTTTTTGCAGCGCCGCAGGAGCGGCTGTTATCGTAGAAACTTCGATAGCGACACGCAATTGTGGCTTTTTTATACTGAATTAGCCGCCAAGCAGGGATTTATGCCCTTATCTACGTCCACTCTCCGACGTGCGTTGAAGCATACGCGCACCATTACCATTCAGGCCTTTGCGCGTGAAGATGGTTTGTGGGATCTCGACGCTCAAATTATTGACACCAAGACCCGCGACATTGTTC
This sequence comes from Burkholderiales bacterium, assembly GCA_038330335.1. Taxonomy (GTDB): domain Bacteria; phylum Pseudomonadota; class Gammaproteobacteria; order Burkholderiales; family Burkholderiaceae_D; genus Undibacterium. Next base: position 21,551 of record JBBQNW010000010.1, on the reverse strand, counting down.
TTGCTTCCGGTGTTCGCCCGGTCGGTTCTCCGCTGCATGATCTCAGTTTGCGTATTACTATCGATACCAGTTTTTCTATCGTTGACACCGAGGCCGTGTCCGATGCTGTGCCTTATCCCGGCTTCTGTAACACGATAGGCCCGGATTACCGGAAGCTGATCGGGCTGAACCTGATGCAGCAGTTCCGCCAGGGGGTCAAAGAACGAATGTCGGGTATCAATGGATGTACCCACATTACCGAGTTGGCACAGATTCTTCCTACGGCGGCAGTGCAGGCGTTCGCCGGTGATGTCATTGATACGCGTGACGACGCCAGTAACGCCACAAATACCGAGCTTTCCCAACAACCGTTTCAACTCAATCGTTGTCATGCGCTACGTCTTGATGGACCGGCCGTTGTGCAATATTACCCGCGTTGGGCAGTCTGACTGTTCATTGCATCGCTGTTCCGTTTTTGTGTTCTATGTTGTAAATCATTTCACTAATTTAACTAATACCTCAGCGTCCGAAGGGAAGTCGTATGAAAATTCATGAGTATCAGGGTAAAGAAATCCTCCGTAAATTCGGAGTGACCGTGCCACGTGGTATCCCGTGCTTGTCGGTAGACGAAGCAGTCAAAGCAGCAGAAACTCTGGGTGGTTCCGTATGGGTTGTGAAAGCGCAAATCCACGCCGGTGGCCGCGGTAAGGGCGGCGGCGTTAAAGTTGCCAAATCGCTGGAACAAGTACGCGAATACGCGGATGCTATTTTGGGTATGCAACTGGTGACGCATCAAACTGGCCCTGAAGGCCAGAAGGTTCGCCGCTTGCTGATCGAAGAAGGCGCTGATATCCAGAAAGAATTGTACGTCAGTATGGTGACTGACCGCGTTAGCCAGAGCGTTGTTCTGATGGCTTCCAGCGAAGGCGGCATGGATATTGAAGAAGTTGCCGAATCTCATCCTGAACTGCTGCATTCCATTGCCATCAATCCAGGCGCTGGCTTGCAAGATGCAGAAGCTGATGATATTTCCCGTAAAATCGGTGTGCCAGAAGCATCTATCGCAGATGCTCGTGCGCAACTGCAAGGCTTGTACAAAGCTTTCATGGAAACCGACTGTTCACTGGCAGAAATCAATCCTCTGATCTTGACTGGTTCCGGTAAAGTTATTGCTTTAGATGCTAAGTTTAATTTCGATGCAAATGCCTTGTTCCGTCAACCAGAAATCGTGGCTTACCGCGATCTGGATGAAGAAGATCCGGCAGAAATCGAAGCCTCGAAATTTGATCTGGCCTATATTTCCCTCGACGGTAATATCGGCTGCCTGGTGAACGGTGCCGGTCTGGCGATGGCCACCATGGACACAATCAAATTGTTCGGCGGCGAGCCGGCCAACTTTCTCGACGTAGGCGGTGGTGCTACTGCAGAAAAAGTGACAGAAGCTTTCAAGATCATGTTGAAAAACCCGGGTCTGAAAGCGATTCTGGTGAATATTTTCGGTGGCATCATGCGTTGTGACGTGATCGCAGAAGGCGTGATTACCGCTTCTAAAGCAGTATCTTTGCAGGTGCCTTTAGTTGTGCGCATGAAGGGTACCAACGAAGACATCGGCAAAAAAATGCTCGCTGACTCCGGTCTGCCTATCATCGCGGCTGACACGATGGAAGAAGCAGCGCAGAAAGTTGTTGCCGCTGCTGCACAAGCTAAATAATCGCAAGGAACAGATATGTCCATCCTGATCAATAAAGATACAAAAGTTATTACCCAAGGTATCACTGGCAAAACTGGCCAGTTTCATACTCGTATGTGCCGCGAATACGCAAACGGTCAAAACTGTTTCGTTGCTGGTGTCAACCCGAAAAAAGCCGGCGAAGATTTCGAAGGCATTCCTATTTTTGCGAATGTCGCCGAAGCTAAAGCGGCGACTGGTGCGACGGTTTCTGTCATTTATGTACCGCCGGCAGGTGCTGCCGCAGCGATTTGGGAAGCCGTAGAAGCGGATCTCGATTTGGCTATTTGCATCACAGAAGGCATTCCTGTCCGTGACATGATGATGCTGAAAGACCGGATGGCAAAATCCGGTAGCAAGACTAAATTGCTCGGGCCAAACTGCCCTGGCTTGATTACCCCTGACGAAATCAAGATCGGCATCATGCCGGGTCATATTCACCGTAAAGGTCGTATCGGCGTGGTTTCACGTTCCGGTACCTTGACTTACGAAGCGGTAGGTCAGTTGACTGCCCTGGGTCTGGGGCAATCTACCGCTGTCGGTATCGGTGGCGACCCGATTAATGGTCTGAAGCACATCGACATTATGCAGATGTTCAATGATGATCCTGATACCGATGCGGTCATCATGATCGGCGAAATTGGTGGCCCGGATGAAGCAAATGCTTCCTACTGGGTACGTGACAACATGAAAAAACCTGTCGTTGGTTTTATTGCCGGCGTTACCGCGCCTCCTGGCAAACGCATGGGTCATGCCGGTGCCTTGATTTCCGGTGGCGCAGATACGGCACAAGCCAAGCTCGACATCATGGAAGAGTGCGGCATTAAAGCAACAAAGAACCCATCAGAAATGGCACGCTTGCTCAAAGCCATGCTGTAATCCGGTTGGTATAATTAGTACCTCAAATAGGGAGCGATGCTCCCTATTTTTATTGCTGCCAGCGGTCCTTCGTTATTGAACGTCCGTTGGTAAAATCGAATAGTGCATCAAATATGAGTATGTTGACTGAAATTAGCTGGTGGGCCGTCGCGCAGATTATCCTGATTGACTTATTGCTAGGCGGCGACAATGCGATTGTTATTGCCTTAGCATGTCGAAATTTACCTGAGCGTCTGCGTTTGCGCGGAATTTTGTGGGGCACTGCCGGTGCGATCGCTGCACGTATAGTGTTACTGGTGTTCGCCGTGAATTTACTTCAGTTAAGCTATGTTAAGTTAATCGGCGGGGCATTGCTATTTTGGATTGCCATCAAACTGCTGGCCGAGACGGATGACTCGCAGGGAGACATTCATGGCAGTGCAAGATTGTTAACGGCAATTAAAACCATTATCATTGCAGACATTGCCATGAGTATTGATAACGTTGTCGCTGTAGCCGGGGCTGCGCAGCACGCCGGCGGCGAGAATCAAATGCTATTAATGATCTTGGGAATTCTTGTCAGTATTCCCATTATTATGTGGGGTAGCACTTTGGTGCTTGGCTTGATACGCCATTTTCCTATCATTGTTGTGATCGGCGCAGCGATGCTTGGATATATCGCGTTGACGATGATGGTTTCGGATGTCGTTGCTGCAAGTGTGATAAAAAGTCAATTTCCTTCTCTTTATGCAACAATTCCCTTACTTAATGTTAAGCTTAGTCTGGCCGGCTTGACAGGTGCAGCGAGCATTTTTTTTATCGCTTTCCTGGGGCGAAAACGGCATGTTGACGCTCCGAATTCTACAGATCAATAAATTCATTGATCTGGCGTAACGCAACGCACTGCACTGCACATGAATCTATACCGTAATACCACCATTGTTAACTTTTAGCTTACTATGCCATTTCAACCCGTACTGGAGTTTGCAGGCCTCTCTGACACAGGCTTAGTGCGAGCACAAAATGAAGACGCCATAGAAATTTGTGCCGAGTCAGGCTTCGCGGTTCTGGCTGATGGCATGGGGGGCTATAACGCGGGTGAGGTCGCCAGCAAAATGTGCGTAGAATTAATTAGTCAGCAGCTGCAAAAAAAGCAAAAATCTGCCTGGCTACCTGTTTTTACCAAGCATATCTCCATCGGTGCAAAGTGGCTCACGGATGCGATTACGCTTGCCAATACCAGGGTGCTGGCTGCCGCGCATGAACATGAGGAATATCTTGGCATGGGAACCACGGCCGTGGTTGCCTTGACCCATCAAGACAAATTGCTGATCGCCCATGTCGGTGATTCTCGCGCTTATCGTTTTCGCGATGATGAACTGACGTTAATGACGCGCGATCACTCGGTATTGCAAGCGCAAATCGACGCTGGCTTAATTTCCCAAAAGAACGCGCAGTTTTCACCAATTAAAAATTTGATTACGCGCGCCATTGGCGCCCAGGAGTCGATAGAAATTGAGATACACGAGCATCAAATGGAAGAGGGTGACCTTTATTTGCTGTGCTCTGACGGACTGACAGACATGCTCAATCATGATGAGATTCATCACATCCTGCATCAGTACTCAGGTCAGCTTGATGTATGTTGCCAGGCATTAATTGATCATGCCAATAATTTTGGCGGTCGCGACAATATTTCTGTGGTGTTATGCAAGGTCACCGAACTGCATCAACGCGGCTTGCTGGAAAATATTTTTTCCAGCTAATTGGGCTGACATCGCCGCATTTTCGAACTAAAAACAAGTTTTGTGAGAGTCTTATGGCGAAAATTATCGTCACATTAAATGGCCTGATCCAGCAAGAAATGGCATTGCTTAAATCGCGCGTCAGCATAGGCCGGCGTCCGGATAATGAGCTGGTGCTCGCTCATCCGACCATTAGCGGAAAGCATGCCGCCATCGATACCGGTACGGTCGGTGTCTTTATTCTTGACCTGGGAAGCACCAACGGCACACAAGTGAATGGTCAGCCTGTGACCAGGCATTTACTGCAACAGGACGATGTCATCGAAATCGGAAAATATAAACTTCAGTATCAAGTCGGCACAGCCAGAATTGCGGAATCTATCAAGCCCGCAGCCACGCCAGTGCCGGCGGCAAAGATACAAGCCTCAGCGCTACCCGTCATGGCAAAAATCAAGGTACTCAATGGTAGTAACGCGGGCAAAGAACTGCTGTTAAATAAGGAAGTGACAACGCTTGGGCGTCAGGGCGCCCTGGTCGTTTCTGTCACCCGTCAGTTGGAGCAATACCTTATCGCTCACGTAGAAGGGAATGTTTTCGCAAAAATCAATGATGTGACGATGAGTGCCATTCCACGGCAATTAATGGATGGCGACGTGATTGATTTGTCAGGGACAAAAATGCTATTTTTGCTTGAATCGTGATGATAAGTAAAAATTAAGTGACAAATTTTGGCTATTTCAATTTAAGCGACAAAAATTGTCATAAGAAAAGCCAAAAATAAATACTAAGGGATGCATTTTTAGACAAAATAGACAAATAATCTGCTGTTTTGTACCTGGCATATACTTTGCTAAGTAGTTTGGTGTCTTCCCCCTTTTTTTGTCTCTATTACCAGGAGTATCAAATGACTTCCAAGAATCTGTCCTCAAAAATGCAACGCGGTTTTACTCTAATTGAATTGATGATTGTTGTTGCAATTATCGGTATTTTGGCTGCTGTTGCTTTGCCACAGTACTCTAACTACACTTCACGCACTCGCGCAGCTGGCGCAATGGCAGAACTGGATTCCTTGAAGCTTGCAATGGCTGAATGCTATCAGACAGATGGCGCTTGGACTAATTGTATGACTATGGGTTCCGGTAGTATTCCACAAATGGCAGCAACTAAGTTCATTACTACTCTTCCGACGATTTCAGGTGCTGGTGTGATAGCGAGTGCTACAACCGCTGCAACGAATGCAGCTGGGTCTGCTTTAATTATTACTACACTCACTCCATCAGCTGTTTCTGGTCAAGCCAACATGGTCTGGGCCGCTACTGGCACAATTTGCGATGCAACGCGTGGTATGAAACCTGGTATGGCTGGTTGCCCATAATTTAATTGTTGTTCTGCGAATAAACAACCCGCTACGGCGGGTTGTTTTTTTTAAGTAAGTAGTTTCAATTTCAACTCATTCATGGATAGCAATCATGTCTAGATTTCGCGCTAGTGGTCTTCATCTTATTATTAGCTTGGTGGTGGGACTCTTATTATTAGCGTTGTGTTGGTTTGTATGGTATCCGGCGCCGATGCTGATGGCGATCGGCGGTCACGAAATTTTTCTTTTAGTGGTAGGTATTGACGTGGTGCTCGGCCCTTTGTTGACTTTGATTGCTTTTAAATCTGGTAAGAAAGGAATGAAGCTCGACCTTGTTATCATCGCTTTGCTGCAGATGGGGGCGATGGCGTATGGCGTTAGCACTCTTTTAGAGGCACGCCCTGCCTATGTGGCAGCGCTGGGTAATAAGTTTCAAGTGATTCAGGCCAGTGAGCTGACCGATGCTAATCTGGCCAAGGGCAGGGCGGACTTGCCGTGGTGGGGGCCGCGTTGGGTTGGCACCAAGGCACCTATTGATAAATCAGATATTTCTGCAGTGCATGCCATGGCTTCATTCGGAGGCGGGCGCGGTCACTTGCCGCAACTGTATATTCCCTATACGTCAATGGCCTCTGAAATTCTGAACAATGCATTATCTATTGAGCAGCTGAAAAAGGACAATCCTGCGAAGATAAGCGAAATTAATAGCTGGCTAAGCCAGCGCGGCTATAACGAGAAAACTGCCAGGTATCAAGCCATCAAAATTAGTGCGTCTATCTTTGTGGTGATGGTTGATGCCAAAACTGCTGCAGTAATTGGTATCGCGCCGTTTCAACCGTAATTGTTACTTACATCATCCAATAAAAAAGTCGACATATCAAATGAATGAATCATTAATGAATCACGAAGTTGCTGATTCAAGGCGCGCAGTGTGGATATTTTTGGTTGGGGCGACGCTACTTTCGCTAACTGCTGCACTTGGCTTGAATCCTTGGCCATTGCAGGATGTTGCTGGTGCAATGTGGTCCTTGTCCGGCAAAAATATCTTCATTGTTTGCAGTAGTTACAGTACCGCATTGACAATGTTGTTTTGGGCGGGACGCCCTAGTCGTATTGCACAATGGATAGTTTTTTTGTCCTGGCCAGTCGTCACTGCCATTTTATGGCGCGCATATGCTTCAGATCTACATATCTCTTGGGAGCCTGATCCTGCCGGATTTTCTGCTACGATTTGGTTAATTTATTGCATGTCAATCCCTGCTACTGTGCTACTTGCTATTCGATTAGTCAGAGTACCTTTCCAAGGGGTTGATCCGGTGTTTGAAAGCCGGCTACGTTATCTTGTTGTATCTACATTATTATTTATGATGGTACCGGGAGCCGCGCTTGGCCTCACATCAACGTTACATCCATTTACTTATGATATGTATATGTTGCAATGGGATCGGGCATCGGGACTAAATTTTACTTTACCTTTGTTGGAGATTGCCAGATCATCCCCGTTATTGGGGCATCTACTGACTTTGGCATACGGGATGGCGCCCCCTCTGGCTTTTATGTCGCTCGCTTTGCGTCAGCTCCGTCAACGCCCACCGTATGTTGCATCTGCTGTTCTGACATGGGTGGTGCTGACGACCTGTGCGTTGCTTGCTTACCACTTTTTTCCTATAGCTGGGCCTAAATATGTGTTTGGTGATCGCTTTGATCTTGGTTTAGGTAATTTTGCGAACCTTCCGTTAAAAATAATAGGGGTCGGTATCGCCCCGCGCAATGGCATGCCATCCATGCACTTTGGCTGGATGTTGGCGGTGTGTATTTTGTGGTGGCGCAGCGGCACTGCCTGGTGGTCGCGCACTATTTTAATAGCGCTGGCCACTTTGACTGCGATGGCGACTCTCTGCCTGGGCGAACATTATGTCGCCGATCTGATCGTCGCAGTGCCTTTCGTGTTGGCGGCAATCGCCTTATGCACTACCTCTGTTCCATGGTCGGCTGCGCCTCGGCGATGGGCCACTCTCATCGGATTTGCTACCTGGGCAATTTGGGTTGTTTTGCTTCGTACTACTATTCATTGGTTGGTGGCGCATCCTTGGGCATGCTGGCTGATGATCCTTGCTACTGCAGTTGTTGTGGCGCTGCAGACGTACTGGATGTGCGGGTTTGCTGCACACGTCAATGTGAGTAAGGATGCCATGGTGAATGTCGTTGCGGATACCAGACAGGGTTCGCTTGAGCGACGCCTTGGCATGATGTTCTTTGTTTCCGGGGCGGCTGCCCTCGTGTATCAGGTTCTATTCGCCAAACAACTCGCTCTGGTGTTCGGTAGTACGTCTACCGCCACCCTGACAGTTCTGGCAACCTTTCTGGGTGGCATGGCTATCGGTTCCTTGATGGGTAGCCGACTGGCGCTGAAGACAAATCGACCATTGGTAGCCTACGCCATAATGGAAATGCTGATTGCTGGCTACTGTGTTTTGACGCCATCTTTGTTTGAGTTCATCCAGCAGATGTACGTGGCGCTGGCAGCTGGTCATGCACCTGATTCGCCGATGTTGCTCGGATTACGGGTGGCGCTTGGTGCCACGGTGTTGTTGGTTCCGACGGTATTGATGGGGGCGACGTTGCCGGTGCTTGCGCAGGCGCTGGGGACACAATCGCAAAGGATAGGACTTAATGTGGCGTGGTTATATTTTGCCAATACCGGTGGTGCGGCTGCTGGCGCATTATTGACAAGTTATGCGGTAATTCCCCTGTTGGGCGCATCGCAAACCACGTTGGTGGCTGCTGGGCTGAATTTGCTGGTGGCACTTGGCGCTATTCAATTGTCAAAGCGTTTTGTCACGACCCAAGTGACACTTGCTACGACTGACATACAATCTTTTGAAAATGTAGTTCATTTGCCAAAAAAGGCGGCGGTCGCCGCTTTGCTAGCCTTATGTGTCGGTGGCATTCTGTCGCTTGGACTGGAAGTTGTCTATGTCCACATGCTGTCCATCGTTGCCGGTAACAGTGTCTATGCGTTCGGATTAATGCTTGCAACTTTCCTACTCGGTTTGGCTGGTGGTGGCGAGGCTGCGAGACGCTTGTTATCCAAGCCGGACAGTGACCGCTTACGATTACTTGTGTGGGCACTGCTTGGCCTGGCTGCCAGCACGGCTGCCGGAATTTTGTGGTGGTTCGATATTCCTGCTTACTTCGCCAGTTTTGCACAATATCCGGCGGCACAATCGTTTTCTGCTCGGGAAGCAATACGTGGTGCTGTTTGCGCGCTATTGATGATTCCTCCAACTTTATTTATTGGTGCGGCTTACGCTTTTGGAATGGATATTGCTACTGCAGCTGGCCGCAGGAAGCCGATTGCCATGCTTGGATTCGGTGCTGCTCTCAATACCCTTGGCAACATCACTGGGGTCTTGTTGTTTGGATTTTGCTTGTTGCCGCTCTTCGGCGGTCTCATTTCAACCCAAGTCATCGCTTTTAGTGCCTTGATTCTTGCTGCCTTGTTGCTTGTAGTTACTTCAACCAGACTTAACCGGTGGGATGTCGCGTTATTTGCAAGCACTGCAGGGATAGTTGTGATGTCTCTCGGTGCACAATTGAACTATGACGTATTGAGTTCCGGAGCAAATGTTTACTTTGCCCCGCAGCAATGGGGACAAGTGATCGAGCACGCAGAAAGTATCGACGGCGGACTGACAACCGTAACAGTCAACGCGTCTCCCGATGGACCAATAAAGACTTTGCTGACTAACGGGAAGTTTCAAGGTAATGATGCAACAAAAGGCGAGATGCAAGCGCAAATGGGATTTGCTCTGACATCACTCTTGCATCAGGAACACCGCGAGCGAGCGTTGGTAATTGGCTATGGAACAGGTGTAACAAGTAGGGTCTTCCATGATGCTGGTTTTCACCATCTGGATATTGCAGAACTTAGTCGTGATGTAGTACGGTTGGCAGATGAACATTTTTCCAAAGTGAATAATCGCGTTTCTTCTGCACCTGGCGTACAACTTCATGTGACTGACGGTCGTAATCTATTATTGCTTTCCTCAAAGCAAAGTGGGTACGACGTAGTCAGTATCGAGATTACTTCCATTTGGTTCGCTGGTGCGGCATCCTTGTATAACCGGGAGTTTTACCGCCTTGCACGTTCTCGTATGGCTCAAGATGGGGTACTGCAACAATGGCTCCAATTACATAGACTCGCCCCAACTGATCTTTTGAGTGTGGTGGCTTCTTTACGGGCTGAATTCCGCTACGTATCGTTATACGTGATGGGTGGGCAGGGAATTCTGATCGCGACAAACAGTGCGGATCGACAGTCTCCGAATAATGAATCGATACAAAAACTTGAAAATTCAATCAGTCTCAAAACCGTGAAAGGTGCTCTTGATCGGCCGATTTCCGCGATCGCGGGTGATCGATTACTCGACAATGCGGGGATTGACCGGTTTATCAAAACAGGTGGGGTCGACGAAAGTCTCTGGTGGTCGACTGATGATAATCTTCATCTGGAATACAGCACGCCAAAGGCAAATGTTAACGATGCACAGCGTTCATATCAAAGCAATTTGGGGTTGTTGTCGCGTTTCCGTTAGATGTTATATTCAGGTGAGAGCGCGCTCCTCAATATATTTCATTGCGGGGACGTGCTTCAAAGTAAATGGGGTGGTACGAGTTCATTGGTACAAAGGTTTTAATTTTGGTGGCTGCAATGATGAGCGTTTGAATTTAAAAAATAAGTCGATACTGTCAAAAAATTCAATTCTGAATTCACGACCGTGGCGCAAATTTGGATAAGTGGCGCCCTTATAAACAACTCGCTAGCCTGCCTTTGATGATGTCTTTACTGAGACGTTTCATGCGTGCGCATCGCAAGACCTGATTGCGCACGCGTCACTCTCTTGTACAATACCGCTTCGCGCTGCTTGGGTTGCATAGCCGGGTCTGCTATTTCTTCGTTTACACTTCTTTGATCAATTCTTCTATTAATGACATCCGATAAGCAATTTAACACGGCCATTTTTATATTTTGCGCGCTGGGTGCTGTTAGTTACCTTCATCCTTATCATATTCATCCTTTACGTACTTATTATCACGATGCGCTGATTTGTCTGGGCTTGCTGATTGCCTGTATGACGATCGCCAGAACTGAGCGGCCGGTGTGGCGTTTCCCTGCCTTGTTGATGATCCCGCTGGGGATTGCGGTGCTCGTCTGTCTGCAGATAGTGCTTGGCATTGTGGTCGATGCGTCGGATCTGGCATTACCACTTGTCTATTTTTTGTTGTGTGCCCTCGCAATGATCTTTGGTGCCAGCATGGCGGCACAAACCGGTGGGGCAGCTCGTCTTTGTTTTGGCTTGGCTATTATGCATTTGTTGGCCGCGATGTTGTCTCTGGTGATGCAACAAATACAGGTGGCGGGGGTAGATGCGACACCCTTTGTGATGTTTATCTCTCACACCGCACAGGACACGATCCGGCCGTATGCCAATGTGGCTCAGCCAAATCAGCTGGCCTTACTGTATTGCCTAGCTCTGGCTTCGGCCTGGTATTTATATCAACGTTTTCACTTGTCTGCGCTGGTTGGCACTTTACTGGCTGTGCTGTTGCTCTGGGGTCTGGCACTCACGCAATCACGCATAGGCTGGATCATCACACCGTTGTTTGTGTTGATATGCTGGCCGAAGAAGTTCGATGAGCGCGCGCTTGATCGTGTCTTGCTGGCATTGTTGCTGGCGCTTTACCTCAGTTTTGTGCTTGGCTTGCCACAATTAGGAAAATGGCTGGGTTTTGCCAGTGGCTCAGTCGCCGGGCATGTCGGTGGTCGTTCTGAGCGTCTGGTGTTGTTGCAACAAGCCTGGCGTATGGCGGCAGAGCATCCCTGGTTAGGCGTTGGATGGTTTGGCTTTTGTGCCGAACAGGTGAGAATCGCGGCAGATTTTACCCCGACCACGTATGCCGAACATGCACACAACTGGATCATGAATTTTGCCGCAGAATTGGGTTGGCCAGCGACCATCACGATTTTTTCCGGTCTGCTCTGGTGGGCGGTGCAAACTTGTGTCTTAGTCAAAGCCTCTGCCGCAGTACGTTTTGCCAGTTTGTTTTTAGCCGCAGTCTTGGTTCATAGCATGGTCGAATTTCCTCTTTGGTATGCTTTTGTCTTAATTCCTGTTGGGGTTTTGATGGGGATGTTGCATCAATTGCGCTGGCCCGCTGAAGGTGTGCATGTACCCGCCAAGCTGGTAATGACGCTGGGAATGTTTTCTTGTTTGGTATTTCTGTTAATTACACTGGATTATCAACGAGTGGTGGCGGGGTTCAGTGTGCTGCGTAACGGGAAAGGTCAGACGAATGTTGGAAAAGAACGCTTGATTCGCCCCTCGTTTACTTTGTTTCCGGAATATTTCGCGTATTTTGAGCTGATGCAACTGACACCAAAGGAGGGAATGTCTGGCGCGCAGATTGCGTTTGTTGAGCGTATGAGTCAGCGTTTTGGCTATGTCCATGTCCTTAATAAACTGGCCGAAGTGTATGTCTTGAACGGGCAGGGGAAACAAGCGCAACGCACGATGCTCACTTTACAGCGCTTACATCCGTTTTCGTATGCAGAATATTATGATTACTGGAAGGCGCACGCGATACTCGACGCCCGTTATGCGCTTGTGTTAGCCACGATGCCAGCCCGCGATAGCCATTGAGGCGCCATCCATTTATACGGATAAAGTGTTAGCCGGTATTGCCGGCTGGTGATGTCAATCTGCTGGCGGCATCCTGAGCCACGACCGGGTCTTGGCGCCTGCGCTTTATGTGTTGGGGTTGGCTGAGTTCGATGATGATCGCCTTGCCATCGGGCAAGGCGACGGCGAGTTTTTCGCGTCCATCATGGGTGATGTGATACACCGTGCTGTCGCCAATTGCGGCAGAATTTTCCAGACTTGCCAGTGTCAGCAGTGCCGATAGCTCCGCGCTAGAGTTGCTGTGCCATTGCAATTTATGCATAGTTTATTCCACGCCGTGAACGGATTTTTTGTTTTGAATCGGCGTCGTGCCATGTTCCGCGGATTGTTCCGCACGGTGCTCTTGAAAGCGGCTGGCAAAGCTGTCGGCATCCATAGGACGGCCAAAGTAGTAACCTTGTACGTGATGGCATTTCATTTCCGTCAGCATGGCAACTTGTTCCTTTTTCTCGACACCTTCTGCGACTACGGTTAAGCCCAGACTGAGCGCCATGGCGATGATGGCGCTGGCGATGGCGGCATCGTCCGGATTATCGTGAATGTCATTGATGAAAGATTTGTCGATTTTTAATTCATCGATGGGGAATCGTCTGAGGTAGGACAGGCTGGAATACCCGGTGCCAAAATCATCGAGAGAAATGGACAGCCCGAGTTTTTTGAGTGCCCGCAAGGTGATCAAGGTACTGTCCACATCTTGCATCACCATACTTTCCGTCAGCTCCAGCGTGAAGTCGCCGGGGTTGACGCCGGTATTGGTAAAAATCGCCGCCACCCGTTCGGCAAGATCTTCTTGTCTGAACTGCCTTGAGGACATATTTATGGCGATCTTTAGTGCCGGCAAGCCTTGAGCCTGCCAGGCAATCTGTTGCCGGCAAGCCTCGGCCAGCACCCATTCACCGAGCGGCAAAATCAAGCCGGTTTCTTCGGCTAAAGGAATAAATTCGACCGGATGGATCAGACCAATTTGAGGGTGACACCACCTTACCAGCGCTTCTGCCCCGATCATGCGGTTGCTTGAAGTGTCAAATTTTACCTGGTAGTGCAGGATGAATTCGTCCCGTTCCAGACCGCGCCGCAAGGCACCTTCCATGTTCAGACGGCTGATTGCGGTCACGCCCATTTCAGGAATAAACTGACGCACGCTATTGCGCCCATGTTCTTTGACGCGGTACATGGCGATATCGGCATAGCGCAATAAGGTTTCGCCGTTGTCACCATCGCGCGGATACAAAGAAATACCGATACTGGCAGTGACCAGCATGTCATGGCCTTCTACTTCAAACGGCCGGGATAATATCGTTAGTACTTTTTCTGCGATGGTATCGGCATCTTCTGGCTGCGGCAGATCGGTCAGGACAATCACGAATTCATCACCGCCCAAACGCGCCACCGTGTCGGTTTCCCGTACACATTGAGACAAGCGGTGCGCCACTTCTTTCAGTACGATGTCGCCGGCGCTATGCCCGGAACCGTCGTTGATTAGCTTGAAATGATCTAAATCGAGCAGCAGCAATCCGACGCTAAGGCCTTGCCGTTTGGCCCAGGCGATGGCTTGGGTGATCCTGTCATTGAGTAAATTGCGATTGGCTAATCCGGTCAGGCTATCGTGAGTGGCTTGATATTCGAGTTCTTTTTGGTAATTAACGCGTTCGCTGACATCGTTAATCACACTGACAAAGTGGGTCGTAGCGGCACCGCTGGCATCTTTGACTGGCGAGATATGCAGCTCGTTCCAGAACTGGGTGCCGTCTTTCCGGTAATTACGCAAGAGGGCATGGCCTTCGCGCTTCTCGCGCAAGGCGCTGCGGATTTCTTCCAGATCGGGTTGCGCCAGGTCATCTCTTACCAGAAAACGGCCTTCGCGACCGATGACTTCGTCTGTGCTGTATCCGGTGATGCGGGCGAAGGCGGGGTTGACATACACGATAGAGTGATCATCGGCGTCACTTCGGGTAATCATGATGCCGTTGCTGCTTGATACCAGGGCTTGTTCGCGCAATAGCAGGGCTTGTTCGACTTCTTTGAGTTGCGTTTCGTTGGCGCTGATGTCTTGCTTGACAGCCACCAGATGCGTGATCTTGCCACTTTCGTCACACAAAGGAGCAACGATTTGCCGTTCCCGGCAGAGCCGCTTATCTTTGCAAAGGCTCAGTATTTCTCCCTGCCAATGTTCGCCTTTTTTCAAGGAGAGCAATTGATTTTTAAGGCTTTCATCAGTGCCGTCGGCATTGCTCCACAAGATAGGGGTTTGGTACACATCGGCCAGCGTAAAGCCTGACATCGCGCTGAAACTGGCATTGCAGTATTCCACCTGTCCAAGCGTATTGGTGATCACGATAGAAAACGGGCTCTGGGTAATGGCCAGCGCCAGTATCTCTATGCGGTCTTGCAAATGGTCTGGTACCAGCAGGGGGAGTTGCGGCCCTGATCGTGCTTCTATGGCATTGCCCAGGTCTTTACTCAGGCGCTGTAAAAAAGTATGCGCTTCGGTCCCGGCTGTCAGCTTGGCATGGGCGCTCACACGCAGAGTGCCAATACAGTGCTGTTGTACATACAGCGGTAGTGCCAGAAATTGCGCGCCAGCAGATTCAATTTTTGTTGCCGCTGTTGTCGCATTGACGCCGTATAACTCACTATGACCCTGTTGCTGCAACTCGATTTCAGCGGACAGGTAACCGGCTTGTGTGACCAGCGTATGGCAAACGCCTTCCAGCATATCAATTTGATTTTTTGAATACCATAAACAATGTGACAAATTGCCGAGCATGAGAAACCATGTCTCAAGTCTTTGGGATTCTTCATCTAAGGAAAGGGGCGCGACAGGCTTCACCATGGTTGGTCTCGGTAATGGTTGCAGGTAGGTGCTTCTGCGGCAGCTTATGACTAGTCGTTGCGTTGAACTCAATGTCGTTGAGTAAAATGTACTACCGTTATCTTGATATGAATATTAGCAATAAGCGTAAAAAATTTGATGCAAAATCAATCAATCAATCAATCTGACTAACCCAATCGCCAGATTTTCCACCATGTTTTTCTACCACACGAATATCTTTCATGACCATGCCACGGTCGACCGCTTTGCACATGTCGTAGATGGTTAATAAACCAATCTGAACCGCAGTGAGTGCTTCCATCTCTACCCCGGTTTTCCCTACGGTCTCTACCTGGGCGGTGCAGCTGACGGCATTGGGTTTGGTGCCAGTACTAAACTCCACCGTGACGCGGGTCAGCGCCAGTGGGTGGCACAGGGGAATCAGGTCGCTGGTGCGTTTGGCGGCCATAATGGCGGCGATACGGGCAATGCCGAGTACATCGCCTTTTTTTGCCGTACCTTGTTCGATGATGGCCAGCGTTTCAGGTTTCATATAAATATCGCCACAGGCAATGGCAATCCTATGCGTTTCTTTTTTTCCGGCGACATTGACCATGTGCGCCTGGCCGGTGCTGTCAAAATGCGTCAGGCCGTTATCGGCATGCTCGGCGTGCTCGGCGTGCTCGGTGTGGCGATTCGATGTGCTAGTCATAAATTAAATAGAGAAACAATTTCTAGGGCAAAATGGAACAAATAACGTTTGTGGGCATCATAACACTGTGAAATCAAAACTCTCTGTCTTCAGACTGAAAATCTTGCCTGCTGTGGTATTGGCGACGGTATATTTCTCCTCCCTTGCCACGGCGCCCGGTATCAGCTATGCGCAAAATCTGCCGACTCTGGGCGACAGTGCGCGCGAAGACTTGTCGCCGATGATGGAGCGCAAGGTCGGTGAGCAAATTATGCAAAGCGTCCGGCGTGATCCTGATTATCTCGATGATGGGCCAGTCTCCGAATACCTGAATCAACTGGGCAACCGGATGCTGGAAAAATGGCCCGATGCGCGTGGTGAGAATGGGGTTAATTTTGAGTTTTTTGCCGTGCGTGATCCGGTCTTGAATGCCTTTGCCTTTCCCGGCGGTTTTATCGGTTTTCATTCTGGCCTGCTCTTGGCGGCACAGACGGAATCGGAATTGGCCTCGGTGATGGGGCACGAAATCGGTCACGTAGCACAAAGACATATCGCGCGCATGATCGGTAGCCAGCGTTTTGATGTGCTCATTCCGCTGGCCTCGTTATTGCTGGGCGCATTGGCCGCACGTTCACATCCGGACGCCGCCATGGCGGTGATCATGGGCGGGCAGGGTGTGGCTTTGCAGCGCCAGATTAACTTCACGCGCGAGGCTGAGCGCGAGGCGGATAGGGTCGGTTTTTTGATTTTGCGCGATGCCGGTTTTGATCCCAATGGGATGGTGACGTTTTTTGGCCGGCTGCAAAGCGCTTCCCGTAACTATCTCGACACCGCACCCTCGTATTTACGCAGTCATCCCCTGACCAGCGAACGCATGGCCGACATCCAGGGGCGTTTGCTGGATCAGCGCTACAAGCAAAGACTCGATGGCCTCGATTTTCATCTGATGCGGGCCAGAGTCCGGGTTTTGCAAGACAGCAGCTCCCTGGGTTTAAGCGATGCTGCAGCGTTCTTTGACACCCAGGTGGCCAGCGGGCAAACAGAAACCAGGCTGGCAGGGCAGTATGGCTTAGCGTTCGTTGCTTATATGCAGCATGATTATGCCAAGGCGCAGAAGTTGTTAGCGCAGGTGGTTAAGCAAGTGGAGCAATCTGCCGGGCAAAAATACCTGCTCAAGCAAACCAGCGCGTTTGCTAGTTTAGCCATCAATATTAGTGTCGCGAGCAAGCAATATGCGCAGGCAGTTCAACAAGCGCAGGCCGCCATGCAGTTATTACCTTTGTCGCGAAGTATGGCTTATCAATATGCCGAAACTTTAATCATTGCGGGTAAGGCGGACGAGGCGGCGGCATTTTTACGCGATCAGTTGACGTTGTACCGGCAAGAAGCCAGATTGCAAAACTTACTGGCAAAAGCCTATGAGGCACTAGGCAAGCAAGCCCTGCAACACATTGCCCTAGCTGAGGCACATGCGATTGACGGGGCATTGCCAGAGGCCTTGCTGCAACTGGATATCGCCCGCCGTGATCCTGATGCAGAGTATTACGATTTGTCTGTGATCGACGGGCGAGAGCGTGAATGGAAAGAAAAGCGACGGGAAGACATGTTGGATGAAAAAAAGAAAAAATAAGTAGCTGAGCCCGGCCTTGATCTCAGCTTGCTTCAGGGAATTGCTTAGCGGGAAGTCGTCTATTCATCCGCTCTGGGTCGTGCCACGTAAGCGCCGGCGGCCATTAACTGGCTGAGTTCGCCATGTTGTACCGTTAGTCGTTGTGGCTGCGGTGTCGCCAGTTGTATGCTGAGAATGGCAGGAGCCGTGTCGGATGGATTGCTGCCACTGCCGGCTTCCATCCAGCGCAAGATGTCTTCGTCCTGTGCCGGTTTGCCATCAAGCTGCAACGCGTTCAGGCATGTTGCCAGGTCCCTGTCGTCTAATTGGGCGAGGCAATCAGCGGCACGTAAAATGAGTTTGCCGTCGGCGCTGAGGAAGACTTCGGTGACGCTGTGCAGCGGCTGTTCTGTATGCAGTACCAGAGCGATACCCTTCGCCGGTTTTTGGGTCTGTGTAACGGTATGGCAGATATAGGGTGTCGCTTCCAAGTCAACATACACACGCTGCGGGCCGTTTTGAAAATACCAGCGCCCTTGCTCATCGCCTTGATAGTTACGGTTGATGAAGCCCAGCAGCGTGGCATTCCGGATTTTGTCACCCGGTAAGCCGAGCGCCTGGGCGCGCTCATCACGCATACGCCAGACCCCGCGTGCATCAAGTGCCAGCCAGGCATAGCAATGCGGCACATCCGGCCACTTGTTGAGGGCAGCCTGAACGATCTCATCCATGCTGGCCTCGCTTGCTAGCGCTGATACTGGTAATGAAGCTCTGCGCCATGCTGATGGCGAGAATGGTGGTGATGACGGACATCATAATTTCCCTTCAAAAAAATGCAGGATCTTCCGCGGTAGCCAGTCCAGGCTGCCAGGCAACCCACCGGCTGCAAAGCCGACATGGCCACCGTGTTGCGGATAGTCTAAAATCACTTGCGGCGAGGCTTTCTGCGGTAAATATTGACCCGGAAGAAAGGGGTCATTCCGGGCGTTAACCACCAGCGTGCTGACGCTGATGTCTTCGAGTACATGTTTGGCGCTGGCACGATGCCAATAATCGTTGGTATCACGGTAGCCATGCAGCGGCGCCGTGATGATATTGTCGAACTGGTAAAGATTTTTTGCTTGCAGTAACGCCTCACGGTCAAACAGTCTGGGGAATTGCTCCAGTTTTTTCAGACATTTTGGCTTCAAGGTGTTTAAAAACATGCGCGTGTAGAACATATTGATGCCACTGGACAGCGACGCGCCGCCTGCCGCCAGATCAAGCGGCGCCGAGATTGCGCAAGCCGCATCAATCATGTGGGCTTGCTGTTGAGATTCTCCCAGCCAGCGTAACAACGCATTGCCGCCCAGCGAAACGCCGCAGGCAAAAAATTTCCCGGCCGGGTTCTCTGCGCGATAACTAGCCTGAAGTTTTTTGATGATCCAGTCAATCTCCTGCGCATCACCTGAGTGATAAAAGCGCGGTGCCTGATTCAGCTCTCCGGAACAACCGCGGAAATGCGGCACTGCGCCAGACCATCCTTTGCGGCGTAACAGCGCCATCAGGGCACGCGCATAATGGCTGTCGCTGGAGCCTTCCAGACCGTGGAATAAGACCACAAAAGGTTGGCCGGGTTCACCGTCGATAAAGTCGACGTCGATAAAATCATCGTCGGGCGTAGGCCAGCGCTCGCGGCGAAAGCTGACCAGCGGCTTGGCAATGCACAACGCCGGATATATCGTCTGAAGATGCCCGCCGGGCAGCCAGCGTGGTGCGGCATAGTCATCGGGACTCATGGCGGTGAGGTGAGCGGAAGGAGTAGAGATAATCAAATTAGTCGTGAAGTTGGTGGCTGAGCTGGCAGAGTTGGGTCAGCGATGCGCTTGGTGCTTGCCATGCGATGAGCGCGACCAGAGCCTGCTTGCAGCAAGTGCATCATTAATGCAGGATCCCGGCTTTAAATAAATCCGGTGGTGTGCCTGCCGCCACCGAGGCGTGGTGGGTGGCGATACGCCATCCATGCGGCGTTTTGATATAGACATTGCTGGCAATAATATGCAGTTCCTGGGTCCGCCCGGACACTCTTTGCACTTCTTCTATCACGCTGTGCACGGCGGTAAACATATTGTGCATGGCATGCAGTTGCAGCGGATGTATATGCACGTGACCACGTTCAAAAATCGCTTCCCAGGATGCGCGGATATCGGCATGGCCGATTAAGCGTGCGCCACCCGGATGGATACAAACAATTTCCTCATCCTCAGCCCATAGCGCCATCAAGCCGTCAAGGTCACCCTTGCTGATGGCATCATAAAATGCCACTTCAAGTTCGTTTGCACTACCGTTAAATTGTTTTTTAGCGGTCATGAGTCCTCCTTGGTTGTTGGTTGTAAGCTAGTGCCGCTTGGCCATGCTGCAGAGCGATTGCGTCTCGATATAATCTTGCTATAACTCTGCAGGCAGTCGCACGCATTTGCACGAATAATGATCCGTGATGAATATTGATGGTGGGTGAATTCAATATACTCCGGATTTTTTGCATTCATACCGTATTCGCAGAGAAATTTAGTACGGAAATGATGCGGTCTGCGTGAATTTCATTTTCGCTAATTTGTCTTAATTTGTTTTAATTTGTCTTAATTTGTCTTAATTTGTCTTAATTTATCTTGGTTTGTCTTATTGTTGCCGCCGGCAGTGCTGATGTTGACAGTGCGGTAGCAAGGCCAGGAGTCAGCAACGACGCCGCCGCGGTTTTGCGTCATGCAATTAATGGCCCTTGAGTACCGTGCCGGCAGCCAGCTGGTATTGGGTGCCACAGTAGGAGCAGGTAGCCGAGCCGCCGTGTGACAGATCAAGGTATACCCGCGGGTGCGAGGACCATAGCGGCATCGCCGGGTTCGGGCAGTGCGCAGGCAAATCCTCGGCGTGAAGTTCTACAATGGCAACGGGCGTGGTGGTCTGCATGAATTTCTCCTGTGAGTATGAATAACCCATGATTTTAACGGATTCCGCAGCAGATAAAACGATTGCAGCTGAGCGATGTAACTAAAAAATATCCTGCGCCGTCATTTTGAGCGTTTTCCCGGCAATCGCATCCGGTGCCAAGCACCGAATGCCAAACGCCGAATGCCAAACGCCGAACGATACTGGCGCACGCAGTCAGCCGCCTTAGTCGGTACAATACTGATCTTAATGTTGTACCTACCTATTTTTCTAATTAGTGATTTATGCCTTTTGATAACGACAAAGCCGCATTTCAGGCCGGATTAAAAGTGGGGATGCCAACCTGGTTCGGGATCGGTGCATGGGGGTTGGTAGTTGGCGTCGCCATGATTAAGGCCGGGCTTAGTCTGTCGCAGGCATTGGGCATGACCTTAATCGTGTTTGCCGGATCAGCCCAGTTAGCGTCTTTGCCTCTGATTGCTGCACATGCGCCGGCCTGGGTTATTTTTGCTACGGCATTGGTCGTGAACCTGCGGTTTGTGATTTTTTCTGCCATTTTAGCACCGCATTTTTCGCACTTGCGCTGGCGTACCCGCGCCCTGATGGGCTTTTTCACCGGGGATGTCTCAGTTGCCCTGTTTATCCAGCGTTATCCAGAATTTGGTGAGGCGAAAGGTAAGCTGGCGTATCTGAAAGGCCTGGTGTATCCCAATTGGGGTTCCTGGCAAATCGGCTCGGTGATTGGTATTTTCCTCGGCAGTCAGGTGCCCGATAGCTGGGGGCTGGGATTTGCCGGCACCTTGGCGATCCTGTGTGTGATGTTGCCGCTGGTGCTCAATAAAGCGGCGATTGTGGGTGTCATAGCGGCCGGTGCCGTAGCTATATTGGCTGTCAGTCTGCCGTATAAGCTGGGGCTGCTGCTGGCAGTGTTAATCGGAATGGGGGTGGCAATGATGGTGGACGAATACGTTGAGCAACATCGCGCAGTTCTGCCTGCGAATCAGCTGCCAGATTCAAACAGCAGTTCGGTAGCCGATTCAGGTGTCGGTGCAGGAGGCGAGCATGAGTGACGGTGAAGTCTGGTTAGTGATCGCTTTGTTAGC
>JBBQNW010000009.1:0-31370 GCA_038330335.1 Burkholderiales bacterium | reverse complement strand
AGCCCCTGATCAGCCGAGTTGACAAATGCTCTAACTGAGCCAATTCAACCTGGATCTTCCCTTCGTGACTATGAGCACGTTGGGCGAAAATATCAAGTATCAGGCTGACTCTGTCGACGACCCTTACCTTAAGAACTCGCTCTAGATTTCGTTGCTGAGCGGGAGATAAGGCATGGTTGAATATGACAATATCCAATTCAGCATCTGCAACAGCATGAGCGACTTCATCAGCCTTACCAGAACCGATAAACAACGCAGCATCTGGACTAGAACGTTTACAGCTTATGGTCGCAATTGGCTCTGCACCCGCCGATTGAGCTAGTAGACTGAGTTCCTCTAAACTTGCAGCAAAGTCTTCCTTGCCGAAGTCAACACCCACTAATACTGCACGCATGAACAAAGACTTTTTCTCAAAAAAATTTAACCAAAAAATTATTCAACTTCGGGCTCTGCATTGATACTCACCGCACGTGCCGGCACGACTGTGGAAATAGCATGCTTGTAGACCATCTGAGTGACTGTATTTCTCAGTAAAACAACGTATTGGTCAAAAGACTCAATATGTCCCTGTAACTTAATGCCGTTTACCAGATAAATGGAAACAGGAATATGCTCTTTACGCAAAGCATTTAAAAACGGGTCTTGTAACAGTTGCCCTTTATTACTCATAACAGCTCCATTGTGTTGTTGTGATTAGGAGTTGGGGACAAATCAATAAATCTCAAGTGTCCGCCAAGATAACTACTTAACTACGATACAACTGTAGTCTATTTTTGATTTCCATGCATGATTGCCTGAAAATCAACTCTGGCTAAAAATTACTTTTCGACTTTTGCAAATGGATTTTTCCCGGAACGCATTTCAATACGCAAAGGTGTTCCCGTGAGAGAAAATGTCTCGCGGAAATGTTTTTCCAAATACCGTTTGTACACGTCACCAATCGAGTCAAGAGCATTACCATGAATGACGATAATAGGAGGATTTTGGCCACCCTGATGCGCATAACGCATTTTCGGCCTGATTGACCCCTTACGTTTTGGCTGTTGATGCTCCACCGCCTCGATCAACGCTCGGGTCAGTTTTGGTGTCGACAAATTAGCCATCGCGGCAGCATAAGCAGAATCTATCGATTTCATCATCGGGTCAATACCAGAAGATTTCAATGCAGATACAAAGTGAAATTTAGCAAATGTTAAAAAATTTAATTTTCGCTCAATATCAACTTTGATTTCATCACGACGATCACTCTGCAGACCATCCCACTTATTGACACCAACCACGAGAGCACGGCCGGACTCAAGGATAAAGCCGGCGATATGCGCATCTTGCTCAGAAATATCTTGCTGCGCATCAAGTAAAAGTAAGACCACATTCGCCTCGGATACCGATTGCAAAGTCTTCACAACGGAAAATTTTTCGATTGCCTCAAAAACTTTACCGCGACGGCGTATGCCAGCCGTATCAATTAATGTGTAATGTTTACCGTCACGTTCGAATGGTATCTCAATCGAATCTCTGGTCGTGCCCGGCATATCAAATGCGATAACCCGCTCCTCACCGAGCAAGGTATTGACCAGCGTAGATTTCCCTACATTTGGGCGCCCGACAATCGCGATTTTAATTCCCCTGACCACATCAGACGGCTCTTCCACTTCAGGCGGGCGCTGAGCAAACGCAATATTTAGAGCCTCCTCAACGAGATCGGTGACACCATCCCCGTGCGCAGATGAAATCACATATGGATCACCTAAGCCAAGTTCATAAAAATCAGCCGTTACCGAGGTATACCTCATGCCCTCCGCTTTATTTACCACCAACATTACCGATCGCCCGGACTTGCGCAAAAAATCGGTAATGGTCTTGTCGTGAGGAGTCAGGCCTTGCCGGCCATCGACCAGAAAGATGACGACGTCAGCTTCGGCCACCGCCTGCTTGGTTTGCTTTGCCATTTCATACATAATTCCTTCTTTGGCCACTGGCTCAAAACCACCAGTATCAATAACAAGGAATGGCCGCTCGCCTACCCGTCCCTCACCATAATGCCGGTCTCTGGTCAAACCAGGAAGGTCTGCAACTAGGGCATCACGTGAACGAGTTAGCCGATTAAACAGCGTGGATTTGCCGACGTTTGGTCGACCTATAAGTGCAATTACCGGCTTCATTTGTATTACTCGGTCGCAAAAGCAACCACTGTCCCTGATTTAGTTTGTACGATCAAATTTGAACCGGCCACTAATGGCGCAGCAATAATCTGACTACCATCGGTGCTTACTCTACCGATGAACGAGCCATCCTCCCTTGACAGGAGGTGGAGATAACCGAATGCGTCGCCTATGGCAACTGCACGACCAACAGATGCCGGAGCAGACAAGCCACGATAAGTTAACTTTTCATTGCGCCATACGCTAGAACCAGTGCCGCGGGAATAGGCCGAAACACCACCAGTGCTGTCAACCGCAAAAACAAAACGCTCATCGACACTGACCCCCACTTCACTGGAGAGATTTTTGGACCAGCGTACCGCGCCCGATCCCAAATCAAAACAACTCACCCGACCTTGATATGCAGCAGTACAAACCATTTGTCCGATAATTGCAGGGATTCCAGAAACATCGGCGATTCGTTCTAATTCCGTTGCCCCTTTAGGATCAGCAGCGGATGCCTCCCATCGCAAGCCGCCGTTATTTAGCGACAAAGCAACGAGTTTTCCACCCGGCAAAGCAACGATAACTAACTGGTCTGTCGTCGCCATTCCGGCCATGGTACGCAGCGTCAAAGAAGGTAATGGCCGATTTACCGCCCATTTGCGCTCTCCCGATTCTGCATCATAGGCGGCGATACGGTTATCGATACTCCTGATAATCACCAGACCGTTACTAACCAATGGTGTAGTTAATATCTCGCTCGAGGCCTGAGTTTTCCAGCGTAATTTACCAGTAAGGTCATACGCCAGCAAAACACCTTTTTTTGCAGCGACAGCAATCGTATTGGCATTCGCACCGACCCCGGCTGTCAATGGCAACTCAGTGTTAATGCGCCACACCACACGCCCGCTTGAAGACTCCAATCTTATGAGTGTTCCGTCAGACGATGCAGCATAGATATCCGAGCCTAACTGAACTGGTGAAAACGCATACACACCGCTCTTGCCGATCGACGACGTCCATACCGGCTTCAGAGCCATTTCTGCTTTAAAGTCTTGCAGTACCGCAGGAACATTCTTTTTATCATCTTTAGAAAAAGGATTCAAGGATGACAATGAAGAACACGCAGTGAGTATTAGTAACGACGCCATCGTCACCATGTTTCTTGGCAAGTGCATGTATAACTCCTGTTTATTTGGCAGGCGCTTGAGCCGCA
This sequence comes from Burkholderiales bacterium, assembly GCA_038330335.1. GTDB lineage: Bacteria > Pseudomonadota > Gammaproteobacteria > Burkholderiales > Burkholderiaceae_D > Undibacterium. Next base: position 28,010 of record JBBQNW010000009.1, on the reverse strand, counting down.
AGCTTACCGTCTGGCGAGCCACCGATCGCATCTAGTTTCATCTGTACCAACTGACGACCAGGATTTTTCACATTAAACTTATCCAGAGCAACTTGATAGGCTGCGCGAGCTTCTGTGATTTTATTTTGAGCAATATAAATGTCGGCTTTCCTGTCGGCGATTTCACCGGCAAACTCGGAAGATAAATCACCGGATAATAAAGACAAACCTTCATCGTAGGCTTTTTCGTCAAGAGCAATCCCAGCCAGCCTGATTTTGGCCAAAACTTTATATTCATCAAGGCTGCTATGGTCTACCACCCAATGCAATTGCACTTTCGCAACCTTAACATCGCCAGCATCAAATGCGCTTTTTGCCGCGGATAAAGTCGCCATGGACGCATACGATGTACGCGGAAACTTATCAATCAGGTCGTTTGTCGTTCGCAGTACTTTAGCGTTATCTGCTGCTGCGATTGACCGCTGTAATTCATCGAACAGCTGCGATGCCTGCATTGACTGATTGCGTTGGTAACCAGACCATGCCGTCCATGCGGCATAACCGGATAAAGCCACAACCAATAACCACGTGACTAAATTTCCGTATTGTTTCCACCAGGATTTTAACGTGTCTAACTGTTCTTGTTCTTCGAGATCGTAAGCCATATTTTTTAGTTTAGTGATGGATATGAAGATGCGTTGGATCATCGCAGCACTCATCTGCCTGACCGACACCGGTAATTTGGTCAACGATATAATCAACCGCCGTCTCAAACGGAACGCTAATTTGATTATTCACCAGATCGTCCGTACGCATTGCCTTAATAGTAACGGTATTAGCTGCGGCCTCATCGTCGCCAATGATAATGGCGTAAGCAGCACCACTGCCGTCTGCTTTTTTCATTTGTGATTTAAAACTGCCTTGGCCGCTCGCCGTCGCGCAATGTAACACAACATCAAGTCCGGCATCACGCAAACGCTCGCCTAAAACAAAAGATTGTGCTTGTCCGGCAACTCCCTGATGGACCAGGTACACATCACATTGTGCTGGTGCATGCACCTCACCGGATTCCTTCATTAACTCTAACAGGCGCTCAACACCCATTGCAAAGCCGCAGGCCGGCGTTGGCTTTCCACCGAACATGCCGAAAAGAGTATCATAACGACCACCGCCGCAGACCGTTCCCTGCGAACCAAGCTGATCTGTCACCCATTCAAAAACCGTACGATTGTAATAATCCATACCGCGAACCAGGCGGGTATTGATTGTGAACGGAATACTATTGTCACGCAGTATTTTTTGCACACCGATAAAATGGCTCATCGACTCTTCGCCAAGATAATCAAGTAGTTTTGGTGCCGCATTCACCATCTCTTGCATCGCCGGATTTTTCGTATCAAGAATCCGCAACGGATTGCTATACAGACGGCGTTTAGCTTCCGCATCCAGTATCTCGTTATGCTGCTCAAGATAGGCAATGAGTGCTGCACGGTGCACGCTTCGCTCTTGTGCGTCACCAATGGAGTTCAATTCCAGGCGGATATCCTGCAAACCAAGATCATCCCAAAAGCGCTGGCACATCATAATCAATTCGGCATCAATATCAGGCCCACTAAAGCCAAGTGCCTCAGCTCCGACCTGATGAAACTGACGATAGCGACCACGCTGCGGCTTTTCATGACGAAACTGAGGGCCGCTATACCAAAGGCGCTTAGGACCTTCATACGTCAGGTTATGTTCTAAAGCTGCGCGCACGATGCCAGCAGTATTTTCCGGGCGCAGCGTCAGCTTGTCACCATTCAGAGCGTCCTGAAAAGAGTACATTTCTTTCTCAACGATATCGGTGACTTCACCAAGCCCACGAGAAAACAGGGCTGTAGACTCAACTATTGGTGTACGTATCTGCTGATAACCGTAACTTTTCAGAACAGATTGCACTGTATTTTCAAATAATTCCCACAGCGGCGCATCACTTGGCAGCAAGTCATTCATACCCTTGACACCAACTATTTTTTCTATTTTTTTATTCTCTGACATACGTCAAGGTCCATTCAATTATTTACTAAGAGTATCTACCGGCGTGTAGTGACTCTTCACATAGTCCAATACGATTGTTTGAAATTCCTGAGAGATATTATCGCCACGTAAAGTTACTGATTTTGCCCCATCGATAAAAACCGGTGCAGCAGGAGATTCACCGGTTCCGGGTAAGCTAATACCGATATTTGCATGCTTGGACTCACCAGGTCCGTTAACGATACATCCCATTACCGCGACATTCATGCTTTCCACGCCGGGATACTGTTTCTTCCAAGCCGGCATTTGATCACGCAAAAAAGTTTGTATACTGTCAGCCAATTCCTGAAATACCGTAGAGGTTGTCCGGCCACAACCAGGGCAAGCGATGACCATGGGAGTAAATTTTCTCAAGCCCATCGTTTGCAATATTTCCTGCCCTACAATCACTTCTTTACAGCGGTCGCCACCCGGCTCAGGAGTTAAGGAAATACGGATAGTGTCGCCAATACCTTCTTGCAACAACACTGATAAAGCCGCCGTCGAAGCGACAATGCCCTTACTTCCCATGCCCGCTTCAGTCAAACCCAAATGCAGAGGGTAGTCGCAACGTTTGGCAAGTTCCCGGTATACCGCGATCAGATCCTGAACACCGGAAACCTTGCAAGATAAAATGATTTTATTTCCCGCCAGTCCTAATTCTTCCGCCCTGCGGGCATTTTCTACCGCCGAGGTAATCAACGCTTCGTACATCACAAATTGAGCGCTCAAAGGCACTGCAAGACGGGCATTCTGATCCATAATGCGGGCGAGCAAAACCTGATCCAGACTCCCCCAATTCACCCCGATCCGAACTGGTTTGTCATATTTACATGCCACCTCGATCATCTGGGCAAATTGCGTGTCACGCTTAGCTCCTTGTCCAACATTACCAGGATTGATCCGGTACTTGGACAAGGCCTTGGCACAGTCCGGATAATCATTGAGCAAAGTATGGCCGTTATAATGAAAATCGCCGACCAGCGGAACATCGATTTCCATTTTATCGAGCTGCTCCCGAATAGCGGGCACAGCGGCTGCCGCTTCAGCATTATTGACCGTAATTCTGACGAGTTCAGAGCCCGCGCGCGCCAACGCCTTGATCTGAATAGCAGTGGCAATCACATCTACCGTATCGGTATTGGTCATTGACTGCACCACCACCGGGGCACTGCCCCCTACCACTACCTGACGCAGACCATACACAATCTTAACAGCGCGACTACTACGCTGAGGCAGAGGCCCGGAACTCATTCGACTAGAAAATGATGTCATGTCACTTCACACTTAGATTAACGACGTTACTACCCTTGCCAGCAAAAATCTCCAAGGGCGCACCTCTCAGCGACCCCTCAACACCCGCCGCATTACCAATTCTCACTTGCAAAGGCTCATTCACAGCAAAAGTTTCTTCGGTTCCCGCTCTGGCCATATGAGAGGTAACAATATTGCCATTCGCTTTTTTTATCTGCATCCAGGTATCCTGACGAAATTTCAGCGTCATCACGTCGCCACGCGCTTCTGCATTCGCTACCGGTGTCGCATTAACCACTTTAAGCGGAGCCTCAAGCATATTTTTGGATGTGCCGTCATTATCAGAAACAGCACCACTGCTTGCCGCTACTGACGCCAATTCCACTGCTTTTTGATTGCCTGTCAGCCCGGCGTCAGATGATGACACTAGCGAAGCCGGCGCGACACGCAACACTTCCGCCGGAGGAGCAAGGGCGGGCAAGGGATCGACAACACGTTCAGGCACAATCACGCCAACTGCGACCGGATCGCGAGAAAATAAATTTTTTATAAAATCGGCGCGCTCGAACTTTTGCAGCAGCAAAAACCCTATGGCAAGAATCGCCAGCAGAGCCGCTCCGAATAAATACTTGTGATTATTTTCCTGGCGCCCCATTAGAGATAAACGGGACTCCAAAAAAGGCGTGGATAAACTTGGTTTCAATGCTGTATCAAATTGCTCAACCGAGCCAAATTCTGGCAACAGGGCGACTACGGCATCCGCATCAATTTTTAGTAATTTTGCGTATGCCCTGGCAAAGCCGCGGACAATCGCCATTTGAGGCAGCGCTTCGTACTGATTTGCCTCCAGCGCCAAAATTTGCCGCGGAGACAACTTCAACTGCTCTGCAGCCTGTTGAACAGACCAGTTTTTTTTCTGCCTTGCTGCAGCAAGCAAACTTCCCGCCGATTCCACAACACTAAGCGCAGGCTTAGTGCTGGCATCAAATTCTGCATTATCCGACACATCCACTGGTTGACTCATAGCAGTATCACTCATTAAAAGCTCCGCGCTGGAACAGCTCGTATTCCTTGGAAGCCGGATGACGGCGACGCAATTGGGTGGCCAGGCCGGTCAATGCCACCTGATCATTTAACTTATTTTCTATCTTAATTGCCAGCCACAAGACATCAGCAGCCATCACCTCGGCTTTTATCACATGATCAATATAAAATTTTGACTTTTCATATTCACCCTTATCGTACAAAATTTTTGCAATATTGACATTAATGGTAGGATTACTCGGTTGCTCGCGAAACCCCAACATAAAATAGCGCTCAGCACTGACGACATCTTTTAATCGAAGACTGCAGACTCCGGCATTCGTCAGAACCTTGGCAGGCGTTGGGTAACTTGCATCTTTGATAACCCGGTCAAAATACGCAATAGACTGTTTCTCGCGTCCGTTTTGGCATAGAAACCAACCGTAATTGTTGGCAAGATCAGAATTACCCGGGGCTAATTTAATTGCGTAAAGAAAATTATCTTCCGCCAATTGAACCTCGCCCATATCCATAAAAATCAAGGCCCGCAAGCTATAAGCGTCAACCAGATCCGGATTTGCCGTCAACGCATGCTTAATCTCTTCCAGCGCAACTTTATGCAGGCCTTGCTGATAGTAGCCTACGGCCAGCTGCATACGTATGGCAGCTCTGTTTTGCGAATCAACGCTCTCAACCCGTGAATTTAACTCAGGCTGGGACCCCTCAAGTTTTCTGTTTGCACATGCGGAAAGAATAAGGACGACGAAAACGCCCAGTAACATACGATAGTGCAATCCAGAAATTTTCACTGAGAAACCTCCACGATTTTTCCAAAATTTTCACCAAATTTTTTCTTATACTCATCCATTTTCTGCATGCGCTCCTGGACTTTTGTTCTATCCTGGACATCACCAGCAAGCTGCCCGCAGGCGGCATCAATATCATCACCGCGGGTCTTACGAATAGTGGTAACAATACCGGCATCCATCAGCACTTGAGCAAATGCCTTAATTCTAGGATTGGCAGATCGCTTCAACCCTGACTCAGGAAATGGGTTGAACGGAATTAAATTAAACTTACAGGGAACAGTTTTCACCAACTCAACTAATTCTCTGGCATGGTGATCTGCATCATTGACGCCGTCTAACATGCAGTATTCAAACGTCACAAAATCACGCGGCGCATAATCAAGATAGCGTTTGCATGCGGCCATCAATTCACGCAAAGGATGCTTTTTATTCAACGGGATCAAACTATCGCGCAATGCGTCATTAGACGCATGCAAAGACACTGCCAGCGCCACAGGGCACTCCTGCGACAACTTATCGATCATCGGCACAACACCACTAGTCGAAAGCGTTACACGCCGGCGCGACAAGCCATAGGCATTATCATCGAGCATGAGCTTTAATGCGGTAACAGTCGGCTCAAAATTCAGCAGAGGCTCGCCCATCCCCATCATCACGACATTCGTAATTTGGCGCTCACCTTTTGGGCCAGGCTCAACGCCCTTACTTTTACGCAATTCAAATTCTGCCATCCACAACTGGCCAATAATTTCACCAACCGTCAGATTACGATTAAATCCTTGCTTGCCGGTAGAACAAAAACGGCAATTAACCGCACAACCAGCCTGAGTAGAGATACATAAAGTGCCTCGTTTTTCCTCAGGAATAAAGACGGTCTCCACCGCGTTCCCACGACCGACATCCAGCAACCACTTCCGTGTCCCATCCGATGAAATATGATCACTAATCACCGCAGGCGCCGCCACAATCGCCCGCCCGGATAATTTATCTCGCAGAGACTTGGCGAGATCAGTCATTTCCTCAAAATTACTTGCCCCGAACTGATGTATCCAACGTTGCAGTTGTTTTGCACGAAACGGCTTCTCACCCAACTCACCGCAGTAAGCAATCAGTTGCGCAGGATCCAGATCCAACAAATTGGTGAGAGCCGTCATATACACTTTCCGTCACACTTCAGGCTCATCCCAGATGGACAAGCAGAGCGTAAACCATCAATAACTTATAACAATTAACGTGAATATACGTTCAAAGCAGGGAAGAAATAAGCGATCTCAATCGCTGCTGCCTCAACTGCATCAGATCCGTGCACTGCATTTGCATCGATAGAATCAGCAAAGTCAGCACGAATAGTACCTTTTTCGGCCTTCTTAGGATCAGTTGCGCCCATCAGATCGCGGTGCTTCAATACAGCATTTTCACCTTCTAATGCCTGAACCATAACAGGACCAGAGATCATGAAGTCAACCAGATCCTTAAAGAAAGGACGTGCAGCATGAACAGCGTAAAAACCTTCAGCGTCAGCACGTGACAAATGAATCATGCGAGCAGCAACAACTTTCAAGCCGGCACCTTCAAAACGACTATAAATCTGACCAATAACGTTTTTGGCAACTGCATCCGGCTTAATAATAGACAATGTACGTTCGATAGCCATCTAAAAACTCCAATAAAATGAAAGGGTTAAGAAAAATTTCAAGAATTCATCCAACCTTAGATTTTATCATGAAACAGGTAATACAAGGGAAGTTGTCCGAGAACATGCTTTCTTCACACCACCTCAAAAAGCCAGCGAAATGCAACTGAATCACCGCCGTAATTACACAGCTAATGGCATAGAATAATTCGCAAGCGATGGGTAGTCCTGATAAAAAAACATTTCTCTCAAATAATTATAAGAGAACTTGAAAAACCTGACCACGATCTCACTCTTAATTTTTTACTGACAGCGGGATTAACAGCCAGTCACCGCAGCTATTTTTATCTAGATCAGATCAAAGACTGCCATCGATTCCACGTGCGAAGTATGGGGGAACATATTCACCACACCAGCCATCGACAGCCGGTACCCTGCCTGATTGACCAGCATTCCAGCATCCCTGGCAAGAGTGGCAGGACTACAAGAGACATACACTATACGTTTCGGCTTCAGATGAGGCGCAAACTTCCCTAAATCAATCAATGCCTGACAAACGGCCATGGCACCATCGCGTGGCGGATCAATCAAAAATCGATCAAATTTTCCCAGTATCGCGAAATCTTCGGCAGTTATCTCAAACAAATTACGTGTGCTAAACGATGTTTTTGCTTCCAGATTATTAAATTTTGCATTTTCCAGGGCGCGCTCGGTCAAAGTAGAACTGCCCTCGATGCCGACCACCGCAGCTGCAATTGTTGCAATCGGCAAAGTAAAATTACCCAGGCCGCAAAACAAATCAGCAATCCGCTCATCTTTTTGCGCATCTAATAAACGTAAGGCGCGCGCAACCAAAACACGGTTAATTTGATGATTTACCTGAGTAAAATCAGTCGGTTTAAACGGCATTTTGACACCGAACTCCGGCAGCAAATAGTGCAGATCACCACCTTCAGGATAATACGGCGCTGCGCTCTCAGCCCCGTTGGGTTGCAACCACCATTGAATCTGATATTGATCCGCAAACAATTTCAATTTAATTTCATCATCAGCGCTCAATGGAGCAAGTATCCGCAACACCAAAGCCGTCACACCCTCACCTATGGCCAACTCAATTTGCGGCAGTTCTTCGATGATAGAAAGAGAGGCAATTAAGGATCTCAAAGGCATCAGCATTTGCGAGACATGAGGAGGAAGAATGTCGCAGGTCTCCATGTTGGCAACGTAACGCGATTTTTTTTCGTGAAACCCGACCAATACCGTCGCTTTTTTATGCACATGACGTACCGACAAACGCGCCCGATAACGGTAACCCCATGTCGGACCATAAATGGGTCGCATCATCAGCTCGGACTTCACCTTGCCGATATGTCCTAAGTTATCCTCCAGAATTCTTTGTTTCATTGCCACCTGAGCACCAGGCTCCAGGTGCTGCATGGAGCAGCCACCGCACACGCCAAAATAAGCACATTTAGGGCTGATGCGTTGCGACGAGGCTTTGACCATGGGACCCATGGTCGCAACTTCCCACGTGGTTTTCTTTTTATAAGTATTAAAACCAACCACTTCCCCAGGCAGCGCCCCTTCAACGAACACAACTTTGCCCGGCGTGCCGTCTTCATTTATAAGATGGCCAACGCCACGGGCGTCCATATCAAAGGAACGGATGTTAATAGTATTCATAATTATGATTGCGTCACCAACAGATCACGCAGGGGGAAGGATTATTTCAAAAACGAGATTATAAGAGAAACGAGAAATCGAATCTCGCTTTATCTTAAATGAGGAGAATAAATTGCTGAGGCAAAAGACGATAAGGATCTTTTAAAGAAGGGCATCTCTGCCGACACCGCGGGATGCAAAAGAGCGTTTCAGTTTGATCAGCGCTTCTTGCTGGATTTGACGAACCCTTTCTCTGGTAATGCCCATTTCATCGGCTAATGTTTCCAGGGTTGCTGGATCATCATTATCCAGGCCAAAGCGACGCATCACCACAATGCGCTGTTTATCGGGAAGTTTTGATAGCCAGTCGCGCACCAATATCGTCATTTCATGATGCTCCGCCAGAATATCCGGTGAATCGTCGTTATTGCCGGGCAACATGTCCATCAAACTAGACTGTGGATCATTATCCAGCGGTGTATCAAGCGAAGTTGCATGCTCGGACAACGCCAGAATATCCTGAACTTCATCCACAGGACGAGCCACCAACAGCGCAATATCTTCAATAGCAGCATCGCGACCATCACGTCCCTCACGCTGCTGCGATTCCAAATGATACTTGGCGCGCAAAATTTGATTCAACTCCCGCACCATATGCACAGGCAAACGTATCGTTCTTGCCTGGTTCATGATTGCCCGCTCTATGCTTTGCCGTATCCACCAGGTTGCATAAGTCGAAAAACGAAAGCCTCTTTCAGGTTCAAATTTTTCAATTGAGTGCATCAACCCCAGATTGCCCTCTTCAATCATATCGAGCAAGGCCACGCCACGATTAATGTAATGTTTTGCTATGGAAACGACCAGGCGCAAGTTGTGCTCTATCATTTTTTGGCGAGCGGCAAAATCACCTTGTTTTGCAAGCGTGGCAAAATGCAATTCTTCAGCCAGAGAAAATAGGGGGCGAGTGCCGATCTGGTTAAGATAGTGCTGGGTTGTATCCGTTGATAACTCAGCAGCCAACACGTTTTTAATCTCATCAATCGGGGCGACAATCAAGGAAACCGGATTATCGTTTTCCAACTCAATATCGGCATCGACTGCGTCATCCGAAAAACTGGACAACTCTTCAGGGTGCTCTGATTGAAGATCAGAAACAGCGTGCTGATCTTCATCGGAGCGCGATGATTCCAAGCGAAAATTAGTTGAGGGATTAGGCATAGGAATAGTTTGAAGTCATATACGGCGGTTCTTTCAAAAAAATATCCGATCTCAACGACCCGGCAAAAACTTAGAAGGGTCGACTGGCTTTCCTTGTTGTCGAATTTCGAAATGCAACTTAACGCCATCGCTATCAGAATTACCCATTTCAGCAATTTTCTGACCCTTATTGATAGCCTGGCCTTCCTTCACCAAATTCACCCTATTGTGAGCATATGCAGACAACAGACTATTGGTATGCTTAATGATGACTAGATTACCATAACCGCGGATCCCGCTCCCCTCATACATCACTTTTCCTGCACCTGCTGCCAGTACATCCTGACCCAATTTCCCTGTAATATCTAAACCTTTATTTTTGGCATCATCAAAACCGGCGACCACCTTACCTTCAGTTGGCCAAATCCAGTCGACCGCATCCGCTTCGGCGGCGCTTTGGGGCACTGGCTTTTCCTGCGGCTTGACCGGGACGATCTCTGACTTTGCCACAACCACCGGGACGGACGAAGCAGAAGGCTCAAGTTTTTGCAAGTCAGTCAAATTTGCATCCGAATATGGGCGCTTATCGCCCCGCGGCACAGATTTATTCGTAGTGGGATTAAGCGACGACAAGCTTCTGACTTCAACACTGGAGCCCGAGGAAACACTGGCAGTCTGCACCCCCGTTCCACCCGCCTCCGGGGAAATTACTCGCAGAACCTGATCCACTTTGATGTCATTTGGATTTTTTAAATTATTCCACATCACGATATCACTATAACTTTGGCCATGATCGAGTGCGATACGAAATAAAGTATCGCCTCGCTTCACCACATAACTAGCTTTTGGATCTACCACAGATTTAACCACCACTGCTGCTGGAGGCACACCCCTGCTCGCCTCAGAACTTCCGCCAGTCGCTCTGTCAACGATCGGTGCGTTATTCGGCGCCGTGCTACAAGCACTGATGACACTCGCCACGACACCTACAAAAGTCATTTTGGCAAATAAATTAACATTTTTATTCATTACTTAATTCCATGTAATCGACCACCTCAAATTATCCCCTGCCTTAAGGGAACAAAATGACATTGCTCCATAGTCGAACTTTTCCACTCATCTTTTTTGATGCGTTCTATTAATTTAAGCACTTGATTCCCCCCACCAACCGGAGCAATCAACCGTCCGCCTATCGCCAACTGCTCCAATAAAGCCTGAGGAACCTCTAAACCAGCAGCTGCCAATATAATACCGTCAAAAGGTCCTGCCTGAGGCAATCCCAGCATACCATCACCATAGTGCAAGCGTATATTTGCGATACGCATGGGACGCAGGTTCTTTTTTGCCAATTCATGTAAGGCTTTGATTCGCTCTATTGAATACACATCTTTGGCTACCAACGACAACACCGCTGCCTGATAACCACAGCCGGTACCAATTTCAAGCACACGCCCTAATTCAACGCCGTTACGCATGATTTCTATCATACGGGCAACGATATACGGCTTCGATATGGTTTGATGATGCCCGATAGGCAAAGAGGCATCTATGTATGCCTGACTGGCTAAACCGGACTCAATAAATAAGTGCCTTGGTATCGCCTCAAGCGCTGCCAGCGTCACACGGTCCTTGACTCCCTGCTGCGCGACCTTGGCCACCATGGCACGCCGCACTCCTGCAGACACCAGAGGGCTTGATACCTCAATATCCTTGCCGTCCCTTGAACTCTGTCTGTGTTCCATAGAAAGAGGCAAAATAGAAGCGGCAACTGCTTTTGGCATGGTGTGTCTTGCCGCATTTTGCATGGCAGTCTGCGGCATTTCAGTTCTGGGAAAATGCGACATGCGCGTATCGGTCCGGCCTGGCTTATTCATCAATGATGATAAGGATAAAGGAAACTGTTTATCCTTTGCGGTCATAACAGATCCATTGCCAGTTTATCCATTTGTCTGGAATTGGTCAGGTCAATTTGCAACGGCGTGACCGAGACGTAGTTTTTTGAAGTGACATCGAAATCGGTTCCCGCGCCAGCATCCCTCACAGCACCCGGCGGTCCGATCCAATAAATGTCGCGGCCATGCGGATCTTGCGCTTTTATCACCGGCTCTGACATGTGTCGCTTGCCCAATCGGGCAGTCCGCTGGCCTTGAATTTTGTCGTAAGGAAGATTGGGGATATTGACGTTTAACAAAAACGGCAAATCAAGGGATGGGAAACCACGCTCTATCATCTCTCTTGCAATTTGTGCCGCATCATCCAGAAAGCCCCAGCCTTTTTCCACCTGAGAAAAGGCAATTGCCGGAACCCCGAATAAATACCCTTCGGTTGCAGCAGCAACGGTGCCCGAATACAAAGTATCGTCACCCATATTTTGCCCCTGATTGATACCAGAAACGATCAGATCAGGCTTATCCTTCATGATCGAGGTCAAGGCAATATGAACACAATCTGACGGCGTGCCGTTGACAAAATAAAATCCATTTGCGGCCTGATACACCGATAAGGGCCGGTCCAGCGTAAGTGCATTGGAGGTGCCGGAACGATTACTATCGGGCGCCACGACAGTAATTTCAGCGATCGGTGTCAGCGCATTTACCAAGGCGACGAGGCCCGCTGCAAGGTATCCATCGTCGTTACTTATCAGGATTTTCATGTCAAGCATTCTACCTGATGCAGCAATATAATTTTCTACGCTTCGCGATTTTTACTGCATAATCATAAAATCAAACGACCGTACTATTTTAAACAGAGGAGACAAATATGAAGGCAGTTCTTTGCAAAGCATGGGGTTTACCTGATACGTTGGTAGTGGAAGATTTGCCGGACGTGGTACCGGGACCGGGTCAAATTGCGATTGATGTCAAGGCGGCGGGCGTGAATTTTCCCGATGTGTTGATTATTCAGAATAAATATCAATTCAAGCCTGAACTGCCGTTCACACCAGGTAGTGAACTGTCCGGAGTAGTTCGCGCCGTTGGCGCAGGCGTTACCAATGCCAAGCCGGGTGATAAAGTCATCGCCTTCATTGGACACGGCGCATTTGCCCAGCAGGTAGTGGTTCCGGCGCACGCCATTATGCCTATGCCGCCGGGCATGGATTTCGATATTGCTGCGGCAATTACTCTGACCTACGGCACCTCACACCATGCAGTAGTTGATCGGGCACAGTTAAAAGCAGGGGAAACCATGTTGGTGCTAGGCGCGGCAGGCGGCGTAGGCTTAGCGGCGATTGAAATTGGTAAGGCAATAGGGGCGCGTGTCATTGCAGCGGCCTCAACCGATGAAAAATTAGCCATTTGCAAGCAGCACGGTGCCGATATCACCATCAATTACAGCACCGAAGATTTGCGCGAAGCGATCAAAGCGGCGACAGACGGCAAAGGGCCTGACGTTATTTATGATCCAGTCGGGGGGATTTATGCAGAGCCGGCGTTTCGCTCCATCGCCTGGCGTGGTCGTTATCTTGTGGTGGGATTTGCCAATGGTGAAATCCCAAAACTGCCATTGAATCTGACACTGTTAAAAGGAGCATCTCTGGTCGGCGTATTTTGGGGTGAGTTTGCCAAACGGGAGCCGAAAGCAAATCTGGCAGCGATGCGTGAACTACTCACCTGGCTGGCAGAAGGAAAGATAAAGCCGCATATTTCCGGACGCTATGCCCTGAAAGACACGGCGACTGCGTTAAATGACCTTGCTGCACGCAAAGTAACGGGCAAAGTGATTATTCAGCCAGAACGATAAAAGAACGTCGATACGCTATTAATCTGGATCGAAATAGATTAATGGCGTATCGAAAAACAAGGATCTACATCTTAATGCGGATGGACCGCATCGCCGAGCCAATACCGGCTGATATCTTTTAAATCCCATTTATTTGCATCTTCCCTGGTCACAATTCTATCCTGCAAACCCGGACCGGCAAGGTCGAGTAATTCTGGTGTAATGTAAGTTGAAGATTTCGTCGAGAAAAAGACTCTCACCTTGGGCAGCATCAATGACTTTCCCGCTTGCTGTTCAATAACAACCCCTAAACGCCCGGATTGAAGACGCACCAGCGTCCCGACCGGATAAATCCCGATACTCATGACGAAAGCCTGAAATACACTTTCATCAAAATGCCCTTTGCTCCACTCGGCCATCTTGCGTAAAGACTCTGCCGGGCACCAACCCTGTTTATACGGCCGATTAGAGGTAATGGCGTCATACACGTCACACACGGCACCCATTCGCGCGTACAGACTAATCTGATCGCCGGACAAACGATCCGGATAACCGCTTCCGTCCATTTTCTCATGGTGATGCAGGCAAACATCCAGCGCAATCTCGCCAACCCCTTTTGCCTCCAGCAACATTTTGTGGCCAGCGGCAGGATGTTCTTTCACCGAGACAAATTCAGCATCGGTGAGCTTACCCGGCTTGTTCAGGATGTCGGAATCTACCGCCATTTTACCTATGTCGTGCAGCAAACCGGCCAGCCCTGCTTCGCGGGTTTGATCATCAGACAATCCAAGCTGCCGGGACAAAGCAATCATCAACGCGCAAACAGCAACCGAATGCATGTAGGTATAGTCGTCCGCGGTTTTTAATCTTGCCAAACCGATTAAAGCACCAGGATTTCTCATAACCGAAGACGCGATCTCTTCGACTAATGGCATGGCCTGGGCAGCATCGACTGCGTTACCCATGCGCGCTTCATTGAACATAGAAAAAACTGCCTGCTTGGACTTTCCGACAATACTAGCGGCACGCCCCATTTCTTCGTCCATCGAAACACGCGCGATATTGCCAAAAACCACCTGAGCTTGCGCCGGAACTGACACTTGCTCAACAGAAACTGGCAAAACCTTTATTTCAGTTATGTCAGGCATGTCAGGCAGGATATCGATTCCTTTCTCGGTATCGATCCATGCTTCCTGAATTTTGCTTTTTTTGATTTTATCGAGGCTTATTTGATTGTCAATTTTGAACGATTTTTGCCAGAATGGCGACTCCATCCATGAACTGCATAACTCATGAACGTACATCTCAATTCTTAATTGCTTAACACTTATTTTTTTTAACATATTCTAAGTCTGATCATGAATGATCGGCTGCTGACAATGAAACCGGATTATCTGACTGGCGACATGAGAATCGCCAGCCGTATTGTGCCCGAATGGGCCTGCACTGTAAAAATCTGGATGCATTTATTTACGCAACAAATGCAACGGAGAGAAAAAAGACAGCATCTGTTTGTTGGCAATAAAAGATAAATTGTAGGGATGTTCGGCACAAATGGCAGGAAAATCATGAACGGCCGGAATAAGCTTCAATAACTCCGCAATCTTCCCCCAAAGCAATAATGTAACAGGCTTTTGTGCATCCAGCTTTTGGTGTGCAGATAATGCCGAAAATATGACTTGCAAGAATGGCTGCCACGCTTTTGCGTCTTGAAGAGGGGCGACCTCTTTTCGGAACACCGGTGATGCATTCAAAAGCAAAAAACCATGCGACAGTAAGTTCAGCTGCAATTGAGGCAAACTCTGAATTAAATCAGTATCTTGCTCGCGAGCGCGCAGTGATACAGCATTCATCGCTTCAGCGGTTGTATTATTTACGGCAAGAAGGCCCTCAGCCACTAATAGCATTTTAATGAAATTGCGTAGCGATGTCGCCCGGTTGACACTCTTAGACAATCCGCCTTTTTTGTCGGTCGACCATAACTCCTTCACCGCTCCATCCATAAAGCAAACCCCGGTAGCGCTCTCTTCGCGGGGATAGGGCCCCTCGCCGATCAGGATGTAACGTGCCTGATCCATCGGCATCTCAAATGCTGCAAACATTCTCCCCTTCACTGGGAAGAACTGCCCTTCAAGCAAGGTACCGAGATACGCCGGAGCGGCGACTTGCATCGCCTCCAAGCCCGCGATAATGGCCGGCAGCCATGACGCATGCACACTGTGTAAAGCCTTGTTAATTGCGTCTGGAAACTCTTGCATTGCCATACAGATGTGACCCTTCACCACTAACGCGAAGTATCAGGCAACGGCGCTGGGGGGGGCAGATTTGGCACGACAGAATTAATCCCCGGGGCTTCGTATTTTTTTGTTTGAACAGGCAAGACGGCACTCGGCAAGGTTTGCATTTGTGGCAAATCTACACGTTTAGTGATGCCTGATTCTGCGATCAGAATATAGGTGTCGTGAACTTCTTTTAAAACAATACCAGGAGACAGTTCCCGGTTGACTGCCAAGGTTTGCTCTGGTTTTCCATCCATACTGATGATGGCAGCACTGTCGCTCGGTTGACTAGCCAGAACGATCCCTTTTAACTGATAGTTACTCGCGGCGATTTGTGCTACCGGGTTTTGTCCGAACACGGCACCCCACTGCCCGACCCCCGGCTCAAACGAGGTAGCCCCGGACGGCGCAACAACTGCTCTTACTTTGGGCTTAAACACCTGCATCCCCCAATAACCGAGAGACATGCAAAGTAAAATAAACACAAAAAAACTCACAAGCAAGGGCATACGCTTCATTTTATTCCTTGATAAAACCGAGATCCGGGAAATTTCATCGAACCAATTGGTTAATTTCAATAATTGGCATTAACACCGCCAACACAATCAGCAACACGACTACGCCCATGGCGAGTATCAAAGCCGGTTCTAGTAAGCCGGCAATGGTCAGCGCGCGCCGCTCCAGATCCTGCTCTTGCGCATTGGACGCACGCTCCAGCATCGCCGGTAGTTCTCCCGTGATTTCACCGGCCCTGATCATGTGAATTAACATAGGAGGAAAGTGTTTGTGGGCGGATAAGGCGCGGGCCAGTCCAACACCCTCCCGGACACTGGCGGTCGCCTCTTCCACTTGCGCCCGCATGGCAACATTCGACAAAGTTTCGCGGCTCGTTTGCAAGGCGCGCAGAATAGGAACACCGGAACCGGTGGTAATTGCCAGGGTACTGGCAAAGCGCGCGGTATTCAGGCTACGCTCAAACTTACCATACAGCGGTGCCGTCAGCAGCCAGGTGTGCCAACGCATTTTGATCGCAGGATTGGTCAAAGCGTGGCGCCAGCCAAAGAAAGCGGCGATGAGCATTAACGCGACAATCCAGCCATATTGACGCACGAAGTCTGAGACTGCCAGCATCAGCACCGTTAACAATGGCAGTTTTTGTTTGGTATTGGCAAACACCGAGACAATTTGCGGCACCACATAGGTCAATAAAAAGATGACAATGGCGAAAGCGACCACGGTAACAATAGCCGGGTAAGTAAAGGCAAGTTTTACCTTCTGCACCAGCGCATTGCGACGTTCAATATAGTCAGCCAGCCGTGAGAGAACACGCGACAAATGCCCGATTTGCTCACCGGAGGCGACCAGGGCGCAATAAATATCCGCAAAGTCATTCGGATGCTGCTTAAGCGCATCGGACATCGCAGCACCGGCCATCACCTCTGAACGGATGGACGCAATAAGGTCGCGGATATACACGCGCTCGGACTGCTCCAGCAAGGCCGAAAGAGATTGTTCCAGTGGCAACCCGGCTTCCAGCAGGCTGGCCAGCTGACGTGTAAACAAGGCCAGCTCAACGGTTGACAGATGTTCGCCAAACAAACGACGGCGCTGCTTAGCCTCACCGTCCATCTGATTGAGAATGATCGTTACCGATACAGGCAACAAACCCTGAGCGCGTAAATCAGCGCGTGCCGCACGTGCGCTATCGGCCGTGAGGACACCTTTTTTACTTACACCGCTATCATCAACGGCTTCATATCGAAATGCAGGCACAGTGGTGAACTCTTTCTGTTGACGTCATTACTCTTTAGTTACGCGCAGTATTTCTTCTTGCGTCGTCACTCCGGCTGCCAGCCAACGGTCGCCATCTTCGCGCATGGTTTTCATCCCATCCATTTGCGCTGCCGCACGAATTTCCGACTCCGGAGCCTGATGATGAATTTGCGAACGGATAGCTTCGGTGGTGTGCAGTAACTCATAGACGCCAACCCGCCCCTGATAACCGGTCTGACCGCAATGCTCACACCCAATCGCATGCCAGCGTTGGCCATCGAAAGTTTTGCAATGTGTGCATAACTTTCTGACCAGGCGTTGCGCCACCACCCCGAGCAACGAGGATGACAACAAAAACGGTTCTATGCCCATATCGAGCAGGCGTGTGACTGCAGCGGCGGCATCATTGGTATGTAAGGTCGCCAGCACCAGATGGCCTGTCAATGAGGCTTGCACGGCAATCTGCGCGGTTTCCAGATCACGGATTTCACCGATCATGATGACATCGGGATCTTGTCGCAAAATCGCTCTTAAGGCCTTGGCAAATGTCATGTCGATTTTTGCATTGACCTGCGTTTGCCCGACGCCAGCCAGTTCATATTCGATCGGATCTTCCACTGTCAGAATATTGGTAGTACCTGCGTTCACCCGTGACAGTGCCGCATACAGCGTCGTGGTTTTACCGGAACCGGTCGGCCCCGTTACCAGCACGATACCATGCGGCTGCGCAATCAATTTGTCGAACTGTTGTAACACAGTATCGCTCATACCCAGGTTGCTCAGATCAAGCTTGCCCGCCTCTTTGTCGAGCAAACGTAATACCGCACGCTCGCCATGGCCGGTTGGCAAAGTAGACACCCGCACATCCACCGGTTTGCCGCCAATCCGCAAAGTAATGCGGCCATCCTGAGGCAAGCGTTTCTCGGCGATATCGAGTTGTGCCATGATTTTGATACGGGAAATCAAGGAAGCATGAATCGCTTTTTTAGGGCGCACTACATCCCGTAGCGAGCCATCAATACGAAAACGCACGACAGAAATTTGCTCAAACGGTTCGATATGAATATCCGATGCGCCCTCGCGTAGCGCCTGGGTCAGCAAAGCATTAATCATGCGGATGACCGGTGCGTCGTCGGCCGACTCCAGCAGATCTTCAATCGCCGGCATTTCCTGCATCAGCTTGGCCAGGTCAAGATCTGATTCCACCTCGCCGACCACATCCGCGGCATCACCACCGGAGCCGGCATAGGCTTTGGCAATCTCCAGCAACAGATCCGCATGAGGAATCACCTTCAATTGCAGTCTGCCGAAACGACGACCGGCCTCAGCAATAGCGCTGGCGGGCGTTTGTTTTGAGACTGTCAGCTCGGTTTGCACCAGTTCATTCCGGCTATCCCGGCTAGCCAGAATAGAAAAGTCACGCGCAAAGGCATAAGGTAATAAGCGATTGTCTAACATGCTGATTACTTGCTCTCTTTATTATCGGGCGCTGGTGTTTCGGTCAGATTACTCAAGGGTGTGCTCATCAGGTAGCCCTTTTCAATTTTCGGTAAAATATCATTTCTGTTTTTGTCTGAGTCCAGCGCCATTTGCGTGCGAAGATAATCATAACGATCTAAAGAAACATTATTTGCCTGCTCTACGTTACGAATGACCGTGGGACGTAAAAACACCATTAAATTGGTTTTTTTGCGGGTTTTCGCTTGGTATTTAAACAGATTTCCCAGGTAAGGAATGTCTCCGAGCAACGGAACCTGATCCACATTATCAGTTTTATCGTCTTGAATCAGCCCTCCCAAAGCGATAATCTGCCCATCATCAACCAGCACAATGGTTGAAATAGAACGCTGGTTGGTGGTCGGCCCGGAAGCACTTGATGCACTAGAGGCAATGACCGAAGATACCTCCTGGTAAATCGCCAGTTTGACGGTTCCACCCTCAGATATCTGCGGTTTGACGGTCAGTTTTATTCCCACGTCCTTACGTTCTATAGTCTGAAACGGATTCGCCGACGCCGTGCCTGCTGCCGGCGAAGAATACGATCCGGTAATAAAAGGGACATTCTGACCGACAATAATTTTTGCTTCTTCATTGTCAAGCGTCAGTAAATTCGGTATCGACAAGACATTGGTATTGCCGTCGGCCTCCAGCGCATGCGCCAGCGCGCCCAAACCAAGTTGCCCGCCAATTTGTCTGAATAAGCCAACGGTCATTCCGGCACCCGGCAATAAAGACCCCCCTTTGGCATTGTTGGCAGCGGCCAAATTAAGGACATTATTTCCGGCAGTCGAAAACGAAGTGGTTCCAGCCACCCGGTAATTACTATTTGAGTCGCCCGTCGCCGCCAGCCACTGGATGCCGAATTCATTTGATTTATCGGCTGACACTTCAACAATCAGCGCTTCCACATACACTTGGGCACGGCGGGCATCTAGCTGATCAATCACACCACGCAGGTTACGATAAACCGATTCGCTCGCAGTAATAATCAGGGTATTGGTAGCGGCGTCTGCCTGAATAAATCCGCCGCCGGCGCCAGATGACTGCGAACTACCCGGACTGTTAGATGAGGAACCGCCAGGCAAGCCGGAACCAGTCATACCGGTATTAGCAGTGCCGGAACTCGCTATGGCTGAATTTAACGCGCCTGCAGGCGTACCCGAATTCAATCCGGAACTCGATCCTGAATTCGATGGCAATGCACTGTCACTACTGAGAATAGAGCGCAAGGTCAGCGCCAGCTTGACCGCTTCCGCATTTTTCAGATACACAACATGTACGTTGCCAGGCATGGCTGTCGGCTGATCCAGTTTAGCGATGATCGATTTGACCAGATTCCCGCGCGCCATTGAGGGTGCCTTGACCAAGACCGAATTGGTCCGCGCATCGGCCAATAAGACGGTGCGACCACTGTCACCTGCGCCAGCTTGCGTCGTGTCGGTCAAGCGGGAAACCATTACCGCGATATCGCTGGCAATGGCATATTTGATGGGAATCACTTCCAGATCGTTATTCGCGGGAACATCCAGGGCACCGATGATTTTTGACATGCGCTTGAGGTTATCGGCGTAGTCGGTGATCACGATAGAATTATTGCCGGGGTTCGCATTGATCGTATTATTCGGCGAAATCAGCGGCCGCAATACCGTAACGATATTGTTTGCCGATTCATAATTCAAACGAAAAATCTGCGTGGCGATCTGGTCGCCTTTGGCCGATTCGGACTGGGTTGGACCAGCCTGCAACTTCGCGTCGGCTTCCGGCACCACTTTGGTGTAACCGTCAGAGGTCACCAGTGCGTAGCCCTGCAAGCGCAAACTGGATGCCAGCAACTTAAAGGCCTGGGCCTTGCTCAAGGGCTTTTCCGACACCAAATTAATCTGCCCCTTAACACGCGGGTCGATAATAAAGGTGGTGCCGGTATAGTGGCCGATTGCCTTGACAACGGATTCGATGTCGGCACCGACAAAATTCAAGGCAGCGGCATTTGACGCAGGGTCTTGAGCGTATGCCACCGGCGCCGCCGACCAGAGACAACTGGCGCTCAACAAGGCGATCGCCGGTAGCCGGCGCCATTGCAAGGATTGCTGCACCGCGACCGTCGTTGCTGTCATTGCTGTCATTGTTGTCATGGTAGATATTGCTTTCAATGGATATTTTCTCATTTGAACTCTAACGCTATTACATCTTTGTCGCCGTCTTTGCGACGCTGCCCAAGCAAATTGAGTAAATTTGCCAACTTTTCTTCCTGTCCTGCATCAGCTTGCGCCTTACCGGAAAACCGGAAACGCCCCCCATTCATACTGCCATTCCCACTCAACAGCATCGGCCCCTTCACGGTGGCCAAAACGATATCGGCAATTTGGCCATGCCAGTCAAATGACAATTGATAGCTGCCGAGAGGCTTAATCGATGATAATCTGGATGCCATATTCGTCATCTCGAGTTGCATGGCACCGGCAATATCAAGCTTATTATCGTAACGGGTAAACTCTAGCGCATTCCAACTCAGACGCATCTGGCCTGAAGGCCCTATCGTATTTAACGGCGCGCCTAAACCTTCCAAGCGCTCCGGCGGCAAAGACAAATTTGCTGCGCTGATGCGCCACTGCGCCAAATTGCCACTCATGGTTACAGGTTGCGATAAGGCTGCGGTATTCTCCAGCGTCAACTCAGTCTGCCCGAGTAAAATCAGCGGAGAAATACGCCAGGAAAAACGCCCCGGAAACAAGGGTGTGACCGGACCGCTAGTACCGGAAGCACCACCGATAAACGCTGAACCACGCCAAAAACTTCCCTGCACATCTCCCAAACTAAGTCTTCCTGCTGTTTGTCTTTCCAGTAGCAATGCTAACCAGGTTGCCGGCAGAAAAATCAGTGCCGTCGCCAGCAAACTGACGATTGCCGTAGCAACCCAGATCACGCCCGATTTTCTCGACATATCAGGACGCGCCCTTCTGCTGCCTCAGCGTCAACACGACACCGACCTGGCCAGGCTCTGGCAAGGCGGTAAGTTTTGCTTCCTCCACGTTCAGGCGGGCAGCCTTTTGCATTTCAAGTATCCACTCCAGTATGTTGACATAAGCAACAGCGCTCACTTGCAGGCGAACGATATCATCGGATGCGGCCAAGGTTTGCGCCTTGATGCCGCGACGCAACAGGGATGCCTCAATGACTTCACGGGTCACCGGTGCAACGACCTCGGTAATGCTGGCGCTCAGCTGGGCGTATTGTCCGGACATGGCGGCCATTTCACTCACTTGCTGACGCAGCAGCGGTAACTCTTTTTCCAAGCTGGCGCGATTCCTCAATGCCGGATTCACGAACAGCCAATAAATCGCCGCCAGCAATAAGGCAATGATTGCCGCACTGAGCATGCGACGTTCACGGGCATTTCTTTGCTGCCAAAAGTCGGATACCGCCTGGAATAGCATATTTTGCTTCATTTGCCCGCTCCCCGTCCCGCCCTGACTTGCAATACACCGTCCGTCGACGATACCAATTCCAGCGAATGTTCTTGCAAGCTTTTCTTCAACTGCTCGACCGGCAGCAGGCCTGATGCCTTGATTTTTACGAAAAGGCTGCGCTCGCGGTATTCCATCGAAGACACAGCGGCAGCGCCTTGCTTACCAGCGAAGAGAGCATCCCAAGTCTGCCCAAACTGTGCTGCCAACACCAGAAAATCCTCGGGAGTTGACTGACCAGCCATTTTGCGAGATAAGTTTATTTTTTGTTGCATCTGCGCCATTGGATCGAGAATCACGGTGTCTTTGGGGAAGCTAGCGCGATACGCCTGCGTGACTGCATCGCCAAGGGCACGCGCTTCGCGCTTCATCGACAGCCACTGAATGTTAATTCCCGCCAAATTCACCAGCAAAACAGCGCCAGCCAAGACGAGTGGCCAACGCCATCGCGCCCAGTCAAACGAAGATTGATTGGCATGCGAAACCGAGGACATTAAATCAACGCTGGCAGAATCCAAGCCCGCTAGCCGTGCAGGCCAGTCTATCGCCTGAAACTCGATCTTCGTCTCGCTGGCTATGCCTGGCGCCAGCATTTCTGCGACCTGCCGGTACACCGGCAGCTGATCTGCAGGCAGCAGAACCGTCATGTTGGCGCCTGCTGAAAATATGTCTAATGACTGCAACACCTCGCGTGCGGTATCTGCCGGCGAATCTGGCGTCGCACTGTTTGGCAGTGTCAACCCAAATCCCAGTTGCCCAGCGGGGCAGAATGCAAGCTCAACCACTTCCGACTCTGGCGTGATGAGCACGCTTGTCATATCCGGCGCGCTTCGCATCGTCATAGAAATGACATACGCGGTGAGTTTTTTTGCCTGTAGCATCTGCATATGATCATGCAAACTTTCCATCCAGGAACGGTCAACCGCCGCAATCATGCATTGGCTATCCCCCATCAAGGTTGAGTGCAAGATCAAATCAGAAGGGTCGCTCAGGAGCTGATCTTCCAGTAAATTTGGTAGTGCCATCTTGAGTTTAGCAGCCGACATCGGCGGTACTTTCACCAGCATCAAACTGACATCGCTGGCAGCGAGCAATAAAGACACCTGACGGACATTGGCCACCAAACTTTTCAATTCAGTTAAGGTTTGTTGTCCTTGCTGGACAATCGCACCATCGTCTGCTACCAACGCAAATGGACGCGCCAGCGTGGCCCAGTCTGGCAACGCTGACGCCACGGACTTTGAAGGTAACAGGATATACAGAGTACTTGCCATAGCTTATAGATGCCTTTTGTCGTCTCTCGTGAGCTGTAACAGCCGCTTAATTTTCTCTTACCCACAATACCTTGGTCGCGCTGTCGGTACGCTCTAACAAGGCATTCACTTCCAGCGCAGACCGGCTCAATTTGACATCCCCTTTGACAAAAAAATAATTTGTCGAAAAAGACACATCATTTTCATACGAGCCAATTTTTTTGGGGAATCGCGTATTAAAATCCTGCAAGCCGTAAAAATATGCCCGGTCACGCCCCGCGATAATCAAAGCGCCATCCGCCAGACTAAGATCTAATCTGGCCGCCAATACTTCTTTCGAACAGGTATTGAGATTGACAGTGGTTTTCTGCGGCAGCACCGTAACAAAATCTTTTAAACGAACAAGCATCTCGGGCGTAAAGCCGGTTACCGCCAGTAAATCATCGGTTTGACTAAAGCGCAGGAATTGTACTTCAGGAATCGCCTCTTCCGATGCGCTTTTTGCATTGTTACTGGAACTGCCTGCCGTGCCGGCAGAAGCGGTGGAGGGGGCCGAGGAGGCAGATACCGACGACGAATTGTCGTTTTGTACGCCGACGTTGCTCACCGGGGGCAGCAGTGCTTTACTTTGTGTCGATGCCACCATGGATGCGGCGTTTTGTGCCAACGTGGAATCCATCCGCAAATTAGCCAGCAAACGGGAAAATACCGCGACCTCTGTCAAATTCGGCGTGCCATTGGTGGCTAAATTATTTAAATTAAAACGCGATTGCGCATCCGTTATCTGGCCAGACAAACTCGCTTCACTGCTATCGGAATCCCCCTTGCCGTTTTCTACATACTGGTCCAATTGTGTTTCCGCCAAAGTGACTGCCCACGGCTCGCCCAAATGATCGACCTTGTCACGGGAGGTGCGTAAGTCTTCCCGCAAAATTAGTCTTGCCCAATCCAGGGCACCTCTTAATATCCATTTTTTTTGCAATTGAAAACGCTGGTTTTCTATTGAGCGTACCTGCACCTGTTGTTGCCAGAACAAGCTGGCAACAATGGTAATTGCCAGCGTGGTTAACAACAGCGCAGTGACTACGGCTACCCCGCTTTGTCTGTGCTTATTCATGCTGCACCCAACAAAAAAACCTTCAGCAATGGGTGCTCGCGCCCACGCAATTGCAAAGAAATTTCCAAGCCAGTTTTAACGGGAACGGCCTTACCAGCGGAACCGTTGAGCGCAGTGCTTGCTGCAATATCGCTTCCGGCTACACGCCAGGTGTTTTCATCCGGATTCCAGGTACGCATATCAAGCGACACCACGCCATCTTGCAGCGCGACTACCGGCATCGTGTCGGATTCATTCATGGCGCTTTGCCAGTCGGCAGTCAGCACTTGAAGGTCGCGGGTGGCAATCGACTCACGCCGGCTCAATATGCCATCAGCGACGCGATAAGCAACGACCTGCAAACGCGTAGGCTGATTATCTTCGTAGACCGTCCGTATCATCATCAGACGTTGTTGAGAAGCACGGAGAGTCTCACGAGTAGAAAGAAGATTGACCCCGGCAAGATGTGCTGCGTCGTTTTCAAGTTGAGCAAAGCTGATCTGTGTCCCCCGGGTTTGCTCGAGTTCTGTCGTCAGACTCATACGCGCCCTGACGATACCGTCCAGGCCACGCCAGCCCAAGACCGCGATAATGGCAAGTATCGTGATGGCCACCAGCAGCTCGACCAGAGTAAAACCGTCATTAGCAGATGATGCTTTAGAGCGCATTGGGCACCACCTGTGTCAGCTTTACAATACGCCGGTCGGGGTGCGCTACTTCAAACACAAAGACTTCTACGCGTCGAAATGAGGGATTGGGGGTTGCCAGTACATGCTCTTCACACATCAGGTTCAACTCACCTTGAGGGCAGGGAAAACTCCGTTCGCCAAACGATGGCCATTCGTGCCCGAGGCGAATTTGTGATAAGCGGTTTTCGGCCGACCAGCTTGCCATCATAGAAGCACGTAAATCACCGCTATTTTGGGTCAGGCTTCCGACCGCTCGCAAACTCGCGCCGAGCGCGGTGCCGACAATGACCAGGGCAACTAGCACCTCGAGTAAAGTAAAGCCCTTCTCACGGATGCCGGATATTCCACCTGTAAAGGAGATAAATGACTTCATTGTCGGCTCATTCCACGACAAAATGGCCAATGCCATCGGCACGGATCGCCACGTGGTCCTGTCCGACGGTCAGCTCAAGCACAAAGGGTTTGTCTACTGGTTCACGACCAAAGACGATACGCAGTTGGCTGGCATCAAAATGTGTCATTGGGGTCATCGTCAGCTTCACAGGAGAAAGCGAGAAATCACGCGCGCGCAGCATGTCGAGATCGCGGATCAATTCCCATTTATTATCATTCTTGACTAAAAACTGGTAACTCTGCTGGTTCGCCTCAAAAGCGGTTGGGCGATTGCGTACGATCGCCTCTTCACGTGTCAGCTGCAACAATAAAGCAATGCGTTGGGCATCAGTTTGTAGTCGCTGGCGACTACTCTGCATAGAACTGAAAGACACGGCACCAAGCATGATGCCGACAATCACCAGAACGACGAGTAACTCCAGCAAGGTGAAGCCGTGTTGCCGCTTATTTTTGTGCACGATTAACGACTCGTTATGTGGCGAATTACAACTCCCAAGAACCGATGTCGGCATCGTTAGCGACACCACCCGGCTGCCCATCTCCCCCTAAAGAAAAAATATCGACTTCCCCCTTGATGCCGGGAGACAAAAATTGATAAGCGTTACCCCAAGGGTCTTTAGGTAATTTATCAATATAGCCACCAGTTTTCCAGCCGTTGGCCGATGGCCCGGAAACAGGTTTAGTGATCAGCGCTTGCAAGCCTTGTTCGGTACTTGGGTAATGCATGTTGTCAAGCTTATACAGCTTTAAGGCTTGCATCATTGTTGAGATGTCTTGTTTTGCGGCGACGATACGCGCATCGTCTGTACGTCCCATCAATTTTGGTACCACCAACGCAGCCAAAATACCCATAATCACCACGACAACCATAATTTCAATCAGGGTAAAACCGCTAGATTTACGAGAAACAAGACTGCGGACGTTATTGTTACCAAACTTAAATAGCTGTTTTTGATTGTTCATAAAAAAACGTGGGTTTCTTAAAAGATCAGAAAAATAAAACTTCAATATTTATCAATTAATTCAGATTCAATATGAATTAAATCTACAGGAAGCAACTTGCGAAAAATCATTACAAAGGCATAAAGGCCGGCGCTTTACTATGCGCGAGCAGACCTTACTCTACACTAGATATATGTCAGCTTCATCACAAGATTGTCACAGGCAAGTAACAATGCATGTGACAACATAAATGCCAGGAATCTCTCTCTAAAAAGCGGGGGATCTCTCGCAGCAAGCAGTATTATTGCACGTTGGCCAATAGCGTAGTGCCATTCACCGCAGCGTACTCCTATATCATCAGGTAATAAGTACCGGCTGCAGGCGCCGAAATAGTGACCGTCCCGGTATTGGCCGGTCCGTCCGATTTCTTGTCACACACCGTTGTAGCCGTTGCCGCACCGGATTTTGCATAGATATCGTCCCCCGTTCCGCCTGACATCTTGAAGCTCAGATGGGTAGCGTCGCCAGGAGCATGAACGTATATTAAGACTGAGCGCCGCTGGTACCGCAGACGCTCACTGCGACATCTGCTACTCCGTATCCGCGACTGACTGCCGCTTTCTCGACCAGCGCAGAAAACACCGCTAACACCGCTAATGCCGCTAATGCCGACAAAAAAACTTTAGGAAGTAGATCCGACAGAGGGAATTTGGTCTGCGCCCCGGCAACAACGCTGAGGCATGCACGTGGTGATGATTAACACTAGGTCGCGATTACCCGAATAGCGACTAAGGAGTGAATCAAGTATCAGAATGCCTGAAAACAAGCGCGTTGTATTTTCAGATAACAAAAAAATGCAGAACTTTCCTCAAACAAAGAAAGTCCCGCAAGCCATACAACAGAGCATCAAATTTTAAGCCAAACGTAATGGCAAGCTACGCAAACGCTGGCCAGTCAGGGTAAAGATGGCCTTGGCAACGGCCGGTGCAATTGGCGGCGTCCCGGGTTCGCCTATACCCTCTGGTGGCTCTGCGCTCCTGATTAGCACCGTCTCGATTTCCGGGGTTTCATTGAGTCTGAGGACTGGGTAATCGTGAAAATTACTTTGCTCTACCTTACCGTCCTTAATCGTGATCTCACCGTACAAGGCGGCGCTCAAACCAAAGATGACTGCCGATTCCAGTTGCTGCAAGACAATATTGGGATTGACCACAATACCGCAGTCGACCGCG
The DNA here is from genome assembly GCA_038330335.1 of Burkholderiales bacterium. Classification (GTDB taxonomy): domain Bacteria; phylum Pseudomonadota; class Gammaproteobacteria; order Burkholderiales; family Burkholderiaceae_D; genus Undibacterium. The sequence continues at coordinate 57 of JBBQNW010000009.1, read as the reverse complement.
CAGCTCACTTTATGCACGGTGATGGTTTTTCCCTGCACCGAGACTTCAGCCACCTCG
>JBBQNW010000008.1:0-34135 GCA_038330335.1 Burkholderiales bacterium | reverse complement strand
GAATCGGCCCAGGCGTCGGTGCTGAAAGTCTCGCCTGCCACCGCGACAACCTGCTTAATCGCGATCTGGTATTTTTTGGCAAAAGCAAAATCGCGTTCATCATGTGCCGGTACGCCCATCACGGCACCGTCGCCGTAAGTCATCAAGACGTAATTGCCAACCCAGACTTCAATCTGTTCACCGCTTAAAGGATGGGTCACAAACAAGCCGGTCGGCATGCCCTCTTTTTCTTTGGTGGCCATCTCGGCTTCGGTCGTGCCGGCAACCTTGCACACGTCAATAAATGCGGCCAGCGCGGGATTCGTTTTAGCGGCCAGAGTGGCGATCGGATGCTCGGCGGCCACCGCGCAGAAAGTCACCCCCATAATCGTGTCGGGGCGCGTAGTGAAGACATACATTTTGCCGTCTTGCAGCAAGGTGCCCAAGTCATCTGCGATCTGATGCGGAAAAGCAAAACGTACGCCTTCGCTCTTACCGATCCAGTTGCGCTGCATGGTGCGCACCTGATCCGGCCAGCCGTCGAGATCGTCAATACTATTAAGTAACTCGTCTGCGTATTGGGTGATGGCGAAATAGTAGCCGGGAATTTCACGTTTTTCTACCAATGCACCGGAACGCCAGCCGCGCCCGTCGATCACCTGCTCATTGGCCAGTACCGTCTGATCGACCGGATCCCAGTTGACGACCTGGGTTTTTTTGTAGGCGACACCTTTTTCCAGCATTTTCAGAAACAGCCACTGGTTCCAGCGGTAATAATCAGGGTCACAAGTCGCGATTTCACGGCTCCAGTCAAATGCCAGACCCAGCGGCTGCATCTGCGACTTCATGTCTTCGATGTTGGCGTAAGTCCATTCCGCCGGCGATTTTTTATACGCAATCGCGGCATTTTCGGCAGGCAAACCAAACGCATCCCAGCCCATAGGCATCAGGACGTTGTAACCCTTCATACGCAGTTGACGCGCCAGCATGTCATTGATTGTGTAGTTGCGCACATGCCCCATATGCAATTTACCGGAAGGGTAAGGCAGCATAGAACAGGCGTAATACTTGCCTTTTGGAAAACGAGGATCGTTCTCTATTGTTGTGTAGGCATCGATCTGTTTCCAATGACTCTGTGCTGCTTGCTCAACTTCGGATGGGGTATATTTTTCTTGCATGACGGCTCAATCTGGGCGAATACGAATAATACAAATAATAAGAATAAATGCGCGAATGAAGGCGCGGCGGCGATGGTGAACCTTGCGTGAAGCTTTGCTGTGAACCTGAGATTATAACTGGTTCAGGGGCTCCGGAAAATCTGGCGAACCGGGGACAGGCTCTATTTTTTATCTGGGGCAGCGGTTTTCGGTTCAGGACTTGGCTCAGGATTTGGCTCAATCCTCGGCTCAATCTTAGGCTCAAGCCCGGCTTCGGTGACAAAGCCAATTTTGCTCAAGCCTTGCGTCTGGGCTGCAGCCATCACTTGGGCAATGACTTCATAACGCGTGGCTTTATCTGCACGCAATTGTAATTGCGGCTGAGGTGTTTGCTTCGCAGCACCAGCCAGGCGCGCACCCAAATCATCGAAGCTCAACGGCGCAGGCCCCTGCCCGGCATCCCAATATACAACCCCTCTGGCATCAAAAGAGAGCGTGACGGTTGCCGGCTTTTGTGCGACGGCAGCGGCGCTGGTTTTGGGCAATTCTAGCGGTATGGCGTGTTGCAGTAGCGGCGCAGTAATGATGAAAATCACCAACAGCACCAGCATCACATCCACCATCGGTGTGACATTGATGTCAGACATGGCGGCCATGACTTTGCCGGACTGCTCAGTGCCACTGTTGCCACCACGACCAAATTGACCAAATGCCATATCAGCTTTTCGTTAAATGAGCATGTAAATCATAGGCAAAGGCATCCACTTCTGTCAGCGTGATCCGGTTCATCCGGTTAAAAGCGTTATACGCCAGCACTGCCGGAATCGCCACCATCAAGCCTAGCGCCGTCATGATCAGGGCTTCGCCAACCGGGCCGGCCACCTGATCGATCTGCACCGTACCAGATCCGGCAACCGCTGTCAGCGCATGATAAATACCCCACACGGTGCCTAGCAGCCCGACAAAGGGTGCAGTCGCACCTATCGACGCCAGCAATGTCAGGCCAGATTCCAATTTAACAGTTGCCTGATTCATCTCTTGTCGCAGTACGCGGGTCAGGACTTGAGAAGACGCATCCGCGGCATTTAGCGTCAACGCACGACCCGCAGGATCAGTCGCCGCTATGCCTTGTCTGGCCATGGGTGCAAAGATCTCTTCCTTGTCGGCAAATGTAAGCAATGCGACGGCGTCCTGCAGTGTCGGCGCTGTCCAGAAGGCGGCCAGACTAGGCGCCGCGCGCCGCACGCGCCACAACGACCATGTCTTGGATAAAATAGTGTACCAACTCAGCAAAGACATCATAAGCAGAAGATACGCCACCAGGTGGCTCATTGCGTCTACCTGCCCCCAATACTGTGACATTCCAGATGGCATAGACTTTCCCTTAATGAGCTATGTGAACCGAAGCTGGATTGAGATCAATCATCTTCAGCTCAATCGCCTTCAATTCAATCATCTTTAGTTCAGACCAAGCACATCGTACATATTGTAGAGGCCAGTTGTTTTATCGGCCAAAAACCGCGCCGCACGCAGGCTGCCAAGGGCGTAAGTGACCCGGCTGGACGATTTATGCGTAATTTCGACCCGTTCACCGATACCGGCAAACAGCACCGTATGGTCACCGACGATATCGCCCCCGCGGATGGTGGCAAACCCGATCGAGGATGGATCACGTTCGCCGGTCACCCCTTCACGTGAAAATACGCCGACTTCTTTGAGGTCGCGCCCCAGTGTGTCAGCGATGACTTCGCCCATTTTCAAGGCGGTGCCGGAAGGGGCATCCACCTTGTGACGGTGATGGGCTTCAATGATTTCGATGTCATAGCCATGAGAGAAACTTTTCGCTGCCATCTCAAGCAACTTCAGCGTCACATTCACGCCTACACTCATATTCGGCGCAAACACGATTGCCGTTTTCTGAGCGGCGGCGGCGATCGCTGCCTTGCCGTCTTCATCGAAACCGGTAGTACCAATAATCATCTTAATACCATGCGCAGCACAATAGTCCAGATGCTTGAGCGTTCCCTCGGGGCGGGTAAAATCGATCAGATAATCCGCCTCCGCCAGAGCTTTAGCCAGATCAGACTCTATCAATACCCCGGCCGGCTTACCCAGTGATGCTGCGGCATCAGTACCGATAAATGGAGATTGAGCCACATCGAGCGCTCCGGCCAGCACCATGTCGTCTGCGGCACTGATCGCTTCCACTAACATTTTGCCCATGCGGCCGGATGCACCAGCCACTGCAATTTTCAAGACTGCCATATTCACTTGCCTCTGTTATTTATTCTTAGGAGCGTCAACTGGCGAAGAGGATTCAGCTCTCATACCGATCGCAGACGTCGTAATATGCGCCAAATAGTCTTTTTCTGTGGGCAAATTGCCACCTTCGAAGCGCGCTACCGTATTATTTTTAAAAAATACCGTGACCCGGCTGGTAATCAATTCGCCGTTCGTTTTCAGTAAACGAAACGGATAATCCCACCTGTCTTCATGGAACATATCGGTCAATAAGGCAGTACCCAGCAAAAAGCGCACCTGCTCACGTGTCATGCCTTCTTTGAGCTGTGAAACCATTTCCTGAGAAACAAAGTTTCCTTGCTGAATGGTCATGCGGTATGGCGAAACATAGCCAAACAATTTATTCAATCCGGTAGGCGCAATCATTTGCGTGCCGCTGCTATCGGCGACAGGGGCAGGGGCTAACAGCGTTGTCTGCGAACTACAGCCAGACAATAAAACAGCCAGGGCAACACCAACTAATCGGCTAGTCTTGTTAAAGGATGATTTACAAAACAACAATCGCATAGATAACCTCGATGGATGAAGCAACAGGATAACGCCCGCAACTTAACATATAAGACGTCAATTTACATATGAGCCGACGCCAAAACCCTATATCATAAAGCAGATAGCATTTATTTTAACGAAAACATGACGAATTCCACTCCAAATCTCAAAGCAAGCGGTCTAAAGGCGACCTTACCACGTCTGAAGATACTGGAAATTTTCCAGAGCAGCGCCGTACGCCATTTGACCGCAGAGGATGTGTATAAGATCCTGCTCAATGAAAATATGGACGTTGGCCTGGCAACCGTTTATCGCGTACTCACGCAGTTTGAGCAAGCCGGTTTATTGCATCGCAATCATTTCGAATCTGGCAAGGCCATTTTTGAATTAAATGAAGGTACCCATCACGACCATTTAGTTTGCCTTCATTGCGGCATGGTTGAAGAATTTTATGACGAAGAGATCGAGCGCCGGCAACAGGCCATCGCTGACGAAAAGGGTTTTACTATTTCTGATCACGCCCTCGCGCTGTATGGTTATTGCTCAAAACCAGGTTGCGGGCCAAAAAATCGCAAGGGCTAAAATAACGACCGGGATCCGGTGACTCCGGCCACATCAGGCCGATGCCTGACGCTTCAGTCGTATTTTTTCAGTCACGGCGTCCACCGCATCGAGTACTTTTTTGGCGTTAAATGGTTTCGTGATAAAGCCACTAATCCCACCCTGAACCGCCTCTGAAATTGTACTGCTATCCGTAGTTGCCGTTACCATCATAATCAGTATGTCCGGCATCACCAGCTTGATGCTTTTCAGCGCTTCCAAACCACTGACTTTCGGCATCAACACATCGAGCAATATAATATCTGGCTTCAGCTTTATCGCCATTTCATGCGCCGCATCACCATCGGTCGCCTCGCCGACAACATTATATTCTTCGCCCCGTAAAATCACCCTGAGGGTCTCACGGGTTACGTCGCTGTCATCCACGATCAAAATGGAAATATCTTTATTGTTTGCCATAAAATTCTAGTCGTAATGTTGATGGTGAAGATGAGGATGGATTAAGAATGACTAAGTGCGTTCGATAAAAGTTTGGCGGTGATATCGACAATCGGAATCACTCTTTGGTAGGCCATGCGGGTCGGCCCTATCACACCCAAGGTACCGACGATTTTCCCATTCACTTCATACGGTGCCGTGACAATACTCATTTCATCCATGGGAACCAGCTCAGATTCTCCACCAATAAAAATCTGCACCCCGGTCGCTTTACTGGACACATCAAGTAATTGCATTAAGCCCGTTTTTTGCTCAAACATATCAAATAATTTTCGCAGCGATGTCATATTCGACGATAAGTCCGCCACGTTCAGCAAATTGCGCTCGCCGGAGATCACCACTTCCTCCGATTGGGCGGCCATGGCGTCACTGCCGGCCTCGACGGCCACCTGCATCAACCTGGTCATATCATCTTGCAGTTGACGTAATTCACTGTTGATGCGATGACGGGCATCGTCAAAACTCAGTCCGCCAAAATTTTGATTCAGGTAATTTGCGGCCTGTACCAATTGCGAAGGATTGTAATCAACATTGGTCAATAACAGACGATTATGCACCTCTCCCGAGGGAGTCACTACCACCAGTAAAATGCGCTTTTCGGACAAACGCAAAAATTCTACTTGCTGAAAAATGGATTCTTGCCTTGCTGTCATGACCACGCCGGCGAACTGCGACAGCGACGACAGCACCTGAGCCGCATTGGCAATGATTTTTTGCGGTGGGGTCGAAAAAATTCGCGACTGCAAACGAGCTTCCAAGGCCGCTTCATCAATCACCTGCACCGTTAGCAACTGATCCACAAACACCCGGTAGCCCCGGGGCGTAGGCACCCGGCCGGCCGAAGTATGCGGGCTGGCCACAAAACCCATCTGCTCCAGGTCTGCCATTACATTGCGTATCGTTGCAGGAGATAACTCCAGTCCTGAAATCTTCGATAAGGCGCGCGACCCGACAGGTTGGCCATCGGCAATATACCGTTCGACCAGCGCTTTTAACAAAGTTTGTGCACGAATATCAAGTTGCATGAAGGTATTTTATGTGAATGATGAGATAAAAATAAGACATTTTTTCAAAAACAAATCAACCATTTGATCTGCTTTAATCTGCGACTAGCAATCTACAAATGACTTATCACGTCATGTAAATTAGTGATAATGGCGTCAGGTTTCACATGTTTATGCACACTATCTTCCAGTACCTGCTGATCACGGTTGATCCAGACCCCGCGCATTCCGACCTGCTGCGCCGCATGAACATCGAGTAGCAAATCGTCACCGACGTACATCACTTGTTGCGGCAATAAATCGAGGGCGGCGCAGGCAGAGCGAAAAATGCGCGGGTCGGGCTTGGCACAACCAAAGGTATGTGCTGCCAGCGACACTTGAAAATGTCCGGACAAGCCGATCGCCTGCAAATCGGCAAAGCCATTTGAGACCGTGCCCAAGCCAACGCGTTCACGCAAGGCCGTCAAGCCCGGAATCACATCGTCATACAGTGTCACTTGATTTCTGGCGCTGGCAAAGACCGCCATGGCCTGATCCGCCATGCCGGGGGCTTCCCCAAGTTCATGAAACACTTGACTCAACAGCGCATGCCGCAGAGCCCACAAATCATAGGTAAAACGAGGATTAGTTTTTACCAGCGCATTTCGGTGCTGGCGTAATTGTTCAATGGAATAACGCTGCGCGACCAGCGGCGTATGCACCGCCATCCATTGCTGCAGGCTGGCCTCTGCGTGCAGAATCACCGGGGCGACTGGCCACAAAGTGTCATCGAGATCGAATAGCACGGCCTTAATACTCATACTTGCTCACTTTTGATATTCACAACATGGCTAATTATGTTCTAATCTGACTCATTTATGCGATCAATCCTTGTATTTTATGACTTCCTCTGCAAAAACCATCGCATTAGTCGGTAAGTACAATGCTCCGGGCATTACCGAATCACTGATAGAACTGGCCAATTTTTTAGATCACGCCGGGCACACCGTCGTGCTTGAATCGGAAACGGCACTGAGCATGGAGCTGAAAGGCTTTAGCGTGATGGCGGCACCTGACATCGGCAAATCTGCTGATGCCGCAATCGTCCTGGGGGGCGACGGCACCATGCTGGGTATTGCACGTCAGCTGGCACCTTATAATGTTCCGCTGATCGGCATCAATCAAGGGCGACTGGGATTCATTACCGACATTCCGCTTGAGCGCATGATTCCGGTCATTACCGAAATGCTGGAAGGAAAATACGTCTCGGAGCAACGTAGTTTGCTGCAAGCCATCGTGGTCCGTGATGGCAACCAGATCTTTAGCGGAATGGCATTTAATGACATCGTGGTGTCACGCGGTGCCGGCTCCGGCATGGTCGAGCTGCGCGTCGATGTCGACAATCAGTTCATGTACAACCAGCGCTCTGATGGCCTGATCGTCTCGACCCCAACCGGCTCTACGGCCTACTCCTTATCCGCCGGCGGGCCTTTGCTGCATCCTAACCTGACCGGCATAGTGATGGTGCCAATTGCGCCGCATGCGCTGTCAAACCGCCCTATCGTCTTACCGGACTCCAGCGAAATCTGCATCGAAATTGTGGCAGGACGCGATATCAGCGTCAATTTTGACATGCAATCATTTGCCAGCTTGCTCTACAAAGACCGCATCGTCATCAACCGCTCGGCCCATACTGTCACGTTCCTGCACCCGAAGGGCTGGAACTATTACGATACTTTAAGAGAAAAACTCCATTGGAATGAGTATCCCTCGGTAGAAGGTGCTTTACGTTAAAATGGTGGCGGGGTTTTCTGATCTTCCAATTGCTTCCATTCATTCCTACCTGACTACTTATGCTGCGCACGCTTGCTATCCGTGATTTTGTTATCGTTGACGCGATAGAACTAGAATTTTCCAATGGTTTTTCGGTGTTCACCGGAGAAACCGGGGCAGGAAAATCGATTTTAATCGACGCATTGGCGTTGGCACTAGGTGGCCGCGGTGACGCCAGCATGGTGCGTGAAGGCGCCGCCAAAGCCGATATCTGCGCTGAATTTTCGGTCAATGAAATCACCGCACAGTGGCTGGCCGACAAGGATTTTGCAGAACCCGACATGGGGCTACTGCTAAGACGGGTGATTGATAATGCCGGCCGCTCCAAAGCCTATATCAACGGCATCTCCGCCACTGCAGCGCAGCTACGCGAACTGGGTGATTTACTGGTCGACATTCATGGCCAGCATGCGCACCAATCCTTATTAAAAGCCGATGCGCAGCGCGCCTTACTCGATACTCAGGGTGGACTGCAATCGAGTAGCCTGGAAGTGGCTGCCCTATTCAGACAATGGCGCAGCCTGAGCAAACAGCGGGCAGAGTTTGAAAGCAATACTAAAAATATTTTGCTGGAAAGAGAACGCCTGGAGTGGCAAGTCGGCGAGCTGGAAAAATTGCAAATCAAACCCGGAGAGTGGGAAGCGATGACGCACGAGCATAGCCGGCTGGCGCACGCGGCCACCTTGCTTGAGGGCGCACAAGAGGCGGCCGATGTCATTTCAGAAGCTGATCATCCTATGCTGTCGCAGTTATCCTCGCTGCATCAGAAACTCCTCAAATTACAAAATTTTGACGCGGCACTCAAACCGGTCACAGATGCGCTCGATTCTGCCCGGATTAATTTGCAGGAAAGCGCGTATGCCTTAAATGATTATCTTGGCCGGGTAGAACTGGATCCGGCCCGCCTGCGCGAAGTCGAGGCCAGGGTTGAAATCATCCACACCACGGCGCGTCGTTTCCATGTCGCCCCCGAGTCCTTACATCTGGAATATACCGCGCTGTCGGCGCAGTTGCAGCAATTGTCAGGAGCCTCGGATATCGAAGAGTTCAAAGCACAGGAAGACGTGGCAGAAAAAACCTACTTAGCCAAAGCAAAAAAACTCAGCAAGGCACGCGCCAGCAAGGCCAGCGAGCTGGGCAACGCCGTCACCGTCGCCATGCAAGACCTGAGTATGACGGGGGGCGCGTTTGTGATTGCACTTCACCCTTGCGAAGCGGCATCGAGCGGGCTGGAACAGGTAGAATTTTTAGTTGCAGGCCACGCCGGTGTACAAGCCAAACCTTTGGCCAAAGTCGCATCCGGTGGTGAACTCGCGCGTATTTCTCTGGCGATTTCGGTGATTACTTCCTGCGCCACCGCCACGCCCACCCTGATCTTTGATGAAGTCGACAGCGGTATCGGTGGCGGCGTGGCCGAAGTGGTTGGCCGCTTATTAAAACGTTTAGGCCAGGACCGCCAGGTACTCTGCGTCACGCATCTGCCGCAAGTCGCCAGCCAGGCCAACCACCATTTCCAGGTAAGCAAAAGCAATGTCGACGGCAAAACGCTTTCCCATATCGACAGTTTAGAAAACAAGCAACGGGTTGAAGAAATAGCCCGCATGCTAGGCGGCATAGAAATCACCCCGACCACACGCAAACACGCCAGAGAACTGCTGGCCTCCTGAACACTTGCCGGATTCCTCCTCAACATTCACAAGCAGTTTGCCCAGCGGGCGCACGCTCTTGAAAACATTACGAAAATATCACTATGTCCTTTCTCAAAGAAGCGCAATATTCGCACGGAAAAATTGCCAAAACGGCAGTTGTTCTGATCAACTTAGGCACCCCGGATGCCCCGACTACTGCGGCCGTCCGGCGCTACCTGAAAGAATTTTTGTCGGATCACCGCGTCGTGGAAATTCCCCGAGTGATCTGGTGGTTAATACTAAACCTCATCATCCTGCCTTTCCGCTCGAGTAAATCTGCCGCGAAATACGCCTCGATCTGGAGCAAGGATGGCTCCCCATTAAAGATACATACTGAAAAACAGGCGCTCTTACTACAAGGCTATCTGGGTGAGCGCGGGCACGAGGTGCATGTAACTTACGCCATGCGCTATGGCTCGACCAACATCCCGGAAGTCTTGAGTAAACTTCAGACCGAGGGCTATGACCGGGTTTTGCTCATACCGGCGTATCCGCAATACTCTGCCACCACCACCGCGGCCAATTTTGATGCTGTATTTCGCCACTATCAGCAAGTCAGAAATGTGCCGGAACTACGCTTCATTAAACATTATCATGACCACGATGCCTATATTCAGGCACTCAAACATTCCATTTTGCAGCATTGGCAAAGTCATGGCCGGCCGGAAAAATTAGTCATGAGTTTTCATGGCTTGCCAAAAGCGTTCTTGTTACGCGGCGACCCTTATCATTGCGAATGCTATAAAACAGCCCGGCTACTGGCCGAACAACTGGGGCTGAGCAAAGACCAGTACATCGTCACCTTCCAATCGCGCCTGGGCCGTGCCGAATGGCTACAGCCTTACACCGCCCCGACGGTTCAGGCACTGGCGCAACAGGGACTCAAACGTATCGATGTGGTTTGCCCGGGCTTTATCGCCGATTGCCTGGAAACGCTGGAAGAAATCGCCATCGAAGTGAAGCACGATTTTCTGAGCGCCGGAGGCAAAGAATTTCACTATATTCCCTGCCTGAACGAATCGCCGCAATGGATGCGTGGTCTGGCCGAAATTGCCGAACAACATTTAATTGGCTGGCCAACCATGATGACAGGCAGTTTGCGTGAGCTACAAAAACAACAAGCCTTAACCAGTCGCTCGGAAGCTAAACGTTTAGGTGCCGAACGGTGAATACCGCAGCGGCTACCTACGTCATCGGCGACATCCAGGGCTGCGGCGATCAGCTTGAGCAGTTACGGCAAAAAATCGCCGCCACGGCGCCGCAAGCCCGCCTCCTGTTTGCCGGTGACCTGGTCAATCGCGGTCCAAAATCGCTGGCCACCCTGCGTCTGGTAAAAGGCATGGGTGCGCAGGCCGACACGGTCTTGGGTAATCACGACCTGCATTTACTCGCGGTGGCCTGCGGTGCGCAGCCAGCCCATCGCAATGACACCCTCAATGAGCTGTTGCAAGCGCCAGACCGCGATGAATTGCTGACGTGGTTACGGCACCGCCCGCTGGCACTGTTCGAGCAAGGCCATTTGCTGGTGCATGCCGGACTATTCCCGCAATGGACGACACCACAAGCACTGGCCCTGGCAAAGGAAGTGCAGGAGGTTCTGCGCGGCCCGGACTGGATGGATTTTTTACGCCGGATGTATGGCAATACCCCGGATCGCTGGAGCGACAGTTTGCAAGGCATGGAACGCTGGCGCTGCATCACCAATGCCCTGACACGCATGCGCTTTTGCAGTCCTGACGGGGTCATGGATTTTAACAATAAAGACGATGGGCAAGACGCGCCTGACGGTCTGCTGCCATGGTTCGATACCCCGGACAGGAAAAGCAGCGACACCACGCTGGTTTTTGGACACTGGTCTACCCTGGGTTTAGTCTTGCGCCCGAATCTGATCAGCCTCGATACCGGCTGTGTCTGGGGTGGCAAGTTAACCGCAGTATCGCTGCAGGACAGAAATATAATCCAAGTTGATTGTCCGCAACAACAAGCCCCAGGAAAACCGAAGTAAACACCCCCTCACGGTGAGTTCTTCGCTGACTTAGTAGCGTCGTTGTGTCTTACAGTTCAGTTTGAATACCCAGACTCTGCGCTACTGCTAACCGTGCTGCCTGAGCCATCTCGCGACGGTGAGCACCGTCAGTGCTGATGGTCGGTAACTGGCTTAATTCGGCAATGATTTTTCCGGATTTCAAAATCACACTGATACTTTCGACAAACGTCATGTCGCCGATAAAATCGGCAGCCGGGTTGAGTGCACCCTGGCTATCAAGATAACGGATAGAAAACGGCTGTACCGGCACTTTCGCCTCAATCGCCGCTTCAAATAAATTAGCGTGAAATGGCAAAATCGTTCCTTGCGCTGCCGTCGTACCTTCAGGAAAAAAAGCAATCCGCTTACCTGCCTGAATCTGATGTACCAAGCCCTCATAAATACGCCGCACCTCGCGCTGCTTGCCGCGCGCCAAAAAAATGGTGCCGGCTTTTTCACTCAGCCAGCCTATCATCGGCCAGTTACGAATATCGGATTTGGCAACAAAATAGCAAGGCTGCAAAGAATTCAACACGAAAATATCAAGCCAGGACACATGGTTGGAAACGATCAAGACCTGCTCTTCGGTCGCGCCATGACGCTGATCTGAAATCGTCAGTTCCACCCCGCAAATTAACAGCATTTTTTTTGACCACCAACGTATCAAACGCTCGTGTGTCGCCACTTTACTTATGGGGAAAATCACTGCGCAGATCAATAAACCAGCCCACAAATGCACCATTACACGAACAAAATGCCAAGCTAACATACGCGTCCATATTTTCATACTCACACTGAGTATGGTTCATTATTCTTAAAATACGCTGATTACTCTTGCGCGACTCAAAGCGAAGGGGAAACCTCCTCCCCTGTCGCACTTAACATTTAACAGTAGCGAACCACTAGTTCTGCAACGCATCAAATGCGACATGCCCGGCCACGATGGTCGCTTTCACCACCCCGGGCAACTCATAGCCGATAAAGGGCGTGTGTTTGCCCTGGCTGACGATGGCAGCAGACTCTACCTTCCAGCGTGCCGCCGGATCGAACAGACACAGGTCAGCCACCTGACCGATACCCAGATGGCCGCAAGCGAGCTTGGCAACTTTTGCCGGTTCGATAGTGATTCTGGCGAGTGCCTGAGATAAGCTTACCGTGTCACGGCTATCCTCGACCCACTTCAAGGCTAATGACAGCAACAACTCCAACCCTGTAGCGCCTGGCGACGCTTCGGCAAACGGCAGCATTTTTTCATCGTCATCGACCGGCGTGTGGTCTGAACAAATGGCATCGATCGTACCGTCGAGCAATGCTGCCTGTATGGCATCGCGATCGCGCTGGCTACGCAAGGGTGGCGTCATACGCGCGTTCGAATCAAAGTAGCCGATATCTGCATCAGTCAGATGGACGTGATGAGCGCCGACGTCACAACTGATGGACATACCTTCTTTCTTTGCCTGGCGCACCAGATGCAAACCGGCGGCAGAAGACATCCGGCATAAATGCACCCGGACATCGGTGCCACGCATCAGCTCAAACAAGGTGTTTAGAGCGATCGTTTCGGCAATCACCGGCACTCCGGACAACCCCAGGCGCGAAGCCAGCGGCCCGCTATGCGCCACGCCGCCCTTGCCGATAAAAGCATCTTGCGGGCGTAGCCAGACGGTGTAGCCAAAGGTCCCGGCATATTGCAGCGCACGCTGCAATACATTAGTGTCGGCAATCGACTCTTCCGCTTGTGAAAAGCCGACGCATCCAGCCTCAGTCAGCGCCGCCATTTCTGTCAGGGACTCGCCCTTCAGTCCGACCGTGAGTGCTCCCAGCGGATAAACATGGGCCTTATTTTGATTTTTGGCACGCTGCTTGAGCATCTCAACCAGACCGGCTTCGTCCAGTACCGGATCAGTATCCGGCGGGCACACCAGACTGGTCACGCCACCGCGCATCGCCGCTTGCAATTCAGATTCCAGTGTGGCTTTGTATTCAAAACCGGGTTCACGCAAACGGGCACTGAGATCAACCAGACCGGGCGCGACCACCAAGCCAGCGGCATCCATGGTTTTATTAGCGACAAAATCATGCGGTTTTTCACCAAGCGCCAGAATTTTTCCCGCAGCGATAAACACATCTTGCAGTGCATCGATGCCATTGGCCGGGTCAATCACACGGCCATTTTTAATATGAATTTTCATTTTTCTATTGTCCTTACTCGCCACTGGTACCGGCGACGATACTCATGACCGCCATCCTGACCGCGATACCAAAAGTCACCTGGGGAAGAATCACCGCCTGCGGCCCATCGGCCACCGCAGAATCGATCTCCACACCGCGATTCATCGGCCCCGGGTGCATCACAATCGCATCCGGTCTGGCCAGCGCCAAACGTTCTGGCGTTAGCCCGTAGTTTTTATAATATTCTTGCGCCGAGGGTAGCAAGGCACCGCTCATGCGCTCATTTTGTAAGCGCAACATAATAATCACATCGACCCCTTTGAGCCCTTCATCCATATTGCTAAAGACTCTGACGCCCATTTGTTCCAAGCCACCTGGCAATAAAGTGCGCGGACCGATCACCCGCACTTCCGGTACGCCTAGCGTTGTCAGGGCATGAATATCCGAACGCGCGACGCGGCTATGCAACACGTCGCCAACGATTGCCACCGTCAGATTGGTGAAATCCTTTTTGTAATGGCGGATCGTATACATATCCAGCAAACCCTGAGTCGGGTGAGCATGGCGGCCATCGCCGGCATTAACCACGTGCACATGGTGCTGTTTGGTGTCATTCAGATGTTTGGCAATCAGGAAGGGTGCGCCGGACGTCGCATGACGCACCACGAACATATCGGCATGCATGGCCGCCAGATTGTCGATCGTATCGAGTAAAGACTCGCCTTTACTGGCACTGGAGGCGGCAATGTTTAAATTAATGACATCGGCCGATAAGCGTTTCGAGGCGATTTCAAATGTAGTGCGGGTGCGGGTCGAGTTTTCAAAAAACAAATTGAAAACGCTTTTACCGCGCATCAGCGGCACTTTTTTCAACTCCCGGTCGCCAATACTCACGAAAGACGAGGCCGTGTCGAGAATGTGGTTAACGATGGATTTTGGCAAACCGTCTATGGTCAGCAAATGCTGTAGTTCGCCGTGTTTATTTAATTGGGGATTATGCATGATCGATAGAGAGGCTCAGTGTTCCGTCGGCGGCACGTTGCAGACGAACGGAGGAAGTATTGTCAAAATAAGCAGAATGGGCAACGAAATCAGCCACAATCGGCAATTCGCGACCGCCGCGATCGATCAGCGCTGCCAACATAATTTTCGCCGGGCGACCATAGTCAAATAACTCATTGATCGCAGCACGGGTAGTACGCCCGGTGTACAAGACATCGTCGACCAGAATAATGCTGGCGTTATCAACTTCAAACGGTATCCGGGTTGGCTTGACGTCGGCGTGCAAACCAATTTTTGCGTAATCGTCACGATAAAATGAGACGTCGATAAAGCCGGGCTTATTCGCAAGACCAAGATCAGCAGCTAGTCGTTCTGCCAGCCATGCGCCGCCCGAATAAATGCCAACGATCGCCAGATTTTCTAGCGCAACAGTCTGCTGTTTAATTTGTGCCAGCAACTGAAGATAGAGCGCTTCAGCGTTCAGGGAAGATATGAGTGAATTCATGATAGTTGATCAAAATATTGTTGCAAAATAAGCGCTGCAGCCTGGTCATCAATCCGCTCGCCTCGCTTAGCGCTCAATACTGCGGACGAATAACGTTCATCGACCAGCCTGGTCACCACGCCGAAACGGCCCTCTAGCTGATGCGCAAAACGTTGACAGCGCTGCGTCATCTCGTGAGGCGCGCCATCGGGATGCATGGGCAAACCGACAATACATAACACTGGTTGCCAGGACTGTATCAGTTTGGCCAGCTCGATGAATTTGCCGTCATTGGTCGCCGCGCTGATAATATCTAGTGGCTGCGCTTGTTTCAGTACGGTATTGCCGACCGCGACACCGATGCGTTTCAAACCGAAATCAAACGCCAGCAAGGTACCAGACAATTCAGCCGCTGAATTAGTCGCTAAATTAGTCACTAAATTAGCCACTAAGCGTGCCCCGCTACAGCCGACAACATCAGCGGATCGATGCCGAGCGACTTCATCGCGGCAACAAAACGCTCTTCCATCGGCACATCAAACAAAATATGGGGGTCTGCGGCAACGGTGAGCCAGCCATTGGCCAAAATTTCCTGCTCCACCTGACCGGCGCTCCAACCGGCATAACCAATGCTGAGCATCAGGCGTTCCGGCGCATCACCGGCAGCCACGGCTTCCAGAATATCGCGCGAGGTGGTAAAGGCGATGTCATCAGTCACTTTCAGCGTCGACGTAAACTCGCCGACAGGTGCATGCAAAATAAAGCCGCGATCATCCTGCACCGGACCACCAAACATCACCAGACGCTTGCCGATAGGATGAGAATCTGGGATATTTTCCAGCTTGAGGTCGATACGCTCAAACAGGCCGGACACGGTCATGTCGGTAGGCTTATTGATAATGAGCCCCATTGCTCCCTGCGCATTATGTTCGCAGATATAAATTACGGTACCGGCAAAAATCGGATCAAGCATCGAAGGCATGGCAATCAGGAAATGATTGGTCAGGTCGAGTTGGTCTGTTGGTTTTTTTTCTGCAGACAATTGAGCTCCGTGCGGCGCATCAGGCGCCGTTGCAGAGGAATTTCCAAATAAATTGGAGTGTAGAGATGTGATTTGCTTCGCCATACGCGCATTTTATC
The DNA here is from genome assembly GCA_038330335.1 of Burkholderiales bacterium. Classification (GTDB taxonomy): domain Bacteria; phylum Pseudomonadota; class Gammaproteobacteria; order Burkholderiales; family Burkholderiaceae_D; genus Undibacterium. The sequence continues at coordinate 17,822 of JBBQNW010000008.1, read as the reverse complement.
ATTTTTCACGCCTGTTTTCGATGTGTGCTACTGTGCTCGGCATGCATTTCAGCTGGCTTTTTTTCACCCATAACGACTTCATCTTTTATCTCCATGACGGACCTATCTCCCCCCTTATTTAACACTAGCCTGGTCTGGTTCAGACGTGATTTACGCTGTTTCGATCATGCTGCACTGTATGCCGCATTAAAACAAAGTCAGTCAGTGTTTTGTGTATTTATTTTTGATAAAAATATCCTAGAACATTTGCCGGCAAATGACCGGCGGGTAGGCTTTATTTATCAGAGCATTCTCGAGTTAGCCGCAGAGTTGGAAAAACTGGGCGGCAGCCTGCTGGTGCGTTACGGCGACCCGGCGCAGGAAATCAGCAAGCTTGTGCATGAGTTAAAGATCGATGCGGTAGTGACGAATCATGATTACGAACCGCAAGCCCTGATGCGAGATGAGTCGATTCGACAGCAGTTAGAAACAATCGATTGCCGCTTCCTGAGCTATAAAGATCAGGTGATTTTTGAGAAAGATGAAGTACTTTCTTTAGCCGGAACACCGTTTTCGGTCTTTACACCGTATAAAAATGCCTGGCTAAAAAAATTCCTCGCGGAAGGCAATGATTTTTATAGTAAGCCGTATCCCGTAGACGCCTACGCGACAAGACTTTCCGCGCATGCGGACAGACAGATCCCGGAATTGAGCGCCATGGGATTTGATGCCCTGGTTCCGGGTGCGCTGCCTTTACATGGCGGAATGGCGGCTGGCGCGGCCTTGTTTGAAGACTTTTTATCACGAATTCATCGCTACGACGACACCCGTAATTTTCCGGCGATTAAGGGGCCCTCGTATTTATCGGTACATTTACGCTTCGGCACGGTCTCGATTCGCCATCTGGTGCGGGAAGCCATTCGCTGTACACGAACCGCCGCCGAGATGCAGGGTGCGCAAATCTGGTTATCAGAACTGATCTGGCGCGACTTTTATTTTATGATTTTGCAGCATCATCCACGGGTGGAGAACCGAGCATTCAAACCCGATTATGATGCCATACAGTGGGAAAGCGGTGCCACCGCTGAGCTCGCGTTTACGGCCTGGTGTCAAGGCCGCACTGGCTATCCTTTAGTCGACGCGGCGATGCTGCAATTAAACCAGACCGGCTATATGCACAATCGCCTGCGCATGGTGACCGCCTGCTTCCTGATTAAAGACCTGGGAATAGACTGGCGCTGGGGCGAGCGCTATTTTGCGCTGCATTTAAATGACTTTGATCTCTCGGCAAACAATGGCGGATGGCAATGGGCGGCCTCCTCCGGCTGCGATGCCCAACCGTATTTCCGGATTTTCAATCCCGTAACGCAATCTGAAAAATTTGATGCTGATGGTAAATTTATCCGGCGTTATTTGCCGCAACTATCACAATTAGATAGCAAACAAATTCACGCGCCCTGGAAACAACCGGCAGACAAGTTGCGGCAAGCGGGCGTCACGCTGGGCCAGAACTATCCCTTCCCGATCATAGAGCATGACGTCGCGCGTAAACAGACGCTGGAGCGATATGCGGTTGTCAAAAAACCGGGCGAAAAAAAAGCATCTCTGACGGATGAGTAAGAGATGCATTTAAGGTGACTTTAAACCTGGTGACGCCAGCTCAGCAAACAAACCCCTGGCTACGCCAGGGCTCAAGCAATTAAAGCACAGTCGATTCCTTGCCGACAAAACGATTAATCGCGCCCAGTAAATCGTCTTCACGGTAAGGCTTACCGAAGTACTCATTCACGCCCAGCTCAGCGGCGTAGTTACGGTGTTTGTCCGCCGTGCGAGAGGTGATCATGATAATCGGGATGTGGCTGGTACGTTCATCGCTACGAACGTTGCGCGTCAAATCGAAACCGTCCATCCTTGGCATCTCAATATCGACCAGCATCACGTCAGGTGTGACTGACTGCAATTGTTCCAGCGCATCAATCCCGTCTTTGGCCAGGACAACGTGAAATCCCTCGCGCGCCAGCAGACGTTGCGTTACCCGTCGTACCGTGAGCGAATCATCCACCACCATCACCGTATGCTGCGTACGCAATCCCTGCACCGGAACCACTTGCGCTTGGACGGTATCAACATCCAGAGTGGCGATGGCGCCGGTCTCCGGCTGGTTGCCGGACAACGACACATCACGATGGCGTGCACGTTCCTGCTCCATTTTTTGCGCCAGCGGTACCGGATCGATGATCAGGACAATATCTCCGGAACCTAATACCGTGGCACCAGCGATGCCTGCCATCCGTGCTAACTGAGGGCCGATGTTTTTAACCACCACCTCGCGGTTGCCGACGATATCATCCACATGAATCGCTACCCGCTCATTGCCGCTCTTCATGATCAATAACGGCGAGTATTGTTGCGCTACCGGTGCCACCTCATGTTCACCCAGTATGCTCGACAAATAATACATCGGTACACGATTGCCTTGCCACATGATCGCGCCGTCATTGTAAGCATTGGCAAGCATCGCCGCCTTCAGTTGCTGAACCTGCTCCACCAGCACAGAAGGCACCGCAAACGTTTTACCGCCAGCAGACAAGATCACCACCTGAGTCAACGCCAAAGTCAACGGTAAATGAATCGTAAAGTGCGCCCCCTTACCTTCGACCGAATTCACCGCAACACGGCCACCCAATGAGGCAGCCTCAGAACGAACCACGTCCATCCCTACCCCGCGCCCAGCTAATTCCGTCACTTCAGTCGCCGTCGAGAAGCCTGGTGCAAAAATCATATTCACGACTTCCGCGTCGCTAATAGCATCGTCATAAGCAAGTAATCCTACGGTTTTTGCCTTATCGCGAATACGTCCAAGGTTAAGACCCTGACCGTCATCGGTAAAATGAATCACGACCTCATTTCCTTCCTGGCGTATCTCGATCAATAACTCGCCGACCTCTTCTTTACCATGTAGCAGGCGTTGCTCACGTGACTCAATGCCGTGGACAATGGCGTTGCGTAATAAGTGTTCAAATGGACCCACCATTTTTTCCAACACGCTACGATCGATCTCAATAGACGTTCCGCGTATATCTAAATTAACCCGCTTATCCATCTCTTTGGAAGTCTGCCTTGTCACCCGATACAGACGTTCCGAAATACTGGCAAACGGGATCATCCGCACCCGCATCAAATCCTGTTGCAGTTCACGTGTCAAACGTGCCTGTACATGCAAATCATTCGATGCGCCGTCTATTGTGCGATGCAAGTTTTGCTGCACGGTGGCAACGTCGTTGACGCTCTCGGCCATCATCCGGGTCAATTCTTGCAAGCGGGTAAAACGGTCAAATTCCAGAGGATCAAATTCGCGATCGGCGGAATGCGCCATCCGTGAAGTGATTTGCGTTTCCGCCTGAATTTCAACTTCCCGCAACTGATCGCGCAAGCGGCTCACATTTTCGGTCAACTCGGACAGCGACGACCTTAAGGTATCGACTTCATTCTCAAGTTTCGAGCGTGAAATTGAGACTTCACCGGCCTGATTTACCAGACGATCCAGGATATCTGCGCGCACCCGGACCAGCGGAACAGGCGCCGCCGGTGCCTTAGGTGCGGCCACCGGTAGCGTCTGCATTCTTGGCGTCAGCGCTGATGGCAAAGGCATCACGGGTGAAAGACTGACCATTTCCCTGGCGGGCGGTAACTCATCCGGAGATTCGCCAGCGCTTACTGCCTGGAACTGATCAAGTTCTTGCGCTGGCGTCAGCTCATATTGCGTAACCTTGCTTTCCGGCGCGGCCGGATTTTGCAGACGGTCAAATAGCTGCATGCTGTAGTCGTGACGTGCCAGCAAGTCTTCCAACAAGGGTTGTCGCACGGAATGACCTGGCAGCATCAGGCTTTCAATACGCGCTTCCATGTCATGCGTATGTTGCCCTAAGCGCATGGCACCGGCCATACGGGCACTGCCTTTAATCGTGTGCATCAGGCGCAAAATGGCCTGAGGGATGGCAGTGTCTTCCGGTTGCTGCTGCCATGAACGCAGTAATTGCCCGACCATCGGCAACAAATCATTTCCTTCCTCGATAAAGACCGGTAACAAATCAATATCAAGCTCATCCTTGAGGCGCGTTTCAAAACCGGCAGGCGCTGCCCCGGCGTCGAACTCCGGAACCCTCGCCGCATCGTCAGTAGTCCGCCCAAGCACCGGCGCACTCACATCACCGGCAATCGTTGCAGTACTATCGTCAAAGCCGCGGCGCAGGTCTGACTGGCTTAACTTATCATGTTCCAGTGCCAGTTCGAGGTCTTCTGCTGGCTCTGCAACCGCGCAAAACTCATCCGTCTCGCCGCCATCGACAGGTAATTCTGCGCCCTGATCCGTACCGGACAAAGCGCTTATATCCAGTATTTCATTGGTTGATGTGATGAATTCGTCATCATCGATACCGGCGCCCGAGCGCGCGATAACGACTTGTAATAACTTATCCAACTGCCGGATTTCTGAAGGTGCCTGTGCCGCCATTTCCGACACAGCAAACTTTTGCAGCATGCGTTTAACACATTCGACAGACTGATCGAGAACATCAAATTCATCGGCCTCTAAATTAACCGGATGGCGCTCCAGACGTTGCAACACCAACTCCAGGCTATGTGCAAGCTCTTGCGCCGGTGTCAATCCTACCGTGGCCGAACTGCCGGCCAGCGAGTGCGCGGCATGCACGGCATGTCTTGACACAGGTCGCGAAGGCTCATGCCGCCACTCTGAGAAATCTTGTCCTAAAAACCGGACAATTTCATCAGTCTCAGCCATATAAATCGTATGCAGAGGCAAGCTGATTTCAATATCACCGATCTTCTTGATATTCTCGTCCTGGACTTGTTCAGGCGCCGACAAATCAGGAAAATCAATAATTTGCGCGGTTCCGTGATCTGCTGCCAATGGAGCGTGGGTGTTCATGGCAGATTCAGTAGCAGATTCAGGGGCAGACTCAGTAGCAAATTCAGTGGCAAATTCAGATTCAAGCGGCACTATCGTGTCTGGCGCCGCCATTTCTGCGATGAACGCTGCCTCGTGACTATCCGGCAGATTGCCTTCCACTGCTGACGCCAGCGCGTGTACTGGCAAATCAACTGCTGCGAAAGATTCGGCAACATCGGCCAGTAATAAATCATCGTAAGCTTGTTGCGCCTCAAGTTCTTGCTCGTTTGCGGCAGCATTAACACTTTCCGCAGTCAAGGTCGGCTCAGCAGCTGGTTCTTCTGCCTTTCGCTGATCCGGCACTTCCAGCGCACTTGTGCTTTCTGCGAGATCTTCCTCAAAAGGAAGTGTTGCCACAATTTCTTCCTCTAACAGACCATCTGGTGATTCTATCGTTGATGCATTCAAGGATGCCGCATCAGGATGAACAATATCCGACTCGATGCTATTTGCGACGTTATTTGCAAGGCTATTTGCAACGGCGGGCTCGGCAACAAACTCTTCCTCCAATACATGACTGGAACCATCACGATGTTCGCTCTGCTCGCCGGTCGCGACTGCCGGTGCTGCGGCGACTGTTTCTGCTGTTTCTACTGTTTCTGCTGTTTCTGCTGTTTCTACTATTTCTGCGCTTGCTAAATCACGTTCGTCATCAGTAGAGGCCATGGCAACCGCCTCAGCAACCAGCAAGGTCTCATCCTGAACCGGCAAATCAATGTCCTGACCGGCTTTTACCCGCTCGGCTGCGGCGATAATCGCTGCGCCGTTACGCTCAGAATGTCCGGTGTGTTTTAAGTCTTCCACCCAGGCAAACAATTCCGGTTGTGCCATATCCAGTAAGGTATACAGTTGTTCGGCGCCATTACGGGATTCTGACAACCACAAATTCATGACTTGTTCGATACTCCAGGCGGCCTCACCGAACACCATCAAACCGACCATCCTGCCGCTTCCTTTGAGCGTATGGAAAGCCCGGCGCAAACTGATCAGGTGTTCCTGATTGGCTGGATCCAGTCGGGACATAGGAACCGCATCACGCACAAAACAGAGAACCTCATCAGCCTCTTCCAGGAAAATTTCCAGCAATTCCGCATCAATCGCGGCATCACTGCCTGGCAGTTCTGGCACATAGCTTAACTCCTGGGCGCTCACCACAGGTCCGGTAGCCACAACGATGTCGTTCAAGGTCTCCGGTGACGCCGCAAAATCGGATTTATCCAGTAAATCAATGGCCGCACGAGCACGGGCAGTTGCATCGCTATCGTCTAACAGAATCGCGACTGAACGCTCGGACTCCAGGGATTCCTTCAGTTGCGCCTGTAGTTCAGAATTATTCGGCTCTTCCACCAGAGAGACTGCAAGCCTGGCGGACTCTTCTTGCTGATTGCTCAATTCTTGTTCAGCGGTGACGACCGGAACCGGCGGTCGCGCCGTCGTTGTCGTCGTTGTCGCTTCTGTCGCTTCTGTCGCTCCTGTCGCTCCTGTTGTTTCCATCACTATCGACGGCAACAATTCCTTTTCGGCGCTCTTCTCCAGTAAATTGGAACGGAACAAGCCAATCGATGCGTCAAAGCTAAATTTCTTCTTCGCCAACTCAGGCTGGCTTTGCAATATCTCGATAAAGAACGATAAGGCACCGACGTTTTGTGCCACATTCTGGTACGCACTGGTACTTACGGATAAGTCTTCTGCATCGTTCAGCGCCGCGAATTGGCTCACCATTTTGCGTGTATGTTCGATGGCCAATATGGCATCATCTTGGTCGAGAATCGCCAACGCGCCGCCAATCTGATGCAAAATTGCATCGACCGGGAGCAAGACGTCTGTATTCGCCGCGTCCCTGAAATATTCGTCCAGGATTTTTTCGACCTGCCTGAGGCTGGTTTGCATTTCCGACACCAAGACCGCGATCGTCTTGCGCTGTTGCGCCTCTTTTGAAATATCGCCCATCCAACTCGCCTGAGTCGGAGGTTCATCACCCGACACGATGGACAACAATCTTGCCGCAATATCGTCGGCGCGTTCAGAAAAATGTGCAGGAAGATGCGTAATTTGCTCCAGTGCATTTTCTACAAATAACAAGCCGGTAGCCAGTTCCAGACCTAACTTGTTTTTATTGGTGGAATGTTCTGCGTGGCGCGCAATGCCGCTTAATTCACGCAATAACTTGGTCAGCGAAGCGGAATGTAAATTCGCGCCGGTATCCGCCAGATCCTTCAATTTTTGCGCAAATTTATCTGCCAGACCCGTATCGCCATTGGCGATTCTGCTCCAGAGATTTTTTACACTGGACAGATGCTCTTTGGCAGACGCCAGCACGCTGGCTGAAACCTGGGTATATTTTTTTTGCTCGTAATCAGATGGAATCTGATTATTCAAACGATATGCCAAACAAATTTGCGCAACAAACGGTGACGGCTGCTTTACCTGAGCAATAAAAAATAGAGCGTCACGCAGCAAGCGTTCGGGGATAGTCGAAACACCCTCGACCAGCCGTCTGATTTGCAAGTTAATGCGACCAAAAATTTGCTTCACATACTGCTTATTCTCAATGGCTCCTTGTGCCACCGCTTCAGAAAAACCACGCATTACCAGCCAGAACGCCTTAGATTGCGAAGTCGTTTGCGCCTGCTCTATCTCTTTGATCAAGTCATGCATCGCCTGTACCGCGAGCAGTTGTTGCGGCTCATCTTTACCCGTCAAAACGCTCAGCAAGAGTTTTTCGAAGCGCGGTCTGAGACTGGCATAATTGACTGGTGCCGCATGGTGCACCAGTGTCAACTCAGGAATTTGTTCATGCACCGAAAGCGCTGGAAAAAACAAATCAGCCGGGTGTATTCTTTCAGCCCCTTTGATTTCAAGGAGTGCACGATAATACGGAAACAGGCGCACCGGCTGGTGCGCGCTGCCAGACAGCAAATCTTCCAGATAACGTAAGATGGCATGAAAGGCATCGACAACAATACCGATATGCGCATCGTTAATCTCCAGCTGGCCAGACTGCAGTCGCTCTATGATGTCTTCTATCGTTTCGGTGACTATTGAGACGCCATCAACATCAACAATTTGCAAAGCGCCATGCGCCTGATGCAAATAGCTCTTGGCCTGCAGCAAAGTCGTCGATTGTGCTTCGGCGTCCTGATTGACAGCTGACGAGAGCAACTTTCCTGCATTGGTAATTGCCTCGCGTATTTCAGCCATGACCCATGATAAGGGGCCAATATCGAACTGCTCTTGGGAAGTTTCTGGAGAATTAGAAAAACCGGATGTCATGCGTGTACCCCGCAAACTTAAAGGGCGACAGACCTCAGTCTATCGCCGTGCATTTATGATCAGGCTGCATTCATTCTCAGCCCGTGACTGAAAGATCAGGCAGTAACCCGGAAACGGGAAACAGAATTTTTAAGTTCTTCAGCCAGCATAGACAATTCCATAATCGATTGCGCAGTTTGCTGTGTGCCGCTTTGGGTTTGCTCGGTAATCGACAAAATATGCTGAATATTTTGTGCCACGCCGTTGGCAGAGGTCGCTTGCTGCTCGGTCGCCAGCGAAATTCCCTGAATCAGTTCAGCCAGACGGTTGGAAACGCTACGAATTTCAGACAAGGCGGTACCGGCAGCATCAGACAACTTTGCTCCCTCGACCACACCCTGAGTAGATTTTTCCATCGCAGCAACCGCATCGTGCGTATCGGTTTGAATCGTACGAACCAAAGCGCCAATCTGTTTGGTCGCCGCTGCTGAACGTTCCGCCAAACGCTGCACCTCTTCTGCAACCACCGAGAAACCACGTCCTGCTTCGCCGGCAGAGGCTGCCTGAATCGCCGCATTCAAGGCCAGAACGTTGGTTTGCTCGGTAATATCGGAAATCAACTCGGTAATTTCACCAATTTCTTGTGAGGACTCACCGAGACGTTTAATCCGTTTTGAGGTTTCCTGAATTTGCTCACGAATCTCATTCATACCTTTAATGGCGTTTTCCACCGCATGCGCCCCTTGCTCTGCCGCAGCCACTGACTGGCGCGCAACTTCAGCTGATTCATTGGCGGAGCGGGACACTTCGGTAATATCATTTGCCATCGTGGTAACGGCCTGACCAGCGTCGGCGATCTCTCTGGATTGCTGATGCGATGCTTCCAGCAAATCATTCGACACGCTTTGCGCCTGAGAAGATGCTGACGTCACTTGTACCGCCGTGTTCGTTACGCGACCAACCAGACCACGCAACTCTTCCACCGTGTAATTAACGGAATCGGCGATGGCGCCGGTAATATCTTCAGACACCGTTGCCTGCACCGTCAAATCTCCATCGGCCACTTCTTGCAGCTCATTCATGAGTCGCAAAATCGCTGCCTGATTCTGATCGTTCGCTGCTTTGGCTTGTTCTTCCTGCTTTTGCGCCTGCAACATCTGGCTATCTGCATCCTGACGCCGGGCATTCGCTTCTTTGGCGCGGTTACGGCTATCCTGCAACAACACCAACGCAATGCCAGCAGCAGCAGCGAGAGCCGCTAGCGCACTGAGCAAAATCAACCAAAATGAAAAATTGCTTGAATCTTGTTGGGCGGTATAGGTCTTTTGCAATTTGGTCAGTTTTTGCTTCAAATCTTCATTTTCGTTAAACAACAGCTGCTCGGATTGCTTTGCGGCGATGAAGTTTTGCAAATTGCCGAGAATATTTGATACTGACAACTGATACTCAGCAAAAGTTTTTTGTAATTCTGTGAGTGTTTCACGCGTGTCAGCGTCTTTGGTCGGGCTCAATCGCAAGATCTCGCTACCGTTCAAAAATCCATCAACCAGATCCCGGAAGGTATTGGTATCTTTACCCAGCAGAAACGCGGTTTCCGGGTTCACACCTTCAGAGGTCAGGAATTCATTGGCGCTTCGGCCTAAGCGCTGCGTCAACATGACCAGCTGGCTGGCGGCAGAAATCTCCCGTGCAGACCCGCCACTTTGTACTTTCAAAGTTGAAATTTGCTCTGTCAACTCAAGCAAGACTGGTGACAAGGTATTGAGTTTTTGCAAGGTCAGTCCGAAACCGGTCAACTCTTTACGGAGTTTCAAAATGGTATCAGCCGCTTTGTCGGAATTTTTCCAGGCCTTTTGCGTGTCTTTCACCACTGGTTCCAGTTTAGAATCCGGGCCGTCGATATCACGTCCCAAATAAGAACCGCCATTCAGCAGAACGTTCAAGTCGTTATTGAGTTCCTTGCGGCTTTCGTCGAGTTGCTTAAACGCCGCAGGGTTACCCTGAATCGCGTTCGGTGCAGCTTTACCAATCCGCTGCGAGTGCATCAGCGCGTCGCCTGAAATCTGCGCCTGGGTCGAGATTAAGGTGGATTGTTTGGCGTTCAACCAGACGAAAAACAAACTCAGTGCGAGAGCTAGGCCCATCATGATCAGTAGTAAGCGTATCTGCTGTTGCAAAGGCAAATGGCCAATCAGCGGCAGCCGGATATCTCCGCCCTTTTCAAGCGCATCACCAATAAACGTTGCATCTGCGTGCGTTATTGTCTGTTTTTTTGTCGGCACGTCAAGCTGATCAACTGCGCCCGGTAGCAGCATTTTTACATTGCTAGCCTCTTCCACAGCGCCAGTTGCGTTACCGAACTCGCGCATACCAAGCTCTGCCAGGTCAAGTTCTTGATCGTGTTTTTTCTTGGACAAAAACGGTAGTTTAAACGCCATTACTAGGTCTCCTAATCGATTAAAATGCAGCACTACTTATATTTTTAAATCACAAGCCGATATGCAAAAAATCCTGATCTTGCACTAGCAATGACAAACTAAGTTCAGACCAGAGCTTGCCGTCAAGGTCCAGAAATTGCCTCGTGATCCAGGGCTTGTTGATATAGCCGCCAGCATCTGCTTCAGGAACCACTTGCGCATCCATGTCGCTGGAGTTACGCAAACCGAGTACCTGCGATACCAGTAAGCCACTGTTAAAGGCCAGACTGGGAGCAAATGCCACTACCCGGCAAGAGCCGTCCAGCACGGTTGGCGCCCGTCCTTCGAATCTGGCCAAATCAACCACACTGGTCAGGTTTCCACGGATGTTGGATAAACCAAGATACCAGTCTTTTGTCAGTGGCACCTTGACCATGTTACCTGCAGTAACGATTTCACCTGCCTCGCGCAAATCGAGCAAATACCGCGACTGGCCAATCACAATACCCAGTTGGCTAACCCGTACATCTGAGCCACTTTGTGCGGCCTGCATACGTGCCATCAACTGTGCTTGAAATTCCCTCAGGCGGGTACGGCGTACGCCCGGATCGGGCTTAACGATTTCCGGTCCCGCAGCTTCAGGATCGCGCGAAGTGTGATTCATAGAGTTATCCGGTTAAGCGAGCGCAGCTATTTTTGCCAGCAATTCTTGTGGATCAATCGGCTTAACCAAATAGTCGCGCGCGCCCTGACGCAAACCCCATATCCGGTCTGTTTCCTGATTTTTGCTGGTGCAGATAATCACAGGAATATCCTGGGTTTCAGGATCGCGCGCGATCGCTCGTGTAATTTGGAAACCGTTTTGCCCTGGCATGACAACGTCCATCAGAATTAACTGTGGCTTATCTGCCTTGATTTTTGTCAGGGCTTCTTCACCGTTTTCTGCAGTGGAAACAGAAAAGCCGTTTTTAACCAGAATATCGGTCAAAAAATAACGTTCAGTGGGAGAATCGTCGACCACTAAAATTTTTTGTATAGCCATTTTTTACCTTAACCTAAATTATCTTAATATCACTGGGGGAAGCTGCGGAGGTGTAATTACGGACAGTTCTGAGCAAGCTATCCTTGGTAAAGGGTTTGGTTAAATATTCGTCCGAACCGACCATTGCCCCTCGCGCCCGGTCAAACAGGCCGTCTTTGGATGAGAGCATAATCACGGGCGTGTTACGAAATTTCGCGCTCTTCTTGATTAACGCACAAGTCTGGTATCCATCCAATCGCGGCATCAGGATGTCGCAAAAGATCAGATCCGGATGGGTATCATTAATTTTGGCAAGCGCATCGAAACCATCTTCAGCCAGAACCACTTTATAACCTACTTGCCCTAAAAATATCTCAGCGGATCGGCGTATCGTGCTGCTATCGTCAATCACCATAATTTTCAAATTTTCATTACCGGTCAGGGATGACATAAAATTAGATCTCAGATTAGCAGGGTTAAAAGTCATATGGCACTGTAACAAAATTTATCAATCTTGCGACATTTTTTTCCATGAATAAACATTTGCCGCAACACAACGCATCAATACCATCCGGGCACGCACAGCGCCCCCCTCACAAATGAGCCCAGACTCAAAAATAGAGGAATTTCTCTATTAAATCTCTATTAATTTCCTATTTGACTCGTACTAAATCGCCATCATTTCAAAATCTTCTTTGCGGGCGCCGCATTCCGGACAAGTCCAATTCATGGGCACATCTTCCCATTTGGTTCCGGCTGGAATATCTTCATCCGGCAAACCCAGTTTTTCCTCGTAAACCCAACCACAAATCAGGCACATCCACGTTTTATATTCAACAATTGCCATTTAAATAACACTCGCAATTAAAATCAATCAAGTAAAATGTCGGCACTACGACAATAGCTTACGGAAGCAACAGATACTTTATTGTGTTTTTCAGCACAACTACGAGTCACCGATGCGTCCGGAAGCACAGTCAATAATTTCGACGAAGTTTGCTATATTAATCTACCTAACGTGCAAAACAAATCCCCCCCCCTTATTCTCACCTTTGGTGCATCAGACCCGGTGGGCGCCACTGGAATACAAGCCGATCTGGCGAGTTTTGCGGCGATCGGCTGTCATGGTGTATCAACCCTGACAGCGGTGCTGGTCGGTGACACGTCCCAAATCGATGAGATTCATCCCCTGGATGCTGATCTGGTTAACCAGCAAGCCCGCACTGTATTGGAAGATATGGTCATCGCGGCCATTAAAATTGGCCAGGTCGGCAGTGCGGAGAATGTGACCGTAATTGCTGAAATCGTCTCGGATTATCCCGAGATGCCCATAGTGCTTGCGCCATTTAACGCCGCTATCCCGGCAGCCGAGTCGGATGCCGAGGACATCGTGGCGGCCATCTCAGAATTACTTATTCCCCAGGCAAGCTTGCTGGTAATTTCATCCTCGGAACTAAGCCGGCTGGCAGACACCTGGAAGAACCCCGATCTGGCGGAAAGCAGCATTGACATTGCGACAGAAGTGGCGGTACTGCTGGATTCAGGTTGCCAATACGTTCTGGTAACCGATATTTCGCTACCAGCCAACGAAGTGGCCAATATCTTATTTAACGACACCGGAGTCGTGCAGCATAATCAGTGGCCGCGCATTCCCGGTGTATTTATGGGGGCCGGCAATACCTTAGCTGCCGCAATTACTGCAGTTCTGGCAACTGGTCTGGAGATGCCGGAGGCGGTGCTGGAAGCACAGGAATACACGTTCGCGGCGGTCAGTAATGCACACGCACCGGGCATGGGGAAGCTTGTTCTTAATCACTATTTCTGGACTGAGGAATCTGAATAAATCATTGGCACAGTTCCTTACCTTATAATTTAGGATCAGGCACATCCGCAACACAACCACTTTTTATGTAGACGATGATGACAGACAAAAATGAAAGCTTGTTTCTACGAGCACAAAAAACCACTCCCGGCGGCGTCAACTCTCCGGTGCGGGCCTTCCGCTCTGTCGGCGGCACGCCTCGCTTTATCAAGCGCGCCGAAGGTGCCTATTTTTGGGATGCGGAAGAGCGGCGTTATATCGACTACATCGGCTCATGGGGACCGGCGATTGTCGGCCACGCTCACCCGGAGGTCGTCAAGGCAGTGCAGGACGCTGCTGCACTCGGGCTTGGATTTGGCGCCCCCACCGAGGGCGAAATTTTAATGGCCGAAGAGATCTGTAAGCTGGTTCCATCCATCGAGCAAGTGCGGCTGGTATCGAGCGGGACCGAGGCAACCATGAGCGCCCTGCGGCTGGCGCGCGGCGCCACCAAGCGCGACAACATCATCAAGTTTGAAGGTTGTTACCACGGCCATGCGGATTCATTATTGGTCAAGGCCGGTAGTGGTTTGCTGACTTTTGGCAACCCGACATCCGCCGGTGTTCCTGAAGACTTCATCCAGCACACGCTGGTACTTGACTACAACAACTGCCAGCAATTAGAAGATACCTTTAAAGCACGTGGCCACGACATCGCCTGCGTCATCGTCGAACCTGTCGCCGGCAATATGAATCTGATTAAGGCATCACCAGAATTTTTGCAAACCATGCGACGCCTGTGCACTGAATATGGCAGCGTCCTGATCTTTGACGAAGTGATGTGCGGTTTCCGCGTAGCGCTAGGCGGCGCCCAGGCTTTATATAACATCCAGCCGGACATTACTGCACTGGGCAAAGTCATCGGTGGTGGATTGCCGGTCGCGGCATTTGGTGGTCGTGCCGAGTTGATGGCCAACATGGCACCACTGGGCAAAGTCTACCAGGCAGGTACCCTGTCAGGCAACCCGGTCGCCGTTGCCGCCGGGCTCACCACCTTAAAACTCGTTCAGGAAGCGGATTTCTACACAAAACTCTCAGCACAAACAGCCAAGTTAGTAAAAGGATTATCAAACGCAGCAGATAAAGCCGGCGTCACCTTCTGTGCTGACTCTGTGGGTGGGATGTTTGGCCTGTATTTTGCCAAAGAAGTGCCTTCGTCTTATGCCGAAATGATGGCTTCCGATACGGAAAAATTTAACCGTTTCTTTCACCTGATGCTGGACGCAGGAATCTATCTTGCCCCATCGGCATTTGAGGCCGGCTTTGTCTCCGCCCGGCATGATGACGCGGTGATCGAGGCCACCATCGCCGAAGCAGAAAAAGCTTTTTTAACACTGGCGGCAATGTAAGAGGATACAGCAAAACCTTTTCAGCAGCACTGCTAAGCATGTCATTTTATTTCCCAAAAGTAATAAAATGACATGCTTTGTTACTTTTTGTCACTTATCCAGACTAGTGCTTGTCATGCCACGTTACATCCTGTTACTTTTCGGCTTGGGAATTTTTTTTATACTCTTTCAATACTGACATGAACACATTAATACGTAAAAAAAACTTGTGGCTTATTCTTGCATTTTTACCATTTTGTGCTAGTGCTCAGGTACAAACACTAAAAGACTCTACCCAACAAGCGATTTTATCGAACCCGGAAGTGCTGGCGCGCTGGCACAATTTTCAGGCCGCAGGTTCTGAGCGTGATGTTGCTTCGGGAGCCTATTTACCGAGCGTCAATCTGGGTGCAGGTGCGGGCAAGGATCAAAATGATAACCGTTTAGGCAAAACCGATTTCAATCGCAATTCGGCCACACTCAGCCTCAATCAGATGTTGTATGACGGCTTCCTGACGCGTAATGAGCTAAAGCGCCTGGATCACACCCGGCTGGTCAGATTATTTGAGCTCTATGACACGTCGGAAAGTATTGCGCTAGAAGTGGTGCGCGCCTATTCCGACGTACTCAGGTATCGCAAACTTGTGACCCTGGCAGAAGATAACTATGTCAGGCACCGTGCCGTATTTGAACAAATTCAGGGTAAAGTCAAAGCAGGCGTTGGCCGGCGGGTTGATCTGGAACAGATCTCCGGACGTCTGGCATTAGCTGAAGCCAATTTACTGACAGAGACATCCAATTTGCATGATGTCAGCGCGCGATTCCAGCGACTGGTGGGTGCACAGCCTGGCAAGTATTTAGAAACCCCTGCGGCGCTGGTCAAGGACATGCCAATCGACGTCGTGGCGGCTTTGAATATCGCGAACCAACAGCATCCGACGCTGCTGGCGGCAATAGAAAACATACGCTCGGTAGAAAGTTCATTGCATGCCCGCCGCTCGGCATATCAGCCGCGCGTTGATTTCAGAGCCAGAACAGAACACGGCAATAACATTGATAGCATCAGCGGCAGAACGAATAACAATACTGCCGAAGTTGTCTTGTCGTGGAATTTATTTAATGGCGGCAGCGATAGCGCACGCATTCGCCAGTCTGCCGATTTACTCAATCTGGCAAAAGATCAGCGCGACAAAGCCTGCAGAGATGTACGCCAGACTTTGTCCATAGCCTATAACGACACGCGCAAACTAACCGAACAACTGACCTATCTGGATCAGCATCAGTTGTCGATAGAAAAGGCCCGCGATGCCTACCGCCAGCAATTTGATATTGGCCAGCGCTCCCTACTCGATTTACTGGATACCGAAAACGAGTTATTTCAAGCCAAGCGCTCGTTTGCCAATTCTGAATATGACCTGTTGCTGTCGTATGCCAGAACCCATGCCGGGATGGGCAATTTGCACAGCGCGCTCGGCTTGACCAGACAAGAGGTCGGCACGCTGCCAAATCTTGACGCCCAAGACGACAAGGCAGATATTTCCTATAATTGCCCGCTGCAAGCGCCGGATTTGTATTTGGTGAATAAAGAAATGTTGAACGCACGCGCGATTGAGCAAGTTGGCGCGGCACCCAAGGCCGCAGTCAACCCATTACCCGCACAAGCGACGGTACCGGTGGTTACGCCAGCACAGGACACTGCGGCGGCATCACGATCATTGGTCATCAATCGATTAAACGGCTGGCGTCAGGCCTGGATGAGTATGAATCCTCTGGGGTATTTTAGTTTCTATGCGAAAAACTACACGTCACGCGATTCCTGGAAAGCCGCACGCAAGGCACGGCTGATGGGTGCACAAAAAATCACTTTAGATTTATCGGATATCAAAGTCAGTATGCAAGATGCCAGGCACATGAGCACCAGTTTCCATCAGGATTATCGTTCAGCCCTATACCAGGATATTCTTGAAAAAACCTTGCATTGGGAAGAAATCGATGGCGTCTGGCTAATCACCAATGAAACAGTCGACGGGCCTGCTAACGCCAAGCACTGGTAATGGCGCATCTCGATTGAGCAATAAAAAAGTCCGTGTAGCCTTAAGTTCACGGACTTTTTTTCGATGACAAGCTTAACTTTTGCATGCTCATCACGCCATAAAGCGGCATAAAAGTTGCACAGAAGCAGTGAAATAGATCGGAGATTGGGATATAGTAGGATAAAAATTCAGCCTTGCCGTCAGACCGGCTGTTGAGCTTTGATCTGTTGATCTGTTGATCTATTGATCTTTTGATCTTTTGACCGGCTAACCGGTTAAATAGCTCGTATTTAAGTTGGCATTCATCCCTAACTGCGTATTTCCTTCTTAAAAAAGCCACCTTGCCTACCCGCCCACGTTTTTTACAAGGTTTCGTCAAATTGGCATTGTTGGTGCTTTCGAGCATTATTTTACTGCCTGGCAATGCCATTGACCTGAACCGTTTGCAGGCAACGTTGCGCAGCCTTGGCGGTAATACGCAGTCGTTTTCTGAATGGACCAGCATGATGCAAACTTATGCAGATGCTCCTGTCGAAATCCGTATTCAAAAAGTCAACGACTTTTTTAACCGCAAAATTATTTTCGCCGAAGATCTGGAAATCTGGGGGCAATCTGACTATTGGGCCACGCCAATGGAAACCTTATCCAAGGGCAAAGGCGATTGTGAGGACTACGTGATTGCGAAGTACTTTAGTCTGCGCAATATGAATGTTCCTGACAGTCAGTTACGCTTAATTTATGTCAAGGCACGTATCGGCGGTGCCAGCAGCACCGTACAACAAGCGCACATGGTATTGGCCTACTACCCAACAGCAGAGGCGGAGCCTTTGATTCTTGACAGTTTAATTTCGGATATACGACCGGCCTCACGCCGCAGCGATTTATTCCCGATTTTTAGTTTTAACAGCCAGGGCGTCTTTGCCGGTGTTGCCGCCAATGCCGTGCTCGGCCAGGGCGGTAGC
>JBBQNW010000007.1:0-37590 GCA_038330335.1 Burkholderiales bacterium | reverse complement strand
TTCGCTTGCCAGCGAACCCCGGCGGAACACAGCGCGTCGTCGTTTGACTCGCCGCGCAGCGAAAATTCGCCCCAGACGGCACACTTGTTGTGCCATAACGCCCAATGAAAAACGCTAAGTCATTGATTTATAACAAATTTGTTATGCCATATGACAAACTTGGGTTAACAGATCGATTAACCGACAAACAGACAAACAGACAAACAGACCGACGAACAGCGTGCCCATATTGGCCGCATGCAAAGCGGCTGCCACATAATTATTACGGTGGCGAAACCGGTTGCTACCGCTCCCGTGCGCAAACAGAACAATGCCTAAGGGATGTTCTGGCAATTCAAGAATGCCCTCAATATCTACATGCTCGGACCTTATCTTTACCGGCTCTTTCTTCGCCAGCAACATCATCCGGCTCCCTTGACCCGATTGTGCCGCCCTGCCCGCTACGTGATATGCCACAGCCAGATGCCATTTTCTGCGCATGCACTCCCCATCAACTACCCATCAACTGTGCGTGGGCGTGGGCGTGGGCGTGGGCATTGGCGTTCGGGTTTTGTCATTGCGTGCTTTCAAGTCAAGCAAACGGATCACCTCCTCGTCAGAGGTCTGCTCAAACTGTTCATACCACGCACTGACGGCATAAAATGGATCGGGCGTCATTAAACAAATAATCTCGTCAACGTCGCTTTTTAAAGTATTGATGGCTTCTGCTGAAGCAACCGGGACCGCAATAATAACCCTTGCGGGGTCGGCCTTGCGCAAGGCCAGAACCGCCACTTTCATGGTCGCTCCGGTTGCCAGGCCGTCATCAACCAGAATCACCACGCGCTTTTGTAACGACAGCGCGGGCCGACCGGCACGATATACATTTTCCCTGCGCGACAGTTCCAGTGTTTCACGCTGCACTATTGCCTCTATTGCCGACGCCGGAATTGCATAGATATCCACGATGTCTTCTTGCAAAAAACGCAATCCACCGCTAGCGATAGCCCCCATTGCGAACTCTTCATGTCCGGGTAAACCTAATTTACGCACCAGCAGAATATCAAGCGGCAACGCAAGTTCACTGGCGACGGCAAACCCTAGCGGCAGGCCACCACGCGGCAAAGCCAGTACCACGGCATCTTTACATCCGGCATAGGCATGAAGACGCTGCGCCAGCAATTGCCCAGCTTGTTCCCGATTTACAAAGCGATGTGGAGCCGTCATAGTGAGTATCCATCGGATGATGTTCGTCATTCATCGTGTGTGAAGGCAAAATAATGCGACTACCCCCATTCAAAGAGCAATATAGATCGGGATCACGGCAGCTTATTTGACAATAATCAATTGACTGCATATCGCAAAAATATTGAAAAGTGATTGAAAAAGTAGCCGGCTAAAAAGGAAACCAGAATTGTTTTTTTGATATATATTAAGATCAACATAGTAAAAACCCGCATCGTTAAAAGTTGGATTACTGCTTAATACATTTTTAACGTTATGCAAAATGCGCTGTTAACAATAAAAATAATCATTAGCAATCATTGATCAATTGACAAAGCGAGTTCTTTTGAAAACCACACTACCACTATTGCCAAAAATATCACCATCAGAAAATCTGCAAATGCCAAGGCGACTTCCTGCAATGAAAAAAAATGACCAAAGCAAGCTAGCGCCTGCATCTGACGTGCACGGCGAAAGACAAACAAATTTGGCTGGCAAAAGAAAGCAGGTCGTGCTGTCAACCCACATGAACATCGAACAGGCGTTTGTGGCAATTGCCATCAGTTGCATGACACAGATACAGACGAATGCAGACCGTCTGGCGCTTACCTATGAGGTAGAAAGCGTGCACCAGATGCGCATTGGGTTGCGACGCTTAAACGCGGCGTTCAATATCTTTAAAAATATATTGCGTCTGCCAGATAACTTGCACCAGGAAATACGCTGGCTAAGCGCGCTCTTAGGCGCAGCACGCGACTGGGATGTGTTTCTTTATACGACCTTACCGGCAATACGCGAAAGCATGGCAAAACACGGGGACGAGCAAGACTGCTTCGCCAAACTGACGGCTGCCGTAACAACGAAGGCGCATGAAAAACACCAAATAGTATTGGTCAATATCAGATCATCACGCTATGCCCATCTGATATCGGGCATCATGAAGTGGATTAATGAGCGTGCTTGGCGTGCAATTATGCGGGCATCAACACAACACTTGTTAGAACAACATATTGAAAAATTTGCCCACCGTCTGCTCTTGCATCGCCAACGCAGCCTGTTGAAGAAAGGAAAACGGCTCGCTAAAGGATCTTCGCAAGAACTACACTGCATCAGGATAGCGACCAAAAAAACACGTTATGCAACAGAATTTTTTGCCTCGCTACACGCAGAAAAACGTCATGGCAAACACATGATAAAAGAAATAGCCGAATATAACCGGTATATCGAAGCATTATCCTGTTTACAGGACTCACTAGGCAGCTTTAACGATGCCGCAATTGCTGATAAGCTGCTGAAAGAATTATCAAATGAACAGGCAGACTTAACCAGCGACATCGCCAGTGTAAAACGACATCTAATGAGCATCGGGGTTGATAAACAAAAAATTCATGCTGTCTGGAAGAAAATAATTCACACAAAATATAAGCTTAAATCATAAATTTTCTCAAAAAAAACATTACTTAATGGTAATAAATTTTGCTAACTAAATTTAATTTGGCGGCATCGGTATATCCACAGCATTATGAAAATAATTTCCAGAAAAACTTGATAAGCACTGTGGATTGTGTTGTGTCGTCGAAACAAGAGCCCACTCATTTTCCTTAAATTTTAGGAAGACCACCAACAACCTTGCAATTCTTGTAATATGCGTTTTGAATAATATTCGATACTAATTCGACCACATAAAAAAAGCAAAACTCAACATGGCATTGAGATTTTTTTCATCGCGATCTCTCCAAACAAGAATCACCGCCACTACCCTAACGCTGTTTTTAGTAAGCTTATGGTCATTATCTTATTACGTTCAAAAGATATTGTATGATGATTTACGGCAATTATTAAGCCAGCAACAATATGCAACCGCAACCATGGTTGCCGCGCATCTCAATGATGAGCTCGACGAGCGTCTCACCGCATTACAAAAAACCGCCTTGTTTTCTGCGCAGGCCCTCCTTAAAGGCCCTGCCGCCATTCAAGAAGAGCTTAATCACCGCCCCATTTTAAGAAGTTTATTTAATAGCGGCGTGTTCGTCTGCAGTCTTGATGGCAGCACCGTTGCCAATTCTTTATCATCCGAGCAATTGTGTAATGATTACATTAATATCAGCATCGTTACGGCAGCACTCAGAGAAGGCCGCTCGACGATAGGCCAGCTCACTTTTGGTAAAAATCGACATGAAGCCCACTTTGGTATTGCCACACCAATCCGCGACGATGATGGAAAAATCATTGGTGCACTGGCCGGAATGATTAATGTAAATCAGCCTAATTTTCTCGATAAAATCACTAAAAATACTTATGGGGCAACAGGTGGATATTTGATTGTTTCCCCCAAATACCGCAGGATCATCAGCGCTACGAATAAAAACCGGGTCATGGAAGCGGTCCCTGCTGTCGGTATCAACCCAACCATTGATCAATTTATTCAAGGATACGAAGGCTCTGCCATTATGAAAAATCCGGGAGGGATCGAAGTATTAGTCTCTGCCAAGAGTATTCCTGCGGCAGATTGGATCGTGGCAGCAGCACTGCCAACCGCCGAAGCGTTTGCCCCCATCAAAAGGATACAGACGCATATACAGTTTGCTGCGATTTTTTTTACTTTATTGGCAGCCTTGGTAAGTTGGTGGGTATTAAGGCGGCAACTGGCACCACTGCGCGCAACCATCAAAACTCTGGACAATATCGCCGAGAATAAACAAGCGAGGCAGGCCTTGCCCATCACCCGACAGGATGAAATTGGCCAACTTATTAGCGCATTTAACCGTTTGCTAAAAATATTAGGGCAACAGGAATTAGCCTTAAAACACAACGAAGCCTTCAACCGAACTATTCTCGATTCGGTTTCTGCTGAGATTGCGGTACTCAACCGCGACGGCATCATTATTATGGTCAACCAGCCCTGGAGGCGCTTCGCCTTAGAAAATGCGCCCGAATCTGGCAAGCCCTCAGCCAAAACGGATATAGGGACAAATTATCTGGATATTTGTATGGCTGGCATCGGCAACTCCACGCACGATGATGATGATGGATTAATTTGTTATCAGGGTATTCAAGCTGCATTAGAAGGTAAGGCATCTGGCTTTACCATGGAATACCCATGTGACTCACCAGGTAAACCGCGATGGTTCAGTATGGTGGTTACTCAATTAAATAGTGAGAGTAGCACTCATATTGAAGGTGTCGTAGTGACTCATACGGATATTACCGATCGAAAAAATTTAGAAGAGGCGCTACAACTGACGCGCCAAAGTGTATCGGTCGCCTCTGACGCTTTGTTATGGGTAACGCCAGATGCCCGCATTGTTGACGCCAATAAAGCAGCATACCAATTGTTAGGTTATACCCGGGAAGAATTACTGAACCTGCATCCATCTGATATCTGCGTCTCCTTTCAACATGACGCCGAACAATGGCCGCTGTTTTTTGACTCTCTCAGAGAGCACGGTGTTATAAAGCTTGAGTCCTTGTATTCTGCCAAAAATGGAAAAATATTCCCCGTTGAAATCGTCGTCAATTATGTTCAATATGGCAGCAAAGAATTCAGTTGTGCCTTTATTCGAGACATTACCCAGCGAAAGCTGATTGAAACAGAGCTTATCGACGCTAAGGCCCAGGCTGAAAAAGCAAACAGCGCAAAATCCCATTTTCTTGCTGCCGCAAGCCACGACCTGCGGCAACCGCTGTCAGCGTTGTCGCTGTATGTCGACGTTCTCAAGCAAGGCACCATGGCGGATAAGGGCAGAATATTAGACAACATCCAGCAATGCGTTACCAGTCTGTCTGAAATACTCAGCGATTTGCTCGACATCAGCAAACTTGATGCCGGCGTCATCACCCCAAAGCTAAACGACTTTTCCATTGACGAGCTGATCAGCAAGCTTATTGCGGTTTATTCGTCTGAAAGCAGCCTAAAAAAACTCGAGCTCCGGATCCGGCCGTCGGGCCTGCTGGTGCATTCCGATCATCGTCTACTATATCGCATCGTTGGTAATTTTATTGCCAACGCCATTCATTACACTGAAACAGGGGGGCTACTCATCGCCTGTCGCAAGCACCAAGGGAAGTATTGGTTACAGGTATGGGATACAGGAATCGGTGTCCCTGAAGATAAAACCAGCATTATTTTTGAAGAGTTCACCCAGCTTGGAAACGATACCGGCAATGAAGGTAGCGGTTTGGGCCTCGCCATTGCTGCCAAAATGGCAGCACTACTGGGTTTGCAAATCAAACTGTGTTCACGTTCCGGGCGTGGCTCTATGTTTGCCATAGAACTACCCACGCTTGGGCTAGAAAAACAAGAAAAATTAGCCACCGAAAAAAAATCAGCCTCGTTGAGCACAATCGCTATTGTTGAGGATAATATCCAAATTCGGCAATCATTAAGCCTGAGTCTGGAAAGCGCTGGCTACAAGGTGATCGCCGCATCATCAGGAGAAAAACTTTTTGAGCGGTTGGGCCATCAGACGCCAGATCTGATCATTTCAGATTATCGTCTCAATGACGGAACGACCGGTGTCGATGTTATTGCTAAATGTAGAAACAAATTCGGCACTGACTTTCCGGCCATTATCATAACAGGGGAAACCGATCCGGAACTCATTCGAAGCATGCTGGACAGAGGTATCCCTATCATTTACAAACCTCTGGAATTGGGAGCTTTGCAAAAGCTCGTCGCTACCATTACCGGATAAGGAAGAACATGCCATTTCGCATACTGCTCGCAGATGACCACGCGCTATTCAGACATGCATTACGCTTAAGTCTAGAGACGATGTCCGATATTGAAGTCATTGCGGAAGCCAGCAATGGCTGTGAAGTGCTTCAGATCATCGACAACATCGTGCCTGATATCGTTTGCATGGACATTAATATGCCAAAATTAAATGGCATTGATACCATGACGCAAATACATGCCAAACACCCCAAAATTAAGGTCATCGCACTCTCTTCCCACGTCGACCCTCACGTGATCGACAAAATGATCAAGGCCGGCGCGCTCTGTTACGTCGACAAGACAAGAGCCGGTATTGAGCTACCGATCGCCATACACAACATCAACCAGAATAAAATGTACATCAGTCCATGCGTCGGCATCAACGATAGTGTTGACCTGACACTCAGCCCGCCCAATCAGGACATAGCCTGAAAAACATTTTTTAAGAAACGCCCGTAATTCATTGCCTATTGTCTCAATACGCAAAATTTGTCTGCCCAAGATAAGGCTTTCACCCGATTTTGCCGTTTTTCACCATAGCTTTTGGCATCTGGCAACATCGTGTTTTTAGCTAATGATGCCCGGCCTTGCAGTGTCTTAAATCAATAGCGCATGGTTAACGCGCCCCTTTATGGTCTTTTTGACCGTCATTTTTGTGACGCCCTGCCACCTCACTTTGTTCAGCCTCTTGTTTATACTTATCCGCATTTTGTGTAGGCACAGGCTTGCTCATTTTCTGTTCCTGCGCTTGTGTTTGAGGTTGAGGTTGAGATTGATTTTTTCCTGACTTACTCATGATTTTCTCCAAAAGTAGATAACTAGTGTGTCTTAACAACCTATACAACCAAGAACAAAACATTAACTCAGTAGAAATTTTTTACCGTGTTAGCATTTCCTTGCCCCCCGCCAAAGAATATTATCAGGAAGCAATTTTTTATTTTTTAACGAGATCAAGATAGGCCAATCAGACACTGCCATCAGCCTATACATCCTATCCTTCAAATTGAATACTGAGATAGCTAGAAATTCATTACGCATTTATGGGTAATTCAGGCAAAAACAAAAATACTAGAACATCACATTCCACTACCGATATCTAGGTAGTAGCGCTACCGGATTTGATGTAAATTAATAATTAGTTGAATCTTCACAGCCTAAAATCAAACATTTTATTTATAAAATAACACTAAACGTGCAATGAAACAGCTACACTTTTGTCTCATTGTTTCGCCACCAATAATGTAAAGACAATCGATTGACATGCGGGCGCTTCAGTCATGAAGTTATCACCTATTGAACAAGATCAAAAAATATAAAATGGCCGATGTGCCAAGGATTTCATGGACGCTTTTTCGCCGGGCTCATCACACTGATCTTTACACCGATCACTTCACCGCATTACCGGGAGAATTCACATTGTCTGCTCAGTCCGTTTCCAAGCGTATTTCCAAAGGCCCCGCAATATCGAACAATAACAGGGACATCGTGTCTGCTGCACCTTGTATTGTAGGGATCGGTGCTTCCGCCGGTGGTTATCAGGCGATTCGCCATTTTTTCGAGGCGATGCCTGCCGATAGTGGCGTCGCCTTCGTCATTGTCCAACACCTAGCCCCGACTCACACCAGTTTAGCCGCAGAGTTAATTGCCAAATTTACCACCATGCCGGTACATGAAGCGATGGATGGTGAACTCGCCGAAGCCAACCACGTGTACACCTCGCCGTCAGACAAAGAGATCACCGTGAAAGCCGGCCATCTCTGCCTGACACCGCGTGAAGACCGGCACCAATTACACCTACCGATTGATCATTTTTTCAATTCGCTTGGAGAGGATTGCCAAACCAGAGCGATAGGCGTCGTACTATCCGGCGGTGGGACCGATGGCACGCTGGGTTTAAAAACGATTGCCGCATCTGAAGGCATCGTCTTGGTGCAAGACCCGGCAACTGCCGAATTTGATAGCATGCCAAAAAGTGCCATTGCCACCGGTGTTGCGAACTACGTCTTAACAGTTGAAAAAATGCCAAAAGTCATCCTTGACTACACCCGCCATCCTTACGTTATCAGCAAAATCAAAGCGACCACTGAAGATGAAGTCGCAGAAGATACGGAATCAACCCGGAGTCTGATTAAAATTATTCAAACAAAGTGCGGTTACGATTTTTCTGGATATAAACGCAGTACTTTTTTGCGACGCATTCAGCGGCGTATGGGTTTGCATGGCATTTTGCGACAAACAAAATATGTCGATTTCTTGAAAAATAATACCGATGAGGTGGATGCACTGTTTCGCGATTTACTGATTGGCGTCACGGAATTTTTTCGTGACCAGGACGCCTGGAAAATATTAACAAGTCAGGCAATTACCCCGCTTGTCCAAGGCAAGACCCATGACGAGCCTATCCGTATCTGGATTCCGGGTTGCTCTACCGGCGAAGAAGCCTACACCATGGCGATGATCGTCATGGACCGTCTTCGCCAGGCCCGTAAAAAATGTCCGGTACAGATTTTTGCCACAGATACCAATAATGAAGCCCTTGAGGTCGGCAGAATCGGGCGTTATCCGGCCGGCATCGCCACGCGTATCTCCCCCGCGCGACTGCGCCATTATTTTGATGCAGGACCAGATAAACAATATTATGTCGTGAACGCTGAATTGCGGGCAGCCGTTGTCTTCGGTTTACAAAATATTTTTGCGGATCCGCCATTTGGCCGGGTAGATTTAATAAGTTGCCGTAACGTATTAATTTATATCGAGTCAGAGCTGCAAAAGCGCGTTCTGAATATCTTTCACTTTGCACTTCGTCGTGATGGCTATTTATTTCTAGGCAGCGCGGAATCGAATGGCGGCCGTGATGACTTATTTAAGCCGGTCTCAAAAATATGGCGTGTTTTTCAGCGAGAAGGTACCACAAAACCCACGCTGTTAAGCTTGCCATTACCAATCCATGAGCAACGAACTACCGGCATCGCGCCGCCATTACGTACGACGTCATCCTTAAGTTTGGTCGCAAGTATTGCCCAAAAATTGGTTCTTGAACGCTTTTCACCCGCTTCAGTCTTAATTAACGGACACAACGAGGCGCTTTACTATTGCGGCGAGACCGATGAGTTTTTAGTCAGACCACGCGGTGCGCCGACCCAGGATATCTTGTTAATGGTGCGTGAAGGCCTGCGCTCGCGCTTGCGTGCGGCCTTACAAGAAGCGGCTACTACATTGTTAACAGTGGAAGTGTCGGGCGCAAGGATGAAGCGTGGTAACGCGTTTATGCCTATCCAGATCACTGTAACACCGACCTCTACCGGTGATTTAGGACAACTTTTCCTCGTGGTATTTCGCCACGACCTGCAGCCATCAATCATCCCCATCGATAAAAATGCCAAAGGCACACTGGTGCGCCACCTTGAAGAAGAACTGCAGGCAACACGCGATGATTTATTAGCGACGTTTGAACGCTTTGAATCAGCAACTGACGAGCTAAAAACATCCAACGAAGAAGTCATCAGCACCAACCAGGAGTTACGTTCGTCAAATGAAGAGCTGGAAAGCTCCAAAGAAGAATTACAGTCATTAAATGAAGAGTTAAGTACCGTCAACCAGCAATTAGAAGCAAAACTGCGTGAACTGGAGATGTCCAATAGCGACTTACACAACCTGTTAATCAGTAGCGATATTGCGACAATTTGTCTTGACCAGTCACTTCGGATCAAGTGGTTTGCCCCCGCAGCAGAAAAACAGTTTCACCTTATCAAGAGCGATATCGGCCGGCCAATTAGTGACCTGCTTGCTGCAATGGAAGATACCGGTTTAATCGCTGCCGCACACGCCATACTTGCCAAACAAAACATGGCTGATCAAGAATTTCAAGTCGATAACGGTCGCTGGTATATTCGTCGCGCGCTCCCCTATCAATCCGAACACGCCCAGATTGATGGCATCATCCTCACGTATACCGATATCACCGATATCCATCTGGCGAATGAATCGGCCAGCAGATCTCGCAGTGACCTCAGCGAAACGATAGAGAGAAACGATCAATTAAAGACGCTTTCTGCCGCTCTGGCGCTGGCAGAAGAACGGGAAAGAAGAACGCTGGCGAAATATCTGCACGATGACCTGGGTCAGATCCTGGCGGTCATTGCGTTAAAAGCGGTGACAGTAAAAAAACAAAAAATGCCAAACCCCGTGCGCATAGCGATGGAGGATTGTACGGCAGCGATCGAGCAAGCTAATGGGAAACTACGTGAGATGGCGCTCCAGTTAAATCCGCCTATGCTGGATCAATTGGGATTTGTGACCGCCCTTGAGTGGATGTCCGATGAAATACATCGCGTGTATCATCTTGATGTGCTCATTGAAGACGACGGACTCCCGAAGCCGATGGCACCAGCGGTAAGTGCGACCATGTTTCGGGCTGTGCGCGAATTGCTCACCAACGTATCAAAACATGCCAAGGTTGAAAAAGCCGTCGTAAAGTCATCGCGTTCTGATGACAATACGCTCGTCGTCACCGTCAGCGATGCTGGTGCAGGTTTCAATGCAGAAGCAACTGTTTCTGATAAGAACAGTGAGGCACTCGGACTCATTAGCATGCGAGAGCGAATGAACTTACTCGGGGGCGACATTTCAATTAAGAGTAATCCTGGTGACGGCACCACTGTCATTATCAGAGCACCCCTGCTGAGTACTGAATCGATAGAAAAATCACCGGCACAAAAAAAGATAAAGCGAGAGAAATCGTGATGAGTATCCGCGTATTGCTAGTTGATGACCACACCATGTTGCGCGAGGCACTCAGACTGATGCTCGACAAGGAACCGGGTATTAACGTCGTCGGCGAACTGGGGGATGGACGTGACATCATCGACACCGTTTCCAGACTGGCGCCCGACGTTGTCGTCATGGACGTCAGCATGCCGGTGATTAACGGCATTGAAGCGACCCGCAGCTTAATCAGTAAAGCTCCACAGACACGCATCGTTGCATTGTCGGCCTATGGCTACAAGCAATTCATTATGGAAATGATGGATGCCGGAGCCCTCGGTTACGTCATTAAGTCTGCGGCCGGCGAACAATTAGTGCGGGCAATTAACAGTGTTGCCAAGGGAGAAACGTATCTCTGCCCCGAGACAGCGGCAACCTTGGTAACGGCCAATAGACGGAATGGAGCCACCGGCTCCGACAGCGGAAATAACAAAAGACGGTTGGGGCGCCGCGAGATGGAAGTCTTGCGCTTGTTGGCGCAAGGGATGAGTTCACCGGAAATAGGTGGCACATTGCACATTGCACCAAGCACCGTTGATGTCCACCGCCGCAACATCATGGATAAGTTAGATCTGCATTCTGTTGCTGAATTGACAAAATATGCGATCCGCACGGGGTTGACCACTATATAAACTTCGCGCGACTCCATGTCAAAACACTTTAATCAACGATGATTGACCATCATAAAGACTAAAGTAATCTCACTAAATCGAATGAGTAACGATACTTAGTTTTACCTGCGGCACCGAATTACAAAATAAAAAAAATACGACCCTCAGCAGTGGAATTGTTTATTGCGAGTACCGGATTTCAGGTATGTTTTTCTAATCATTTAGGTATTCGCCATCTCATGCATATTTGATAAGCTGATCGACATTAAAAGTTGAAAGAATGCTTTGCCAGATCAGGTTTATAGCAATGAAAGCAACGGAGATAATGATGAGTGAAGGAAGCGCAACACTAAGTTCAGAAAATATACGTGCGAATGGCTGCTACGATAGCTCAATGGCAAATCAAGCAAGTGGACTTTGTTCCTTATTCACAGGCAATCAAATAATGTTAGCTCATCTGCCTATGCGCTTAAAAAAAAGCGCCACCAAAAAGAACGGCAAACTCGGAACAACATCAATTAAAAAATTTGAACCCCTTATTGGACACGAACTACTGGCGTCTACTTTAGATGCACTGGATGTTGGTCTTGAAATATGGGATGAAAATGATAAATTAGTTCTCTATAACAAAAAAATTAATCGCTTACAGGCGGGTTTTCATGTACCCAATAATATTGGCCAAACCTTTGAAAGCCTCGCCCGGGTTAATCTGGCTAAACATCTCATCAAAATAGACACCGCTGGCGAACAAGAATGGTTGACGCAGCGCTTATCATCACGCGGTAAAAATTCTGAGCCGCTATTATGCGAACTGGCCGAAGACCATTGGGTTAACCTGTATGAAACCCGTACGCCAGAAGGATTTCTCGTCGTCGCCTGGGTAGATGTTACCGAACTGGTACGTAAAAGCCGTATTCTTGAAGCAATTAACCATCAATTAGTTTATCAATCCGCAACAGATGGACTAACGGGCTTAGCGAACCGAAGACGTTTAGACGAAGCCTTGGCAATCGAGTGGCGACCTGACAGCGGCAGTCCGGCACCGCTAGGTCTGCTAATGATCGACATAGATCACTTTAAAAGATATAACGACCATTATGGGCATATTGCCGGTGATCAGTGCTTGCGCAAGGTTGCCGGCATTTTAAACCAATGCGTGCGGCGTACCGGTGAATTGGTTGCTCGTTATGGCGGTGAAGAGTTTGTTATGCTTTTACCGGGAACAAATATGGAACATGCCTGTGAAACGGCACAAAAATGCCTGGATCTGCTGTACGACGAGGCACTACCGCATGCCACATCCCTGACGTCGGATCGCGTCACATTAAGCATTGGCGTCGCTTGTTTGCTCCCGGATGACAATCTGGATGTCGCTCGCATACTTAATGCGGCAGATGCTGCGATGTACCGGGCAAAATCTGAAGGACGGGCTCGTTATACCATCGCGAAAACAGGCGACTGGGAAATGCAGGACATGTCGCCGCTATCAACTGATTGTAGTGAAGTATCATCACCGTTAACGCTCTCACCGATATTGCCTTAAGCAGCAACCAGGACACCTAGCACATCATTCATTAGGTGTTTCCAAAAAGAAAAAAGAGACTAAATTTTCATCTGGTCAGGCAAAATACTGATCCCAAGCTTGAGCAGGAGCAACTTCGACAATCTAACATCAGAGTCATGGCCGAAGAAAATATACACGCGGTTTGACAGCTAGGGGGAATCGGCTGCACGTGCAGCAGCGATTTCCTGCTCATAGCGATCACCGACTACTATCAGCATTCGCAACGTATATAAGCCCGGAAAGGGTGGCGCCAAGGGCGTCTTTTCGTTCGGATATTGAATCGTAATTTTGCGCGAGAACATATACCTGCTCTTTAGCGCGAAACCCTGGATCAACGCCAAGAGCCATAGACTTCTAAAAAAAGCTTTAATGGCCTTTATTGCATTCAATCTTTTTTAACCGAGCATCGGTCAACACGCCAGCTGAACGATTTTAACCTGATTTCATTGATTCACCCCGAGTTACAGACAATAGTTAAAACGCCCCTGGACCTCCTCCACTTAGTATCGATTAAAAACCATAATCATTGTCAATACTATCGTTATACGCTACCATATTCGTATGAGCAAAGAGCTAAAAATGGATAGCCGGTCGATCGCTGAACTGGTTTTACACTTAGGACGTATAGCGTCCGGCGAGGGGTTGACGGCAGCCCAGTGGGCGGTACTCAGATATTTCGCACGGGCCAACCGCTTCTCGCGAACCCCATCGGCTTTCGCCACGTTCCATGGCACGACCCGGGGCACGGCATCACAAACCATCAAAAACCTCGAAGCCCAAGGCTATCTGACAAGCGAGCGGTCACAGATTGACAAGCGCAGTGTGCGGCTTGTACTCACCGACAAAGCAAAGGCGACTCTTCAGAACGACCTCTTCGAAGCCCTAGTCCGTGCTGCGGATGCCTTACCCACAGGTATTCGCGATGACTTTGCCAACACCCTGCAGCGCATGCTCGGGCATGTGGCCCGGGAAAGCGGGAAACCTCCTTTCGGCACCTGCGCGTCGTGTACGTATCTGCAAGGCGATGGCTGTAGCCGGGAAGGACAAGCACCGTATGCGTGCAGCTTTGCAGACGAGCCTTTGCTGGTGGAAGAAATCAACGAAGTGTGCATCAACTTTGTCCCGGGAAATATACGCCAGTGAAGGGCTTCGTCACCTAAGCAGTATCGCAACAAGTCCTTTTTCAACATCGGCGTACCATCAATACCGATCAGATTTTTAGAAAATTCCTCACAGAATTTTTCCCGGATTCATCAGATTATCTGGATCCATGGCCTGTTTTATCACCGCCATTAGCCTGATTTCAACCGGTGATTTATAGTGCTTTACTTCTTCTCGCCTGAGTGTGCCGACGCCGTGCTCAGCAGAAAATGAGCCCTTGAAGTTGTCCACACTATCGTAGATTAAGCGCTTGACTTGCCGTTCCCAGTTGCTGAGTTCGGCTTCGTCGATCTCAATGGGGGGCGCTACGTTGTAGTGCAGGTTGCCGTCGCCCAGATGTCCGAAATTGACGACGGTCGCGCCGGGAAATTGCGCGGCCATCAGCGCATCGGTCGCGTTTATAAATGCGGCAATTTGAGATATCGGCAGTGAAATGTCGTGTTTCAGATTTCGGCCTTCCTGCGCTTGCGCCAGCGGAATATGTTCGCGCAAATTCCATAATTGTTCTGACTGCGCGATGGAAGTCGCTAGCACAGCATCGTCGACGATAGCTTGTTCGATTGCTTGATTGAACAATTTTTCCATTAAATCGTTTGCGTGTTGTTCCGATTCGTGGTCGGATAGTTCAACCAGGACATATTGACTATGGCCCTGCGGAACCTTCGGCATCATGTGTGGAAAATGTTTTGCCACCAGTTGCAGACAGACATCCGACATCAGTTCGAAGCCAGTTAAAGTCGAACCGCAGGTGCTTTGTGCCAGCATTAGCAATTGCAGTGCCGCCTGCGGACTGGCCATTGCCGCCAGTGCAGTCACCCGCGCTTTGGGTTGCGGGAACAATTTGATGACCGCAGCTGTAATAACGCCCAGCGTCCCTTCGGAACCGATCAGCAGATCACGCAGGTCGTAACCGGTATTATCCTTGCGCAGCCCACGCAGACTGCTCCACACCTCACCTTGCGCGGTGACCACTTCCAGCCCAAGGCAAAGTTCGCGCATATTGCCATAACGCAGTACCGCCGTGCCGCCGGCATTGGTCGCCAAATTACCGCCTATGGTGCAACTACCTTCAGCTGCCAGCGATAGCGGAAACAGCCGTAACGCAGCGGCAGCGCTTTCCTGTACTGTTTGAAGTCGGCAGCCAGCTTCGACCGTCATGGTATTGTTGATGACATCGATGTTGCGAATCTTGTTGAGCCGGGTCAGCACCAGCACGATCGCTCGTCCTGTGCCGTCTGGCACCGCGCCAGCTACCAAGCCGGTATTGCCACCTTGTGGCACCACCGGCACTTTAAACTCCTGACATAGACGCACTATCTGCATAACCTCTTGCGTACTGCCTGGTCTGACTACCGCCTGCGCGCTGCCGCGGAAACGGCCACGCCAGTCGGTCAAAAACGCACACATATCGGTATCGGTGTCGAGTACATGCGAAGTGCCGACTGCGGCGCGGCATAAATCTAAGAAGATAGTCATTGGTTAGCTTTGATTTTACTATTTAGAGTTCATTGCAGATTTAAAGCAAGTCACATCGAATCGTCGCAGGCTCACAGCGTAAGCGCGCCATCAATTCTTCTGTAATTAGTGTGTCGACATCGGTCATTGCGTAACCGATTTCTGCCCGCGTTTGCAATTGTTGAGCCACAATATTCAAGCCACTTTCCGCGAAAATCGCGTTCATGCGGGCGATGACGCCTGGCTCGTTACGATGAATATGTAGAATGCGACTGCGCACGTTTTTTGGTAGATACGAAATTTCAGGGAAATTGACCGCCGACCGTGTCGTCCCCGCAAGCAGAAAACGCGCCAGTTTATCGGCTACTTCACGGCCGATATTTTCTTGCGCTTCTTCGGTGCTGCCACCGATATGCGGCGTCAGAATGACATTATCGAGTCCGCGCAAGGGCGAGATAAATTCCTCTTTTTCATTGCCCGGTTCGGTCGGAAAAACATCGATGGCTGCGCCCGCCAGTTTCTTCTGCCTCAGCGCCGTGTTTAAGGCATCAATTTGCACTACATTGCCACGTGACGCATTAATGAGCACCGCGGACGGTTTCATGCAGGCCAGCCGTTTTTGATT
The DNA here is from genome assembly GCA_038330335.1 of Burkholderiales bacterium. GTDB lineage: Bacteria > Pseudomonadota > Gammaproteobacteria > Burkholderiales > Burkholderiaceae_D > Undibacterium. Next base: position 21,490 of record JBBQNW010000007.1, on the reverse strand, counting down.
GATGATATTTTCGGTCGCGGTCTCACCAGGCACATGCAAGGTCACTACGTCGGAATGCTGCAACAAGGCTTCGAGCGTCGGCATCGACTTTGCATTCCCGAGAGGGAGTTTATTTTCGACGTCGAAATAGCACACGCGCATGCCGACACTTTCGGCCAGAATGCCTACCTGCGCCCCGATATTGCCGTAACCGATGATGCCGAGTATCTTATTGCGCACTTCATAGGCGCCCTGGGCATTTTTATCCCACTGACCGCGGTGGGCCATAGCATTTTTTTCGGGAATACGCCGGAGCAGCAAGATGGCCTGCGCAATCACCAATTCGGCCACTGAGCGCGTATTTGAAAATGGCGCGTTGAATACCGGAATTCCACGCAGGCTAGCAGCATGCAGATCAACTTGATTAGTGCCGATACAAAAGCAGGCGATGCACCGTAAATGTGGTAACGCATCCAGAATCGCGGCGGAAATGTGGGTGCGCGAGCGGATACCGACCGCGCTGGCATCTTTTAGTGCGGCGATCAATTCATGATCTGACAATGCGCCGCCAATTTCCTTGATATCGGTAAAACCCTGTTCTGCCAGCAAGACCGCGGCATTGGGGTGAATTTTTTCCAGCAAGACTATTTGGTTCATATTACTTTTCCTAAAATAAAAAATTATTGATATTGGCTAGCGAGTCCGCACGCTATGTGATCCGTCATTCCCGAATGCTTCGTCATCCTCGAGTGGTGTAGTCGGCGACGGGAATCGAGCAACTTTTTTTAGGGGTGAGTCTGTGCAAGTCGTTGCAAGTGTTGTTTAGCGATGAGATCGCCTTGCCGCGCTGCCAGACCATACCAATGAGACGCCAGGCTAATATCCAGCGCAATACCCGAACCGCTTTCATAAAGCTCGCCCAGAGCGCGCTGTGCCATGGCAAAATGTTGTTGCGCAGCGAGCTGCATCCAATAAAAAGCGAGGGCCTCGTCCTCAGGCACGCCACGGCCGCGCTGGTAGCGCATCGCCAGTAAACGTTGCGCGCGGGCGATGCCCTGACTCGCATCAGTTTGTAATACTTCCGCCGATTCTTCCCAGCTCAAAAAAACCGGGACAGCGCTTGGGATGCTCATGGTTATTCCTTTAAATTGGCAGCAGTCTTCGAAAAATCATGACGAGCAGCTCAGATAAGACGTACCAGCAACCGCAAAAAACTCAGATGGCTTGAGCCTATAATATTTCTCCTCAAGGTCTTTGCTCTGCTCGGCGTATGGTTGCGTCATGACTTCCTGCAGTTCTTGAATTAGAGAGTAGTTCCCCTGGTTCGCTTGGCTGTACGCAGGCACCAGCAACCACTCGCGCAAACTGTATTTTGGGTTGACCAGTTTCATCTGCCTGGAGAGTTCATCGCGGGAGTGGCGAGGAACCGTATTGTCGTTGCTGGCGTTGCTGTCGTTGCTGGCGTTGCTGTCGTTGCTGGCGCTGTCACTGCCGCTACTGATGAGTGCTTGCCATTTTGTGAGCCACGCTGACCAGCGCTGGTCCATCCCTTCTTGCTCCTGGTAGAAGCTCTTCTTGAGCGGAATTATGTCTTCAGGCAGCGTCGACAGCTCGCGGAAGAAGATGGTGTAATCGACAGGAGTTTGCAGCATCAGCGTTTCTAGCTCACTAAACAAGGCCGCGTGAAAAGTGACTAAGCCAAGTTTGGCAGCCCACATCTGCTCCATTTTCGTTTGCATTTCTGTCGCAAAGCCAGTGCGAATCTGGTCGAACTGTTGCAGAGCGTCCGGATGCGACATCAGCAAAGGCCGCAATGCCGTGCAAAACATATGGAAGTTGCGTTCCGCCGCCATCGGTTGCTTGAAGAATGAGAAGTGCTGTCCGCCACCGGTCCATGGCTGGTAATGCGGGTTGAACACATCGCAGAAGCCAAATGGGCCGTAGTCAAGCGTGTAGCCTCCGGCCGCACAGTTGTCGCTGTTGAAGTTGCCTTGGCAGTAGCCGACGCGGATCCAGTTCGCCACTAACGAGGTAAGGCGGTGGCGGAATTCGCGTGCCAGCAATAGCACTTTTTCAAAGGTGCTTAGGTGCGTAAGTTGCGGGTCGATGACATCACTGTACTCACGAGCGATCAAATGCAACACCAGCTGTTCTAGTTCTTCCATCGCTTTCGGGTGTTCTTGCTTGCGGGCACGGCGACCGAAGAGCTCGAGTTGGCCAACCCGAATGAACGACGGTGCCACCCGTGTCGAGATGGCAACTGGCTCGGATATAAGCCGGTCGGGATCCTTAGCGCGCGAGCCCTCGGAGTACCATGGCCGATTGACCTTCTCGGTTTTCGATACGAGCAAAATCAGCGAGCGTGAGGTTGGCACGCCAAGCGCGTGCATGTGCTCCTGTGCCAGAAATTCCCGGACACTCGAACGCAGCACGGCGCGCCCATCCGCCCCACGGCAGTAGGGCGTGCGACCGCCGCCTTTTAACTGCATCTCCCAGCGGCTGCCGTTGATGACGGCCTCAAGCACGGAAACTGCGCGACCGTCGCCGTAGCCGTTGCCGGTTTGGAAAGGGCACTGCTGGGTGTATTCGGTGCCGAAAATAGAAAGTGCGTAGCCAGTCGCCCAACCGAGCTTGCGCATCGGCTGCGGAACCTGCGAGAGGTCGCCGGAGAACAGGCGAACGAAGTCGGCCGACTGCGCCATGCTGTCGGCGAAGCCAAGTTCGCGAAAAAAGTTGTTGCTGTGCGCGACGTACTCAGGGTCTTTGATAGCTGTGGGATTGACCGGGACATAGTGACCCGAAAAAACTTGTCGCGGCGCATGATCAAAGCCGTTTGCTTGCGCATCTGGATCGCAATTAAGCGTGTCCATCAGCGAGTAGCTTGCCAACGTGGCGAGATCGGTTAGCGTCACAACGTTAGCCGAAGCTTTCCCGGCGGGTCGATTTGTCATAGTTCTACTCCAGTGTTGATGGTGGCTAGTTCGTGGCTAGTTCGTGGCTAGTTGGTGGCGAATGTCAGTAGTTTGCATGGCGAAGTTTCTTGTCTGGCGCATCAAGCTGGTATTTGAGATGCCTCAACATGGGCAAACACAGGCAAAAATGTAAAGTCGCAGGCCGGTTCTGCGCGATTGTATAGACTGCTTCCCTTGGGTTTGTGTTCTTTCGCAGCATACAATCAAAACACTCCAGCCGCATGCGCCTGTTCGTCGGCATGGTAGGAGCTGCGCACCAGCGGGCCAGATGCAGCGTGCAGGAAACCCATCTGGTAGGCTTCTCGGGCATACATCTTGAAGGTATCCGGATGTACATAGCGGCGCACCGGCATGTGGCCGCCGGTCGGCTGCAGGTACTGACCGATGGTCAACATGTCGACGCCATGGGCGCGCAAATCACGCAGCACTTGCAGGATTTCTTCATCAGTCTCGCCCAGCCCGACCATCAGGCCAGATTTGGTCGGTATCGCCGGATGCCTGGTCTTGAAGCCTTGCAAGAGATTTAGCGTGTTTTGGAAATCCGCACCGGGACGGGCTTCCTTGTATAAACGTGGCACGGTTTCTATGTTGTGGTTCAACACGTCTGGCGGTGTCGTGCTGAGGAGGTCCAGCGCAAGATCCAGACGGCCAGAAAAATCGGGCGTCAGAATTTCTATGCAGGTGCGGGGTGTCAGTGCCCGAATGTGCTGAATGCATTCCACGAAATGGCTGGCACCGCCATCACGCAAATCGTCGCGATCGACCGAGGTAATGACAACGTCATTGAGTTTCATCAGCGCGATGGTGGCGGCCAGGCGTTGTGGCTCGTTGACATCCAGCGGCTTCGGCCGCCCCATGCTGACGTTGCAGAACCTGCAGCGGCGCGTGCATTTGTCGCCCATGATCATAAAGGTTGCGCTGCCTTTACTCCAGCACTCACCGATGTTGGGGCAGGAGGCCTCTTCGCACACCGTTACTAACTTGTTGGCGCGCACGATATCCTTGATTTCAGCGAAGCGGCCCGAGGGCAATGCCGCCTTGACGCGAATCCAATTTGGCTTTGGCAATCGCTCGGCCAGATCAATCTCATCGCGCTTAGTCTTGAGAGGTCCTCTTTGCTTATCCGGCGCATGGGTGTTCGCGGTGATGCACGGCGTAATTTCGCTTGTCATAGCGATGCTCTTGGATGATTTTTCAGTATTGCCAGGTCAGCGTTTCGCTTGTGGAACTGCTGCTCAGCTTCTTCCAGAGTCATGGCGAAAATGTTCAGTGCCTGCATCCGCTCTGGTATCCAATCGGACGCGGCGCGATACACCAAGCGCTGCCGGGTAATGCGCCGCACTCCCCTGAACCCAGCATTAATCACTTCGACCCGAAAATGCCCGCCACCACTTGCGGCGCCAGCGTGGCCGAGGTGCAAATGGCGCTGGTCCTCGACCTGAATCGTGGCTTCGGGAAATGTCTGTCGAAAGCGATCCAGCAATGCATTGCGCGGAGGTTTCAAGACCTTTTCTTTCTGCATGTTTTCCACCCTACACCGCTACGACTTCGATGTCTGGCTCAATCGACTTGACTAGATTCTCGATGCCCCTGAGCGTGCCGGATATTGAGCTCGGACAAGTGCCGCATGCGCCCTGATAATGCACGCTGAGCTGCTTGCCGTCGAGACCGACTACGTGGAGGTCGCCGCCGTCGTTTTTCAGGTAAGGGCGAATCTGCTCGTCAAGCAGCGTGTTGATCGCATCAAGGCGTGTTTGATCTTCCTCGCTGAGAGCAGCAATCGAGGTGCGGGCCGCAAACACGGCCGCCGCAGATTGAGCCTCGGCCGCCGGTGCGGCGCGGATGGGCACCGCCACCAACCGAAGCAACACTGGCCAATCGGCAGCGCCGTCCTGTGTCACTGTGAGCCACTTATCAACGTAAAACACATTGCTGACATGGGCAATGTTGAATAGCGCGCAAGCCAGTGCATCGTCCTTCGCCTGCCCGGCGTTCTCATACGAGCGCGTAATGCCCCAAGTCAGGGGCTCGAAGAGGGTGAACTTCACCGCGTTCGGATTGGGCGTATCTTCAATTTCTGCTATTTTAGGCATCTTAAGCTCCTGACAATATGGCTGCCATTCTGGTATCGGAAATACTGCAAGCCCATTCGGTGAGAACCGTCCCCACCGGTTTCATACCATCAAGCCAAGGCTGAATGGATCAATTGCTGCAATTCACCTTGCACGTACATCTCGCGCACATTATCTGCGCCACCGACAAACTCGCCCTTAACGTAAAGCTGCGGAACGGTCGGCCAGTTACGGTAAGTCTTAATGCCATCGCGAATTTCCGGGTCGGCCAGCACATCTACAAAGGTGAAGTTCCGTACGCCGCAAGCCTTGAGTAATTGCACCGTCGCACCGGAAAAACCACACTGCGGCGATTGCGGCGTGCCTTTCATGTAAAGCACGATGCTGTTGCCGGTGACCTGATTACGAATTTTTTCCTGTACGTTCATTTTTCATTGCTCCAATTTATCTAGTAGTCGATTGCGCCCAGGCGTTCGGTGTGAATGTGCGCATAGACAGCGCGTGAATCTCTACCCGCATACGCTCTCCCAGTGTCAGATACACCAGTTGATGCCTCTGTACCATGTTTTTCCCATTGAATTGCGGACTGACGATCAGCGCTTCGAAGTGCTGACCATCATCGCCCTGCACTTCCACGTGGTCGCAGATCAGGCCATTTAAAATGGTGCTTCTTAGTTCATTCGCCGTCATCGGTCTATCCTCTCAAGTCTGACTATATGGCAGGGGCACATCATGCGTTACCACTCAGCGCCTGCGTTGGGTTTTCATCTTCTTCGGTCGAGGCACTGGCAACTGAATTGAACGCTGCGTGTAGCGTGTGCCAGGGCAAAATCGCGCATTTAACGCGCGTCGGCAGGTCGCACACACCAGCAAATACAGCGAGCCGGCCGATGTGATTGGGGCGTTCAAGGTCGAGTTTTCCGGTCGCCATGGCGAGAAATTCCTGGATCAGAATTTCCGCGTCCGCTCGTGACTTGCCTTTGATGGCGGCTGTCATCATTGACGCCGACGCTTTGCAGATCGCGCATGACTCACCCTCGAACTTGATGCAGCCTATGCAATCTACGACGTCTGTGCGCTCGCGATCGAAATTGAGCGCCACACTAATATGGTCGCCGCACAGCGGGTTGTGGCCCACGGCATGGTGGCTTGCATCATCAAGCGCGCCGAAATTGCGCGGTTTCCTGTTGTGGTCAAGGATGACCTCTTGATACAGTGACTTATAGTTGGTCAAGTTAGTCATTAGGCGAATACCTTCTGTACCTTGCGAATGCCAAAGATCAGTGCATCGACCTCCGCCAGGGTGTTGTAGAACGCAAACGAAGCGCGCGAGGTGGCCGGCACTTTGAAGCGCCGCATCACCGGTTGCGCGCAATGATGTCCGGTGCGGACTGCCACCCCTTCCTGATTGAGCAGGGTGCCGATGTCGTGCGGATGCACGCCGGTTATCGCAAACGAGATGACCGCAGCCTTGTTTTTGGCGGTGCCGATAAGGCGCACACCCGGCATCTGAGTCATTTGTTCGGTCGCGTAATTGAGCAGATCGAGTTCGTGCGCGGCGATGGCGTCCATGCCGGTAGCCGAGAGATAATCGACGGCGGCACCTAGCCCGATGGCGGCGGCAATCGGCGGCGTGCCAGCCTCGAATTTATACGGGATGGTGTTGTAGATAGTTTTTTCAAAAGTCACCGATAAAATCATGTCGCCACCGCCCTTGAAAGGTTGCATTTTTTCCAGCAGCGCGGCCTTGCCGTACAGCACACCGATGCCGGTCGGGCCGCATAACTTATGGCCAGAAAAGGCGTAGAAATCGCAATCGAGATCCTGCACATCAACCGGCATGTGCGGCACCGCCTGCGCACCGTCAACCAACACCGGCACCGGCACGGCTTGTGCATGGGCGAAAGCGATCATTTGCTTGATAGGGTTGATGCTGCCCAGTGCGTTCGACACATGCATCACGCTGACGAATTTGGTGCGATGGTTGAACAGCTTCTGGTATTCGTCTATCAGCAGTTCACCGGCATCGTTGATCGGTACCACACGAATCACCGCACCGGTTTCTTCGGCCAGCATCTGCCACGGCACGATGTTTGAATGGTGCTCCAGCGTAGTGAGAATAATTTCGTCGCCGGCCTTGATAAATTTTCGGCCGTAGCCGTGCATCACCAGGTTGATCGCATCGGTGGTGCCGCTGGTGAAGATCACTTCACGCTCCTCAGATGCATTAATGAAGCGCTGTAATTTGCGCCGCGCGGCCTCGTACTCAAAGGTCGCGGTCTCTGATAAATAATGCACGGCGCGGTGGATGTTGGCATGCTCGCTGGTCTGGTAGCGCACCAGGCGGTCGATCACCGCTTGTGGCATCTGGCTCGATGCGGCGTTGTCGAGATAGACCAGTGGCTTGCCGTCGATGATGAGTTTCAGAATCGGGAAGTCGGCGCGTATGCGCTCGACGTCAAAGGCAGATGCAGGAGCGACTGCTGGTTGGACGGCGCTCATGGCTGGCTGCCGGTTTGTGCTAGCACCATCTGCTCTAGCTGGTGCTTGAGTGATGCGACCGGGATGCGCTCGATGATCTCCGCTGCGAAAGCAAACGTGAGTAGCTTACGCGCTGCGCTATCCGACAGCCCGCGACTATTCAGATAAAACACTTCCTCGCTGTCGAGCTGGCCGATGGTTGCGCCATGCGCGCATTTCACGTCGTCGGCGAAAATTTCTAGCTGTGGCTTAGTATCGACGTGCGCCTTGCCGGTGAGCAGCAGGTTGCGGCTGGATTGGTTCGAGTTGGTACCTTGCGCACCCTGACGCACCATAATTTTGCCGTTGAACACCGCATGTGCGCTGCCGCCGACAATGCATTTGTGCAGTTGGCGGCTAATGCCATGCGCTTGCGTGTGGTCGATGCTGGTATGGGTATCGGCCAATTGATAGGCTGCAATCAGTGCCAGGCCGTCAAGCGCGCACTCAGCGCCTTCGGCCAGCAGCACGTTGAGGTTGTAGCGCGAAATCTGCGCGCCCAGCGCGATGCTCACCGATTGATAATTACTCGCACGTCCGAGAGATACGGCGCAATTAGCAATATGAAAGCCTTTGCTGCCTTCGCGCTGAATCCGGATGTGATTCACGCGCGCACAGTCTTCTAGCGCGATTTCGGTGACAGCGTTAGTGAAATGAGTTTGCTCTTGTTTTTCAAGTTGCCAACGCGGTTGATACAACACGACGTAATCCTCGATCACCGTCACTGCACTGCCAGACTCGGCAACTACCAGACAACGGGGCGTGCTTACCACCTCTTTTTGTGTGGCAATAAACAGCAGATGTACTGGCGCTGCAAGCGCCACGTTGCGCGCTACCACAATCACAGCAGCTGCATTCAGGGATGCAGTATTGAGCGCAGCGAATAGGTTGTCGTTGAATTTTGCGTGACGGCCGAGATGCGCTGCTATCGTTGCTGCGTGCGTGCTTGGTGCCAGCTGCAAGTTGGAAACCAGCACCTCGTCGGTAGCCGCACTAGACAATTGCGGCGCATAGATACCATCAACAAACACCAGCCGCGTGGTCGCTTCTGGAATATAAAAATGCGCGATATCACTTGCTTGCAAAGTGCTTGGGGTGAGTGCTGGCGCAAACGACAGCTTGGTGAGTGCTGAAATATCGGTAAAACGCCACTCCTCGTCGCGCATGGTGGGCAGCGTCAGCACATCAAGGCGATTGACCGCTTCAGCGCGCAGTGCGTTGACCCATGCCAATGGGCTCGGTAGCAGCTGCCGCTGGCTTGTCAGCAGCGTTTCAAGGCAACCCGACGCGGGTTGCCTGATCGATGTGACTGTGTTCATGCGATCTCCTCCGCGGCCCTCGCCTGGCTCGCCGCCTGGTGCTCGGCACTGACCCAGTCATAGCCACGAGTTTCAAGTTCTAGCGCCAGTTCTTTACCGCCAGTCTTAATGATGCGACCGGCATCCATTACGTGCACGAAGTCGGGCACGATGTAGTTCAGCAGCCGCTGGTAGTGCGTCACCAGAACAATCGCGTTGTCCTTGTTGGCGAGGTGATTGACACCCTGAGAGACGATCCTGAGAGCATCGATGTCGAGGCCAGAATCGGTCTCATCAAGGATTGCTAAACGGGGTTCGAGTAGCGCCATCTGCAAGATTTCGTTACGTTTTTTCTCGCCACCGGAAAAGCCTTCGTTAACACTGCGCTCGAGAAAATCTGGGCTCATCTCTAACAGCTTCATCTTCTCGCGCACGAAATCGTCAAACTCTAGCGGATCGAGTTCTTCCTTGCCGCGCTGCGCCTGCACCGTGTTGTAAGTCAAACGTAAAAACTGGTTGTTGGCGACACCGGGGATCTCAATCGGATACTGGAAGGCCAGAAATACACCAGCGCGGGCACGTTCTTCTGGGGCAAGTTCAAACAGATTTTTGCCTTCAAACAGCACGCTACCGCCCGTCACTTCATAGGCTGCATGACCGGCTAGCACCTTAGCAAAGGTGCTCTTGCCCGAGCCGTTTGGCCCCATGATGGCGTGCACTTCACCGCTCTTCACAGTGAAGTCCAGGCCTTTCAGAATCTCGATACCGTTCACGCTGGCACATAGCCCGCGGACTTCCAGTATGGTTTTGCTGTCTTGGTAAATCATCCGACACTTCCTTCCAGTTTAAAACCGAGCCGCTTGGTCGCTTCGACTGCAAATTCCATCGGTAATTGTTGAAATACGTCTTTGCAGAATCCGTTGATAATCATCGATACGGCGGCCTCGGCGCTGATCCCACGCTGGGCGAAATAAAATAGCTGGTCCTCGCCGATCTTCGAAGTCGATGCTTCGTGTTCAACGACGGCGCTGTTGTTCTTCACTTGAATATAGGGGAAGGTGTTGGCGCCAGATTGATCACCAATTAACATCGAGTCACATTGCGAATAATTGCGCGCATTAGCGGCAGTGGGTGCAATCCTAACCAGCCCACGGTAGCTGTTGTTGGAACGACCCGCCGAGATGCCTTTACTGACAATGGTGCTACGCGTGTTCTTACCGATGTGGATCATTTTGGTGCCGGTGTCAGCCTGCTGCAAGTGATTGGTGACCGCGACCGAATAAAACTCACCAACCGAATTGTCGCCGCGCAGTATGACGGAAGGATACTTCCAGGTAATCGCCGAACCGGTCTCAACCTGGGTCCATGAAATGCGTGAATTGATACCTTTGGCCAGGCCACGCTTGGTCACAAAGTTATAAACCCCACCAACACCGTTTTCATCCCCGGCATACCAGTTCTGTACTGTCGAGTACTTAATGTCGGCGTTGTCTAGCGCCACCAGTTCGACTACCGCCGCATGCAACTGGTTGGAGCTGAATGCAGGTGCCGTACAGCCTTCCAGGTAAGAGACCGACGCCCCTTCCTCGGCAATGATCAGGGTGCGTTCGAACTGCCCGGTTTCCTCAGTGTTGATACGAAAGTAGGTCGATAAATCCATCGGGCACTTGACGCCTTTGGGAATGAAGCAGAACGAGCCGTCGGTGAATACTGCCGAGTTGAGTGCGGCGTAAAAGTTGTCGCCAGTCGGCACCACTGTACCGAGGTATTTCTGCACCAGCTCCGGGTATTCCAGCACGGCTTCCGACATTGAACAGAAAATGACCCCGACCTCGGCCAGCTTGTGCTTGTAGGTAGTTGCTACCGACACACTGTCGAAGATAACATCGACCGCAACGCCCGCCAGCGCCATGCGCTCGTGCAGCGGCACGCCAAGCTTTTCAAAGGTGCGCAACAACTCAGGATCAACCTCGTCCAGGCTTTTCAACTTCGGCTTTTGTTTGGGCGCAGCATAGTAGCTGATCGCCTGATAATCAATTTTCGGAAAGTGGACATTAGGCCAGGTCGGCTCGTCCATCTTTAGCCATGCCGCATACGCATTAAGTCGAAACTCGAGCAGCCACTCAGGTTCATTCTTCTTGGCTGAAATCATCCGGATCGTGTTTTCATTGAGCCCTTTGGGCGCGACATCGGACTCAATGGCGGTAACGAAACCGTGCTTGTACGGCTGGTTGACTAGATTTTGCAGTGCTGCACTCATGATATTGCTCCTAACTACGCTACTAAATTAAGCTAAGAAACTAAGCTGCGAAACTAAGCTGCGAGACCAAGCTGCGAAACTAAGCTACGAAACTAAGCTACGAAACTAAGCTACGAGACTAAGCTGCGAGACCAAGCTGAGAAACCAAGCTAAAAACCTTAAGCTGAAAAAGACGATCCGCAGCCACAGGTAGATTTAGCGCCAGGATTATTTTTGATGACGAACTGCGCGCCTTCCAGATCGTCTTTGTAATCAATCTCTGCCCCCACCAAGTACTGGTAGCTCATCGGATCAATCAACAGCGACACGCCGTTCTTGGTCATCGTCGTGTCGTCTTCGTTGACGAGATCGTCAAACGTGAATCCGTAGGAGAAGCCAGAGCAGCCGCCACCTTGAACAAAAACACGCAGTTTCAGCTCAGGGTTGCCTTCTTCGGCAATCAACGCAGCGACTTTGACTGCCGCGCTATCGGTAAACACAAAAGCTGCGGGCATATCGCTCTGGGTATTATCAGCCACTGTATTCATGCTGCTACCTCTGTATTTTTTGCATCAAGTTTCACATCAAGCTTGGGCTTTTTCACGTTGAAACTCTCGCCACAGCCGCACTCACTGTCAACGTTTGGATTATCAAATTTAAACATTTGCCTGAGTCCTTCGGTGACGAAGTCGATGCGCGAGCCATCGAGAAACTCCATGCTGCTGGCATCGACCAGTACCAGCGTGTCATGCGACTCGAAGCGATGATCGGTCGGGTTAATCTCGTCGACGATGTCGAAGGTGTGCGCCAACCCGGTACAGCCCACTTTCTTCACGCCGATGCGAAGGGCAATCCCCTTGCCGCGCTTTTTAAGCTGACTCTGAATCTGTTTTGCCGCATTTTCAGTTAATGTAATTGCCATAATTTAAGCTCCACAGTAATCCAAGTGAACACCGAAATAACCGGGAAAATCCAAGCTGAGAATGTGACCAAGTTAAATGTCGGTCTTGGCTCCATTCCCATCGCAAGCGTGCTGGTTTGCGTATGTGTTGTACTGACGCCCCATTGCTTTGCCTTAACTTGCGAGCATGCACGCACTGCTTGAGCATGACCCTGAAGTGTTCTCGCATCGCGATTGAACGAATAAATATAGTATCGACTCAAAACTATATTTTGTCAATATAGTTTTGAATCGATACTATGTGAGTATCATCAAAGGTTTGCAACTGACTGGTTTTACTATTGCGGAGTTGGCTTCTCATTTGTAGCGCATAGCGCGCGGCGAGGGGCTCTTGAAAACGCCGGCGGCAACTGGCTGGCGCTACTCAGATACTTCGTGCAGGCCAACTGAGCGAGGCAAGTTTTCCCAAACATTAATCAGCGGGCTGTGCCCGTCGCTTGAGGGTCAACACGTGGCCATCGATAGCAAATGCGTATGCGGCTAGCATGATGGCAAACAAAGCGCGATTGACCTCATCTCGGCCTGCAGCAGCACGACTGGCTTGACGCCCGGACAAGTCAAGAGCGCTGACGAGAGCAACGAGATCAGCCCAATAGCGGCGTCATTAGACGCACTGGACATCAAAGGCAGCATCATCATCTCATCACCATGGAGGCGATGGGGTGCCAGCACGACATAGCGGCCAAGCTTGTCCAAAGCGGCACGAACTATGTTCTTGGTGTGAAGGGCAACCAGCCAGGTCTGGCCGAAGCGATCTGTGGTTCGATGCCACCGATGCAGGCAAGCTAGATCGGCCGCATTGGGCGGATACCCAGACAGAAAAGGATCGTGGGCGGATCGAAACCCGGCGCTGTCTGGCGACCAATGACGTGGCATGGCTGCAAGAACAAAAACAGCATTGGAGCGGATTGAACAGCCTGATAATAATCGAATCGACGCGGGAAATCATCGGCAGCAACGGCACCGACCACCCCAGCACCGAGCGCCGCTACTACATCAGCTGCCTTCCAGCCGAGGCAAGCTTGCTCGGAAAAATAGTGCGTGCTCATTGCGGGATCGAAAACAGTATGCACTGGATGCTGGATGCTGGACGTGGCGTTCAGGGAAGACGATTGTTGAATCCGGGTCGGGGATGCGGCACAAAACTTCGTGATCCTGCGTCGCATTGCTCTCAACCTGCTCAAGAGCGCCACCACCGTCAAACCCGGCGTTGCCAACAAGCGCCTGAAAGCCGGCTGGAATGTGGATTAGCTGGACAAGTTACTGGGGCTAAGAAACTAATCCTTCATGCAATCGCCCTGCCTAGATACCTTAATGGCAGGTTTTGATTTGGGATGATGAAAATTTCTGAGGTTCCGGCGTGAAACCAACACGGTGGCAGCTGGCAGCTGACCGATGTTTGACACGACCAGTAAAACCCTCGTAGACAACTTGGACATCTCAGAAGATGTCGGGGTGCTCTATATTGGCGACGAATGAGAGGTGTAATTGAGCAGGCCCGGGCGGGGCCGCACGATGCTCCCGGGCAGCCGGCGATCCCGCTCCGGTGTTGGGTATTTCGAGATCCACACCGACGCCGTTCAAGCGCACTTCTACCCCTCCGCCAGCAAAATCTTTACCGGAAAAAACCAACAGCACGCCAGGCGCCGGCACGATGCCGCGCGACACCTGCAACAACGGCCACCGGTACGCAAGTAAACCGGCGGTCACCTTGCTGGCGGCTTCTGTCAATTGCTGTTGCTGTGCCAGGCTCGCCACATCTGGAGCCAACCAGTAGACGTTGACAGCAATAAGCTTTTGACTCTTTGCGCCAAACACATAGGTGATGGTTGCAAGCCCCGGTCCAGGCGCGAGTTCATTCACAACAATCGTCATCATCGGCGTCCGTTGGGAAGACTCGATTTCTGTTTTAAGGCTGGGCAAGGCAAGCGGGTAGTCACTGCCAATGACTTGCTGCACCTGTTGCGCACTCATACCGAAATGGGCATTGCCGTAGCCATTGACGGCAGCAAGAATCCCGTTAATGACCCATTGCCGGGGTTGAGCAGTCAGTGAAATATCGACGAAGGACGGTGGCGCAGCCACAGCATTTTGTGTAACGGAAAATAGCCCTGCTACAAAAATAACAAGTACGCGCATAGCCAGTATCTGTTTAATAATTGAAATTATTTTCATTATGATTTACCTATTACTGTCGGTTGACACTAACAAAACCAAAACCGTTGTTTTGAAATGCAAATTGAATATTAAGATCCTGGGCTTTTTTTATCAGTGCTTTATATGCCACATCGTTTTTTTGTATGACTTCGGAGCTTTTCAGGTAATCAAGTGCTGCATACTTATCAGTGGCTAGCAGTTTCATAAAATTGGCCTGCACCTTGAGTTCATAATTCTTTTGAACTTCAACTGCATTCATCATTGAATAGTATTTAGCCAGTATCTTCTCAAACTTGGAATGATCCCCATTTGGATATCGCTCCCAAGCACGATTCTCTGTCAAAAATCTAATTTGAGCAGCCGGATCAGAACTCAGTTCCTCCGCTTGTTTAAATGCCTGCTGGGCCAACTCCGCATCACTTGGTTTATACGAATGGAGAATATTTGACACACCATCTATAATTGGACTTAAGTTAACACTAAGGTTAACATTCAGCGAAAGACCACCGAACCCAAGTGCCGCACCCAAATTTGTTGACACAGACAAAACGCCATCAGAATACCCCGGTTTGATCGAAAAATTACCACCCACCATGCCCGTTGAGAAGCTCGCGCCAGCCGAAGCACTTCCCGCTTGGTTTGAGATTCCTGTGCTGCCACCAACGCTAAAACCAGCACCAGCCTCGAACCCGGTTGTAATGCCATCTGTCCCGGCTTTTGCGCCCGCATCCGCTCCCGCTGTGGCGCCCACAATAGCGTTGTAGTCGATGTTGCTGCCACCACCGACGCTGTGCGAACCAGCGACCTCCACCGCAATCTGAGCAGAAGTTTTGGCTGAAACCCCCACCCCGAAGCCCTGCAAGCCCGCAGTCACCTTCGCGCTAGCCTCCGCTTCAGCCTTGAGTTTGTCAGCTGCTGAAAGCTCGACACTGGTTTCTGCCGTCGCTTGGGCAGAACTCGAGCAGCCCGTCACCCCGCATGAGGCACTCGTGTTGGCTTTCGCATTGGCATCGAGTGTTGCGCCTGCTAGGCTGGTGGTTGTAGTTGTCCCAGTGTCGGTGCTGATTTTTACGCCGGGGCTGCTCGATCCTTGGCCGGAATCCACTGCCGGCGCCCCTCCGTTAATGCTGACACCAACGCGGGGCAATGTCGGCAGAGAGGCAACTATTGCGACGATATCTTCCCGAGGCGGTGCGGCCTTAAGGGGTGGCAGCGAAACCGGAGGAATAAATTTCATGCCCAGCGACGTGTCGGCAAATACATCGAGGGTTCCGAGCTGGTTGTAGCCCCAATACGGTATTGGCTGCTGATAGTATTGATAGAGGTATTTATCACTGTCCTCCGCTGGTACAACACGGTAATTTCCCGCATTTTCTCCAACGAGGCCACGAACCGGGAATATATAGCGCCCGGCAACAAGCGTTACCGAATTAAAGTCATCAATGACGTTGCGTTGCGGATCTTCGGGCACCACAACGGCGGTCACTTTATCGCCGTTAATGACACCATGCAATGTTGCTTTTCCTGGCTGCCCAACCAAACCGACGCCAGGCAGGTAAAAGGCGCTGGTAGTGGTGTATTTCAGCCATTTTGGAGTAATTTGCAGCAGCCCGCTTTGATTGCCACTCTGAGCCACCGCATAGTTCTTCGACTCCAGACTGTCGAGTACCTGGTAATAGTAGGTGCCAACAGGGGTTTGGGCCGTAATATCGCCCACCGTTAACTTATCCCCAGTCGCGGAGATCAAGCTAATGTGTTCGACGGCATTTTTTAATATGCCATCACCTAAATTATCAAGCGGCAGCAAGTTGTTGTAATGGACCGATCCCAACTTTTGTGCAGGGACATCCACCGGGCAGCTTTTGAAATTGCAACCTTCATAATTACCGTATTGGCGGGTGCTATTGTCAATTGAAAAGTTAACGAGGCGCGGTTTCACTTCGACACTAACCTGCATGTTTGCAGGAAGCTGATAATTGGCAGCGCGCTCGCCGCTTAACTTTGGCTGGGAGCCTGATGTGAAGATATTTTGGATGCCCGCATTAATGGGGCGATCCAATGCCTGATCAACCACATTTAGCGACAATGGGATGTGTCGACCCGTGACAGGATCTAGTTTGTAGGCATCTGCGCGCCTGGCGTAACCTGAGTACGTAACTTCGAGACCGTTAACACTACCATACGTCAACTTAGAATTCATGATGGCCGAATACCCTCCCGCCGGATAGGCAAGCTCTGTAGAGTACAGGCCATTTCCCAGATATTTTTTATTTATTTCATTAACCGCAGAAGCGTCTTCAAATTTTGCATTCACCTGTATCAGTGACCGATAGTTGTCAGCCGCACTTTGTCTGTTTGTAAATTCAATATCATTATTTAAAAACCCACTCAATTTTCCAAGAGCAACCGCGTCTCCGTAGGTGGTGCTCAGATTTGAATTGGGCGTCCATGTCAGCATCTTTGGTGCAACTGACAGAAAGTAACTCATACCACCATCGACGACATAATAGTTGCTGCTGCCAGGCCCTGATAAAACGGCGCCAGTGTTGCTATAGATTGTCTTGATTATCACGGCGTATCCACCGGCATCAATCAAACCAGCAGGAATTGGTTCCGTGCGTTTTAATTTGTCATTGAAAATTTCGAGCGCAGTGGAACGCAGGTCATCGCCGGCCAGGACATTGGTAAAACTTGGCGTCCAATTTGCTGTGCCATATTCAGCCGCCACGTCTTGCAAACTTGTTGCTCGTTTTGCAACGCTGATATTTCCAAAATCAAAAATAGGAAATCCATTGTTATATACGGGAGCCCGATAGTTCTTACTAGACATACCTGTCAAGGGAAATAGCAGGCGGTAGTCCCCCGCCGCCAGTCGCTCTCCCCAACTAGGCCGCAATCCATTAATATCGATGAGGTTGCTACTCCCTGACAGTTGCGCTTTGGGTCTCGTATCAACATCGTCACCGGGCAAAACACCTGTCACATAAAGCGATGGCGTGATGCTGTCACCGTAGGTGATGCCAAAGTTCTGATAAGTTCCCGCGAGTTTGAGTTGGCGTTGCTCAATGCTTAGGAATGCCAGTTCATCCAGAGGCCGATTGAAACGCCTGGCATTCGCATCCTGCTGACCACCAATTTTGTAGTTGGATGCAGAAGCGCCCGACAGCGGCCCCAGCTTTAAATAATAGGTTCCTGCATCCCAGCGATCGTAGTTCTCAAAATTGGAGATGACGTCCTTGCCATTGGTAACCACCGCTGTGGCGGTGACTGAATCGCCGGGGAGGATGTTGAGAACTGGTTTAGGAACAGTGATGGAGTTACCATAGATAAACTCCGTACTGTTTATGGTGGCGTTAACGCTTCTGGGTACTACAGTGACCCCCAAACTATAACTGCCTGGCGTGTAATCCACTCGATAGTTCGCCGCATCTCTACCCGTTACCCCGTTCGCATATATCGGATAAAACCCAACATTTTGTCGGGCACTTAGCGCATTTTGCCCATTTGCTAGTCCAGCTACATAGGTTTTAACACCAATATCATCACCTGTGCGCACCGTATTGCCAACCCAAGCCACATTAACATAAGGATTAACCCCCTCTGTATTTCCATATTCCAGCGTCGTCAGCGCGCTCCATGTGCTGAGATTGGCGGTGACGGGCTTTGGCGTTATTGTCAAATACTTTGCGCCCGCGCCGGAGTTCATGACCGTGTAATTGGTGCTATAAAATGATGCGGGTGCCCATATATAGGTTCCCGCGTTGATCGCGCCAGAACTGGACCGCTCGAACCCCGGAGCTTTGGGCTGGGTCAGATAGCCAACTTCCCCACCAGAAACCAAGCCAAAAACCGTTACTGGTGTTTGATTGTCGATAAGACCCGCAGGATCAAGCAGCGTGCCATATTCCACCGTATTGGCAATTGGACTTCCAAAATACTTCGGAGAATTACCTACTTGCGAATACAGAAGGTATACCGGCTTTGGCTTAACAGTCAGCATCAGCGGAACCGCCTGTTGAACCAAATAATAATTTGGTGCTGAATATCCTTTTAAATTACTGGCTGTAACGGCATATTCGCCGGTCGACAGCAGGCCGTTAGATATATTTCCATTTAATGTAGCGTAAACATTATTGCCAACCTCGTCACCCGGGACAATACCACTCAAACTTGCAAACATCGGATTGTATGTATCACCATAGGTCATACTCATTGTCGCCGTGGTGGAGGTGTAGAGCGGTTTTTGAGAAATGTAATGACTACCGCGTGGAGCCACCCCTGAGTCCAGTCGCTCAGTTCCAAGAATATAGTTTGGGTTATCCAAACCCGTAACATACGCGCTCGCCCGGGAATACAAACCTGCTGCAAGCCGTTTATCCAATGCACGAGCGCCACCGTCCGCATTGAATAAAATCCCCCCCTGGTAGGCGAGGGCGTGAACCTGATTTTTATCGCTTTGCAGCAGCCCATATAGCTGTACGCTGTCAGCTGCGTAGGCATTTTGGTCGCTGCCGTAGACGGAATACGTGGTGTTATATCCATAATCCACTTGGCGTGGCGTAATCTGCGCGGTTCCAGTGGTATTCCCATTGGTGGCCAGTACATAGTTGGCAGCGCGCGGGCCAGAAATGGAGGTCACGCCGACGGCATACAACCCCACCCCTGGGCGCTCAATTGCTGCACCGCTGCTGTCGAGTGCAGACTTGATCGCATCAACCGTGTCACCCGGCACCAGGTTGAGGCTCGCGTAGTTGGTGATGGTGCCGCCATAAACAGCGCTACCGCCCCCTAAAACTTGCCAGTTCAGGCTTCTTGGCGTAATGGTTAAATTGCCATTGGTATTGCCGCTGCTGGCCAGCGCATAGTTGCCCGCCCCCGTGCCACTGAGACCCACAATACTCTGGGTATAACTACCGACATCGGTGGTTGGCACCAGCGTTTGCGCGCCTGTTGCGTTGCTGACAGATGACACGCCTTGGATCAGGTCGCCACTGACGATGCCATTAAAAGGGGCATCAGGAGCCGCGTCACCGTAAATCACTTGGCTCGATGGGGCCAGTGTGTAGGTCAGCACTTTGGGTGTAACCAGTGCGTGCCCGGCTGTGCTGCCAGGCTTTACAATGCTGTAGTTTGCGCTCTCGGCACCGGTAAGCGATGCCACGTCAACCTTGTATTCGCCGACAGCAACGGCACCGCTGCCGCCCTGTTGCTGACTTTGTACGGTTGTGACGCTTTGCTGTGCAGTGACGCGGTCTGTGCCCACGATGCCGTTGAGCGCCGGCGTTGGCAAGGCGGCGGTACCGTAGGTCTGTGTGCTGTCGCTACCTGTATAGGTGATTTGCTTGCGGGCGATGGCCAGTGTGCCGTCCTGGTTGCCGCTGCTGGCCAGTTGGTAATTACCACCCGCGACGCCACTGAGGGTAGAGACGATTTCCCGGTAATTGCCTGCCGCCAGTGTGGATGACTGGCTGACGGTGTTGTCGGCGGCGTCTTTTAAGGACGCGACGGCGGTAACAGCGTCGCCAGCCAGGATCCCGGTCAACACGCTACTGCCTAAGCTTGCCAGCGTGCCATAGGTGCTGCTGGCATTGGCGACTGCATACGTCAGTGTCTTGGGTGTGACCTGGTATTGACCGTCCGTATTGCCGCTGGCTGCGATGGTGTAGTTACCCGCCTCAGCCCCTCCGAGGGACACCACACTGGCGGTATAGGTCCCGACCGCCAACTTAGTTGCCAAGGCCGCTGAAACGCCCGCAGCGGAAAGGCCGACCTGCGGGGTCACGTCGTCATGCGCGACGATGCCCGACAGCGCCCCGAGTGGCAGCCCATTGGGTGATCCGTAGATGTGGCTGCCGCCTTGCGCGACATAATTCAGCGGTTTACGGGCGATGTCCAGCGTGCCAGTCACAGCGCCACTCAGGTCCAAGAAGTAATTGCTCGCCTGGCTGCCAGCCAAGCCGCTTAAGGTATATGCCGAGTTGCCAGCGGCAAGGGTTTCAACGAAGCCAAAGCCTGTGCCGTTGACGGCCATGCCGACATGGGGACTGCCATTGAGTGTCGTTACCGGCAGAACTTGGTCGCCATTGACCACATTGCCCAGGGTGACGACCTTCGAAGGTGAGCCGTATGTGTAGGCACCGTTCGAGACGGTCGGCGTGACGCTGCGCTGGGCAATTGTCAGCGGCGTAGTGGCTGCCGTGAGGTCGATGAAATAGCCGCCCTGGAGCCCGCCTGCAAATGCGGCGTTGCCGGTGGCGCTTACGGCCAGTGTGTTTTGGCCGGCCGCAGCGTACCTGCCGGGGCCGCTAACGGCAAGCGAGTCGGCGCTCAGAATTGCCATCAACGAGTCGGGGGCAACAGCGGGAGAATGGGTAGCGACGTGCAATTGAGGGGTGAGCAGATCGGCTATAGCGGGGTCGGCCTCGCCATAGGTACGGGTGACATTGTCACCACCTAATTCAAGCCTGACTGCATCGCTACCACTAAGCTTGCCAAGCCGCGTGGTCACGCCGTTTTCGACAAATTTGATGCCTCCCTCACCCCGCAGTGTGGCGCCGCTTTTTTCGTCGGTCCAGGTCACACTTTGCCCACTCAACGACAGCATGGAACTCATCGACGAGACCTGCAGGTTTCCTGTCAGGCTGATGGCGCCGCTGACATTGATGTTGTCGGTCAGCAGTATCCGCGTGGCGCCCGATGCGGGCATTGCCGTTGATGAGACTACCGCTGTCAGGCCGTTGCCATTGAACTTGCCGAGCGAGATGCCACCGGTTTCGTGATTGGTATTGCCCGCGCCATCGGCCAGGGTCAGCGACAGGTTGCCGTTGCTATTAATAAAATTGGCATCTCTGATACTAATTTCAGCCGCACCGGTGCCGCGCTCGGCATCAACCACGCCATGCGCTTTCGTGTCGTTGGCCACAATATTCCAGTTGCCATCAGCCGTCGTGAAGCTGCCGCTGAGCGTCACTGATCGGCCTGCAGACAGATTCAGATTGCCGCCCGGAGTCGTGGGCGTTCGTTTCACGAATGTGAAGTTATCCAGCCAGCTAATGTCCTGGCTGGCCTGCAAGCTGACGGTGGTGCCGGCACTGAGCAAAGCCGTGACATCGGCATCCCGCAAATGGGTGCTGGTGCCGGACGGCGCGTAGCTGTAGCTGCCCGCTGCATCGCCTGGAGCGACATTGTCGATCACAATGTCTTGCGGATCTATTAAGAGGTTGCCGCCCTTGCCCAGGTCAATGCGTTTCAGCGCAACCGATTGCACGGTGGACTTAGCCGATACCTCTACT
>JBBQNW010000006.1:0-43768 GCA_038330335.1 Burkholderiales bacterium | reverse complement strand
CGCCACGTCGCGCTCGTCACAGTTTCTCGAATCGCGCCAGTTGCTATGGGGTTCGGCGCCGTGGCACATCGGCATTCTCGTCATTCTGCTCGGGCATCTCGTGGCCCTGTTTCTGCCTCCGGGTGGTGTCCTGGGTGATGTAATCGGGGCAGCGGCGTTTAATGCATTTGGTTTTACCGGAGCAACATTGTTATTGCTGCTGTTGTTCGCCCTGGGATTAAGTTTGTATTTCCATATTTCCTGGTTGCAGGTGGCTGAAAATCTAGGGGCAGCGATCGAGTCCGTGTTTGAATTTATCGGCCGTAAATACTCAGCGCATGAGGATAGGCGTGCCGGCCAGACTGCTGCCGTTAAACGCGAAGAGGTGGTAGTGCAAGAACGTGCCAAAACAGTGGAGGCAGCACCGGTTCGCATCGAGCCTCAAGTGGTTGCCGTCCAGAAGTCAGAGCGGATAGAAAAAGAACGGCAAGTCTCACTGTTTAACGATCATCCTGACAATAATTTACCGCCTTTGTCTTTGCTTGACGATGCCCCTGTGACGCAGGAAACCGTCAGTATTGAAACTTTAGAATTCACAAGCCGCCTGATTGAGAAGAAACTTTCTGATTTTGGCGTTGATGCCAAGGTAATTGCGGCGTACCCCGGGCCGGTGATTACCCGTTACGAAATTGAACCAGCGACCGGTGTCAAGGGCAGTCAGATCGTCGGATTGGCACGCGATTTAGCGCGTTCTTTATCATTGACGTCGATTCGTGTGGTCGAAACCATACCGGGTAAAAATTGTATGGGATTGGAGCTACCGAACCCCAAGCGTCAAATTGTCCGTCTGACCGAAATTTTAGGTTCCAAGGTGTATAACGATAGTCCATCTAGCCTGACAGTGGCCTTGGGCAAGGACATTGCCGGTCATCCTGTGGTCGCCGATTTGGCAAAAATGCCGCATTTATTAGTGGCGGGCACAACCGGTTCGGGTAAGTCAGTGGGTATTAACGCGACGATTTTATCTTTGCTGTATAAATCCGACCCGGATGATGTCCGGATGATATTGATCGATCCTAAAATGCTGGAAATGTCGGTCTATGAAGGTATTCCGCATCTGTTGGCACCCGTGGTCACGGATATGCGCCAGGCCGGGCATGCGTTGAATTGGGCTGTTTCCGAGATGGAACGACGTTATAAGCTGATGTCTAAGCTGGGCGTACGTAATCTGGCCGGATATAACACGAAGATTGCAGAAGCACAGAAGCGGGAAGAGCACATCCCGAACCCTTTTAGTCTGACACCCGATGCACCGGAACCCTTAGAAAAGTTACCGACCATCGTGATCATTATTGATGAGTTGGCCGATCTGATGATGGTCGTCGGTAAAAAAGTGGAAGAGTTGATCGCCCGTATTGCGCAGAAAGCGCGGGCGGCGGGTTTGCATTTGATTTTAGCCACGCAGCGCCCATCGGTTGACGTTATTACCGGTTTGATTAAAGCTAACATTCCTACGCGTATTGCATTTCAGGTGAGCAGTAAGATTGACTCGCGCACCATTCTTGATCAAATGGGGGCTGAGGCCTTGCTTGGAATGGGTGACATGTTATATATGCCGCCTGGTACCGGTTTGCCCGTGCGGGTCCATGGTGCGTTTGTGTCTGATGAAGAAGTACACCGGGTGGTGAAGTATTTGAAGGCACAAGGGGAACCGAATTACATCGAAGGTATCTTAGAAGGGGGCGTATTGGAAGAAAGTGCCGATGGCATGCCCGCGACTGAAGGCGGCAACGAAGCCGATGCTTTGTATGACCAGGCGGTTGCTATTGTTCTTAAAAATCGGCGTGCTTCGATTTCACTGGTGCAGCGTCATTTACGCATCGGCTACAACCGGGCGGCACGCCTGCTCGAACAAATGGAGCAAAGCGGACTTGTTTCTACGATGCAATCAAACGGCAATCGGGAAATACTGGTTCCGGTAGGAAACGCCGAATAATGGCGGCGTTTGCGACACCATAATCTGACGCAATCAGTGGGCATCGTTCGCTGAGATGCCTTGGTATAGTGTGTGCCACACGCCTTTCATGGATGTCTGCATAATGAATTGCAGATAAAAATTGTATTAAAGAACATCGAACAGGATACCGTATGCATATTAGAATTTTCAGTCAGTTTGTGATGGCTATTGCTGTCACATTTCCATTGTGGGCAACGGCCAGCGCACTTGATCAGTTCCGGTCATTTGCGGCGAATACGAAAGCTGCCAGCGGTGAATTCTCGCAACAGCAGATCAAAATGGTGGGCGGTAATCCGAAAATCAGTAAAACGGCGACTGGCAGTTTTAGCTTTGCCCGCCCTGGAAAATTTATCTGGACGTATCTGAAGCCTTATGAGCAAAGTTTGCAAACAGATGGAGATAAACTTTATATTTATGATAAAGATTTGAATCAGGTCACCATTAAAGCATTGGGCGGAGCAATGGGTGCCAGCCCGGCGGCGATATTATTTGGCAATGGCGAGTTGGAAAAAAACTTTAGCTTAAAAGAAGTTGGTATGAAGCAAGGTGTGGAGTGGCTGGATGCAACGCCTAAATCCAAAGATACTCAGTTTGAACATATCGGTATTGGCATGAAAGATGGCTTGCCCGTGGCACTCGAATTACGCGATAGTTTCGGACAAATTTCTCTCGTAACGCTTAAAAACGTGGAGAAAAATCCAGTATTCAAATCTGACCAATTTAAATTTGTACTTCCTGCCGGGGCTGACGTATTTCGCCAATGACTGAAAATAAAAGTAATATGCCGCTCGCCGAGCGGATGCGCCCGGCTACGCTTGATGAGGTCATTGGTCAGCAGCATTTACTTGGAAGCGGCAAGCCGTTACGTGTTGCCTTTGAATCCGGTCAGCCGCATTCTATGATCTTATGGGGGCCGCCTGGAGTCGGTAAAACCACCTTGGCACGCCTGATGTCGGATGCTTTTGATTCGGAATTCATTGCACTATCTGCAGTGCTATCCGGAGTGAAGGATATACGTGAAGCAGTAGAACGTGCCCAAGTGCTGAAGGCAAATACGCAGCGCCGAACCATCTTGTTTGTCGATGAGGTACATCGTTTCAATAAGAGTCAGCAAGATGCTTTTTTGCCCCATGTAGAAAGCGGCTTACTGACCTTCATCGGCGCCACTACTGAGAATCCTTCATTTGAAGTAAATGGAGCGTTGCTGTCACGTGCCTCAGTGTATGTACTTAAATCACTCACTGAGGCAGATCTGGCCTTGATGGTCGAGCGGGCCTGCGACACCGAATTTGCAGGGTTGACATTGACGCCAGAGGCAAAAGCGAGCCTGATCTCGAGTGCCGACGGAGATGGTCGTAAGCTTTATAATCATCTCGATATCAGTGCGCGTGCTGCTAAGGTAAAGGGCCAGGCGGAAATCGATCTTGCCTTGCTTGCCGAATGTCTGGGCGACGCCTTGCGCCGCTTTGATAAAGGTGGTGATGCATTTTACGATCAGATTTCAGCTTTGCATAAATCCGTACGTGGTTCAAACCCGGATGCCGCCCTGTACTGGATGGTGCGCATGCTCGATGGCGGCGCTGATCCGCGCTATCTGGCGCGGCGTATTGTCAGAATGGCGAGTGAAGACATCGGCTTGGCGGATCCGCGCGCATTGCGCATGACACTTGATGCCGCTGAAACCTATGAACGGTTGGGTTCGCCCGAGGGTGAATTGGCATTGGCACAGGCCGTCATCTATCTCGCTTGCGCGGCCAAATCGAATGCCGCGTACAAGGCCTACAATGCCGTTCGCGCTTTTATCGCCAAAGATAAATCTCGTACAGTCCCAGAGCATTTGCGCAATGCGCCGACCAAGTTGATGAAGGAATTGGGTTACGGCAAGCTATATCGCTACGCACATGACGAGCCAAATGCCTATGCCGCCGGAGAAACCTATTTACCAGACGGCGTGCAAGCTCAGCAATGGTACCGACCGGTTCCGCGTGGAATGGAAATTAAAATTGCAGAAAAACTGAAGTATTTGCGTCAGTTAGATGACGATGCCCAGAGCTGAATCTAACGCAGATCCGTGTTAAATCTGCGTTAGATCTGTGTTCGTGATGGAGTCGAATAATCACCTGGATGCCAGAATGTACTGGAAATAAAAAAAAGGATGGCGCATTTTTCAGCGCCATCCTTTTTTTATTGTCATAACACCAGCAATCGCTTAAATGTCGAAACTGATACCTTGGGCTAAGGGTAAGGAGTTACTGAAGTTGACCGTATTGGTAGAGCGCCGCATGTAAGCTTTCCATGAGTCTGAGCCGGATTCCCTGCCGCCACCGGTATCTTTTTCGCCGCCAAATGCACCGCCGATTTCGGCACCGCTAGGGCCAATATTGACATTGGCAATACCACAATCGCTACCGACATCTGACATGAAGGTTTCCGCTTCACGCATATCTGTAGTGAAAATGCTGGAGGACAGGCCTTGCGGCACCTCGTTATTCCAGGTAATTGCCTGAGTTAAATCGGTGTAGCGCACGATATACATGATGGGGGCAAAGGTTTCGTGGTGCATACATGCTGTCTGGGTCGGCATTTCCACCAACGAAGGACGAACGTAATAGCCGTCTTCGCAGTCATCAACAATGACACGTTCGCCGCCAAACACCAGTCCTTGTTCCTCTTTGGCGATCGCCAGTGCCGCTTGCATCGCATCGTATGCTGACTGATCAATCAAAGGGCCGATGAGGCTTGCTTTTTGCAGAGGATTACCGATGGGCAGGCCGGCATAGATTTTTTTTAATCGTGGTACCAGCGTATCGTAGATGCTGTCATGCACGAACAAACGGCGTAATGTGGTGCAACGTTGCCCCGCAGTTCCTACTGCAGAGAAGGTGATGCCGCGTACCGCCATTTCCAGATCGGCACTAGGTGCCACGATCATGGCATTGTTTCCACCCAGCTCCAGTATGGTTCGTGTCAGGCGCTTGGCACAAACTTCAGCAACCTGGCGCCCCATGCGGGTACTGCCGGTAGCGCTCAGCAACACTACGCGTTTATCTTCGACCATCTGCGCACCAGTATCGCGGGCACCGATGATGAGCTCAGCTAAGCCGGCTGGTGCATCGCTGCCACTGGCATTGAAGCGTTGCAGCGCTTGCATGAACAGTGCGTGAGTCGCGATGGCTGTCAATGGTGTCTTTTCTGAAGGCTTCCAAGTGACACTATTGCCGCAGACAAAAGCCAGCGCTGCGTTCCAGGCCCAGACTGCCACCGGAAAATTAAATGCCGAAATCACGCCGACCACGCCGATAGGGTGCCACACTTCCATCATGCGATGGCCGGGGCGTTCGGAGGCGATAGTGAGGCCATATAGCTGGCGTGATAAACCCACCGCGAAATCGCAGATGTCGATCATTTCCTGCACTTCGCCCAGACCTTCTTGTAAAATTTTCCCCGCTTCTAGGGTTACCAATTTTCCCAGTGCTTGTTTGTGCGTGCGCAATTCGTCACCAAACAGGCGTACCAGT
Organism: Burkholderiales bacterium; assembly: GCA_038330335.1. Lineage (GTDB taxonomy): Bacteria > Pseudomonadota > Gammaproteobacteria > Burkholderiales > Burkholderiaceae_D > Undibacterium. Next base: position 38,254 of record JBBQNW010000006.1, on the reverse strand, counting down.
TCACCGCGGCGAGGTGCCGGTACTTTGCGCCATTGCAGGTATGCGGCGTGTGCGCGTTCAATTTTTTCTTTCACTTGGGCCGCATTGTCGGCGCGCAAAACAGCAAGGGTTTTATTGCTGATCGGCGAGACGCTAGGGATATCTTGACCCTGATAGTCGGCGATGGTAACGCCGAGTTCTGCTAGCAAACTGTTAATGTTGGTGTCCATGTAGTCTCCAGAGATGGGGGTGATCGGATAAAAGAAAAAAACGAGGGCGCGCCATTGTATTAGCGCATTCTCGTTCCTTCGGTTTCTATATCCGGTATTTTATATTGCGTAGTAACGGCCGAAGCGATTCGCGCTGAAATCAGCCAGGCTGGCTTGTTCTTGCCTGACCATACCATGCTGCGGCAGTTTCCCGCTGACGACCATGTCGACCATCGCGCAAATCCCGGAAGCCGTGGTTAATTGAATTGCGGACAGCAGTTGACCGTTGACGACCTGACTGTAGATTTTTTTTGCATAAGATTCTTGCTCCAGACGGCCATCACGCATGCCAATGACGCTAACAAAAACCAGAACCACGTCTTGTTTTGTCATGGGGATCGAAGTTTCCAATACGTCTTTTAAAATTGGACGGCGCTCTAGCTTACCTAATTCCAGGTCACGTATCAGCATCTTGACGATATCGCGGTGACCCGGGTAACGTACTGTCTTGTAGTTCAGATTTTGTACTTTTCCGGCCAGGCTTTCACACAAAGTACCCAGACCACCTGAGGTATTGAAGGCTTCGTAATCAATTCCGTCTAAAGAAAAATGTTCAATTTCCTCCAGCGCCGAGGTTTCACGCAACTGGCCATCGACAATTGCTTCGCAGGGATTGCAATACTCATTGATCAGACCGTCAGTGCTCCAGGTCAGGTTATATTTGAGTGCATTATTTGGGAAGGTCGGTAATGCACCAACCCGCATACTGACATCGCGCAACGTATCAAAGCGTTTGGCGACATCGTTGGCGACGATAGAAATAAAGCCAGGTGCCAGTCCACACTGCGGAACGAAAGCACAATCGGCGCCTTCTGCTAGTTGTTTGACGATACGTGTGCTCTCGACGTCTTCCGTCAGATCAAAATAATGTGAATTGGCAGCCTTGGCAGCGCCCGCAATAATTGGGGTCAGAAAGTATGGGCAGGCAGATAAAGTTACCTGATGACCACGAATCAATTCAGTGACCACGTCTTTATTGGTCAGATCAGCTTCGACTGTACGGGTATTGGGAAACTTAGCTTGTTCAACATATTTCAGACGCTCGGGATCACGGTCAGCGACCGTAATTTGATAATCGCCAGTGTGTGACAACAAGTTAAGAATAGCATCGCCGATTTTGCCAGCGCCAAGCAGAATGAGTTTCGTAGTCATGCGTGATCTCCCGAGTATTTTTTAAAAAAACTAACTGGAGTCAGTGTAGAGATAAGTCTTGTCAGATAATAGCGGCACTAATATCGTCATAATGTTAAATTAGACGACAATATGACTAATATTTACTCCAATAAGACGATATGAAACCAACACTTGATGATATTGATAATAAAATTTTAGCTTTGCTGATGGATAACGCACGTTTGCCGGTGACAAGCATCGCGCGTCAGGTCGGGATCGCCAGAACGACCGTCATCGCACGTATCAATGCATTGGAAAAACGCGAGGTGATCGCAGGTTATGGTCTGAGATTGAACCAATCTATGTATCAAGCGGCAGTGCGCGCGTATGTGGGATTGTCTGTCGAGGCGCGCTATGCGGCCGGGTTGATGAAGTATTTGCAACAGTTGCCGCAGGTCGAGACACTCTGTGCTGTAAGCGGGGCGATTGACTACATGCTGACCTTACATTGCGCTACAACCGAGGTGTTAGATAAACTGCTGGATCAAATTGGGGCTTTGGATGGGGTGCGTCAAACGTCTACGTCGATCATTTTGAGTAAGCGCATTGATAGAGCGGCGTTGTAAGCCATCGCTTCACAAGCGAATTAACTTCGGAGTTAATTTTTGACGTCAACATTATCCAAATGCCGGATTGATGCTGAACTGTACTTGCGATACGCACTGTCTCAGTAAACGAGGCAGACTTTATTTGCAGACAAATTTGCCCAAGACACAAGCACACCGGAGTAAGTGTTTGTCAATGGAGATGTTCTTGTGGACAAGAAGAGCGTCGCCCTCATTACTTATTATCAACAGCTACCGCTTGGCGCACTCTGGTTTGCGGTATCCAAGCTAAATCAGGCTTAGTCTAGGCTGAATCAGGAATTACTCTGAGATTTTGTCTGTAATTTTTTGTCGTCAGTCAGCGGCCTTTTTGCCTGAGCCGTGTCGGCAAAGTGGCCGGTGGTTTGCTGCAAAATTTGTAAGTGGACTGAGGCTTTATCCATGCCGCTGCGATCAAGCATTAGCGCCGACTGTACTGAACTGAGGGCGTTGGCGGCGTTTAGCCCATCTTGTGGCCGCCGGTCATGTGGCGTTGCCGGTGTCGACAATGTCATAGAGACGTAATTTTGACCAAATACCGTACTGACCAATCCTGATGACAACAATATTCCGAGAAAGATAGATTTTTTATTCATGATAGAAATTTATTATAAATGAATTGAACAAAATAAAAATTTACTAATTTTTTACTAATATTATTTTCAGTCCTACTGAAAATTTCTTTGGCTTGCAGCAAATTCAGTGCGTACTAAGTCGCGAAGGAAAGAGTCATCGTTTAGCACATCTTTTTAATACAGCTTATGCGGTTTTACGTAAAACTTTATTCAATTGTACATTTGCTTGCATGCTACGTGCAGTATCTTTATCTATCCCGATTTTTTCTTCAGTGCTAAGGCGTTTTGCCGTAATCGTCACGGTCTGAGTCGGCATGCCAGAATATTGTTGATCGTACGCCATTTTTTGTTCAGTGCTTAAACGCTGAGCGCTGATATGAACCGTCTGTATGGCGTCCTGTGCCTCACTGATGGGGGCGGTTTGAGACGCCGTTGGTATAGAGAAAAGAGCAGTCACGGCCATACTCAATACGCCGCTGATGATCAGTGCTGAAGAAATTTTATGTCTGGTTTTCATTGTAATGCTCCTGTTGAGTGACACATGAATGTTTTGTTTCGATGTCAGCACTGTAGAAAAAAGTGCCTATTCATGCCAGCGCATTGCGACGAAATGCTAAAAATCAGGGCTCAAAGTCGTGAAACGGTGCATGGGCGGTGCGCCTGATGTGCTCCTCAGTGATTTTAATTTTTTAGGATCGTTCATTGATAGCGCGTTCCCGGACATGCAGCTTACCGGCGCTGCTGAACCCTCTTATAGCGTCAAGCCTAGCATCAGCAGCACCAAAACGGACACCCTGTTACGCGATACGCCACAAGCGATGACCATCATGAGTAAGAACTGATGCGCGATCAGGCGATGCCAAGCATGGCCGATGCAGTTCGCTATGTGCCTGGAATCGTTACCGCGCAGGGGGGCGTGACACGACTGTCTTCCGTGGCAATAGCTCTACCGGAGATTTTTATGTAGATGGGATACGTAATGACGCGCAGTATGACCGCGATTTTTATAATATCGACAGTGTTGAAGCGCTAAAAGGTTCGAATGCGATGATTTTTGGTCGCGGTGGTTTGGCGGTGTGATTCACTGCGTCAGTAAGCAAGCCGAATGGCGTACGATCCGCGAAGCGTCACTGACACTGAGCTCTTGGAATAATCATCGTGCAACGGCTGACGTGGGGCTGGCGATGAATGATACTGTCGCATTTCGGCTGTATGCATCGCTGGCAGATTCCGATCCTTACCGTCCAGGCTTCAATCTCAAACGTTCGGGTGTGAATCCCACATTTGCCATGCGCCTCGGTCAGAATACCAGCCTGATATTTGGCTATGAGCACTTTAAAGATGAACGGACTAGCGACCCGGGTATTCCGTCTTATCAAGGAAAACCTATCGTTACGGATGCCTCCGCATTTTTCGGCAATCCCGATGTCAGCCAGACCTGCTCGTCGGTCTATGCTTTTTCCGCCCTGATTGAGCATGACTTTGGAAATGGCGTTCGCTTGCGCGATCGTACACAATCGTTCATGTTACGCAGACGATGATAAATTTTATCAAATATCTTTCCTGGCGCGCGCAATGCTGCAGGAAGCAGCGTTGCGCTAACTGCCTACAAAATAATGCAACGTAGCGGACGAATTGTTTTAATCAAACCAATGTCATGACGACGCTAAGGACAGGGGTCGTAAGTCATCAACTTGTCGCCGGTATCGAACTAGGGTGGCAAGAGACGGACAATTTCCGCAACATAAGATCTTTTTGTCATCAGTCACTCCGACGGCTACATCTATGACTACCCTTGTGTCGAATCCGATAATGACTGCGGCAGTGACCTGTAAACAGTCGCCCACGGAGCGAATAAGCACGACGTTGTCGAAACTAAGTCAGTTTATGTGCAGAATCAGATTGAATTCTCCCCACAGTGGCAAGCGATTTTCGGCCTGCGCCGAGATAGCTTTGATGTCGATTTTACGAATCATCGTCATTTAGCTAATATTCAGATCACCGCGTGCCGGCTTGGTCTTTACACCGAGAGGCGGTGTCTTGGTACGCCAGTTATAGCGTCGCCGATGCGCCACGCGCCCGTGATCAACTGTCATCGCTGACGGCAAGCAAGCCTTCGAGTCAATCGCAGGCTGAATGTGCAAATCAATGTGGAAAACTTGTTCGATAAAAGCTATTACGGCTCTGCCAATAGTAACAATAACATTACGCCAGGTTCACCGCGTGGGGTGCGCATCGGTTTACACGCTCAATTCTAATCTCTGTTTCAGTCGCTTAGCTTGCCATCGGAATTGGGCTGGCAAGCCAAACTAAACTAGAAAACGTGTACGTATTGCTTATGTCCATGAGCATTTCGCCATGCATACCGGTATTGTTATTTTTCGTGAACTGTACGAAAAAATACGCATTAAGTATCTCGATCGACCCGCACTATTTAATAATAAACGTACAACTGTATTGCTGAGTAGAGCTAGAGGTGGGCGGGCGTAGTTGCTAGCGGCGGCAATTTCAACAAAATATTACCGTGGAAAATCCTTGTCGCAGCGATGATAATAGAGGCTTACTCTTACTTTAGGGCGGCACAATCTGCCAAGCATATGAAAAATTCGACTAGCCAATATCTTTACTCCATCTTGCGTCAGGCCATGCACGAATTTCGCTTTTACGGCAACCGGGCGGTGCAATTGCTATTGCGTACACCTTTGCCCAGACTGTTGATCGCCTGCATCGCCGTGGCCTTGCTGATTACGCTGATTCCTTTAGTACTAAGCCTGTTTGTGGTGTTTTTGCTGCTTAAGCTACTTTTGCTGGTGGTTGTCCTGGCGGTGCGCAAAGGAAGACAGCACCCGTCTGAATTGGATTATTCCCGGCGTCCTTTTCAACGTAAATCACGCGAAAACTAGTGAGCACTATGCCGACCCAAGGGGGGCGGCATAGTGCTTACATTTTTTCTATAGAGCTGATTATTCTGCTAGATCTGTTAGTGTCTTCGCCAAGTGATTCGCGCTGCCAATCACAGACGCTGCCGTTTTAGCGTTTTGCGATCTGATCTTTAATCGGCAGATTACGTATGCGCTTACCAGTCGCGGCAAAGATGGCGTTGCACAGAGCCGGGGCGATTGGCGGCGTAGCAGGTTCGCCGACACCGCCCAGTTCTACTTCCAAAGTATGGGGAATCAGATGGCTGCGAATTTCATGCGGTGCAGCCAGCGCTCGTAGCACCTCATACTGATGAAAATTACTTTGTTCTACACGACCATTTTTGAACGAAATTTCACCGCTCATGGCAAGGCTGATCCCCATGATGCAGGCGCCTTCCAATTGCGAACGGATACGGTCTGGATTAATTGCAGGGCCGCAATCGATCGCTATATCTACTTTTGGTATGCTGAGCTCACCCTTAGCATTAATCTCCACTTCGATCACGACCGCCACATAGGTCATAAAGCTGTACGAAACGGCCAGCCCCAGACCGCGTCCTTTGGGCAGCTTGCGACCCCAGCCCGCTTTAGTCGTGGCAACTTCAATGACATTTCGCAGGCGACCGATATCAAGCGGATAGCGCTTCGGGGATTCTCCATAATTAAAGCTATCACTCATGCTGCCCGGATCAACTTTGCGCGCCGGTCCCAGCAAGGCTAACAAATACTCTTTATGATCACGCCCCGCTGCATGCGCCAGTTCGGCAGCGAAAGATTGAATCGCAAACACGTGGGGAATATTCGATACAGAACGAAACCAGCCTATGCGGGTGTGGGCTTCCACTGGTGGTACTTCCACCCGGATATTCGGGATAGCAAACGGAACATTCGTCGCTGACATGCCCAATTCAAATGCTTGCTGCATATTGGCACCGGCGGCAAAGGTCGAGGCAATAGTCGGTGCTGCAGTTCTGTGCAGCCATGCGGTCGGCATCCCTTTGGCATCTAGCGAGGCTTCCAGCCTTTCCATCGAGACCGTATGTAGATAATCGTGCTGCAAATCGTCTTCCCGGGTCCAGGTGACTTTAACCGGTGTACCGTTCATGGCTTGAGATAGTAGCGCTGCTTCGACGGCGAAATCGGGTTTTGATTTTCGGCCAAAACCGCCGCCCAGCAAAGTGACATGGACGACAACATCTTCCGGCTTGAACTTCAGATGTGTCGCGATCGTATCAAGCGCCGCCTGTGGCGCTTGGACACAGGCCCAGACTTCACATTTGCCATTCACGATGCGTGCCGCTGCGGCTGGCGCTTCCATCGTTGCGTGGGCCAGATGTGGCAGATAGTATTCGGCCGAAAAAGGTTTTTTTGCAGCGGCGAGGGTGCCAACCGTGTCACCCTGATCACGCACGGCTTTCGCCGGTGCCCGCACTGCCGTTTGTAGGTGTTGCCGGAAAGTGCCGGAATCATAGCTGGCATTGGGACCGTCATCCCAGACGATCTTGAGCGCCTCGCGTCCTTTCATGGCAGCCCAGGTATTGGTGGCAAGCACGGCGACACCGCCCAGCGGGTTGAACATAGCCGGTGGCGGGCTCCCTTTGAGTTCAATAATTTTCAAGACGCCCGGCACCAGTAATGCTGCGCTTTTATCAACGCTGACTAATTTCCCCCCGAATACTGGCGGACGGGCGATGACGGCGTAAATCATGCCATCCATACGGGTATCAATGCCGTACTGCGTGTTGCCGGTGACAATATCGTGTAAGTCGATGCCGCGCGTACTGTTTTTGCCGATGTAGTTTAATTGCGTAGCGTCCTTCAGCCGGATATTTTCTTTGAGCGGAACCGGCAACTTAGCGGCATCAAGCGCCAGCGCGCCAAAACCGAGCCGACGGCCACTGGCGGCATGCAGCACTTCGTGATTGACTGTCTTGACCTGATCGACCGGTACGTTCCAGCGTGCTGCGGCGACGGTCTCTAGCATGAAACGGGCGGTAGCGCCGATATGACGCATAGGCTTGAAGGAATGGCGCATGCTGCGAGATCCATCGGTATTTTGATTCCCATAGCGGGCTTCATTGGCATCGGCTTGTATCACTCTCACCCGGGACCAATCCGCCCCGAGTTCATCTGCCACCACCATCGGCAGGCTTGTGCGTATGCCCTGGCCCATTTCCGAGCGGTGTGCAACGATGGTGACGATACCGTCGGCGCCGATAGAAACGAAGACCAGTACGTCATTGACTAAGCCGCCAGGCATCGCGTCGCCACCAAACAGTTCCGGTTCCGCTGCCACGACGAGACCCGACTGGCCGATGGTAAGCACTAAGCCGGTCAGTGCACCTGCGGCTTTTAACCAGTTTCTGCGGCTGCCTGATGTTAAACCTAATGCCAAACCTGATGCTAAACCTGATTCAGCGACGGAGGCCGGATCGGCGGCGTCTATTATTTGATTGAAGAATGTCATTTTCATGCTCCGGTGGCAGGCGTTGCGTTATCGGGCTTCTTGCCCGTTGGCGCTGCGAGCGCGTGTGCTGCCTGCTTAATCGCCGCGTGTATCCGGGTGTAAGTGCCACAGCGGCAGATGTTGCCACTCATGGCATCTTTGATTTGCTTGTCGTTTGGCTTTGCTGTTTTTTTGAGCAAGGCGGTCGCCGACATAATCTGACCCGACTGGCAATAGCCGCATTGCGGTACACCTAACTCCATCCAGGCGTCTTGTATCGCTTTACCGATTTTGTCTTCTGCTATCGCTTCGATGGTTGTAATTTTTTTATTTGCCGCAGCCGAAACCGGCGTTACACAAGAGCGGATCGGTTCACCATCGAGATGCACTGTACAGGCGCCGCATAAAGCCATACCGCAACCAAATTTGGTGCCGGTCATACCAAGTTGATCGCGGAGTGCCCAGAGAATCGGCGTGTCCGCCGGTAAATCGACTTGATGCTGCTTGCCATTGATAGTCAGGACGGTCATCGCTATTCCTTGTGAAAGTAATTGGTTGGGTAAGGGTTTGTCATTGCAAAAGCTTGTTTTGTTTCAGCGCACAGCATAAAACAGTGAAAAAAGGTGAAGGTTAGCATATTCTGGCCTATGCATCTGAGCGTGCGTAGGCGGGCAGATGCAGCTGGGACTATGCTCGCTAGATCGATGCATATGTTGCTCTTGTTGCTCTTTTTAATGCTGGATGATCGCTATCGGTATTTACATAGCAACTTCATACAAATGTAAAACAGAGTTGTGCCTGTTTGTTCAGGTCAGACTTGATCTAATCAACGTACAATCTTTTGACTATTGACAGCTCACTCTTCTTTGCTCATGAAACGACCGCGTTTTTTACCTGATAACATGACTTTACTGCTGTTTTCCGTTGTGTTGGCCGCCAGTTTTTTTCCTTGTACCGGGCAAGTTGCAGCGGGCTTTAATATGCTGACAACGGTTATGATTGCTTTGCTATTTTTTATGCATGGGGCAAAGCTGTCGCGGGCGGCGGTGCTGGCCGGTGCCACCCATTGGCGCTTACACTTGACGGTGTTGCTGTTCACCTTTGCGGTATTTCCTTTGATCGGAGTGTTATTTAAGCCGGTTTTTTTGTGGCTGGTCACGCCTGAACTGTATCTGGGAATTTTATTTTTATGTCTGTTGCCTTCCACTGTGCAATCCTCGATCGCGTTTACTGCCGTGGCACGCGGTAATGTGCCGGCCGCGGTGTGTAGCGCATCTGCCAGCAATATTCTCGGTATATTTTTAACCCCGCTGTTGGTGAGTTTGTTGTTAGCCTCACCAGCGACAAACCATTCTTCTGTCGACGCAATTTTAAAAATTGTCTATCAATTATTGCTGCCGTTTGTCGCCGGGCAAATGCTGCGGCCCTGGATCGCGGCGTGGATAGTGCGTCATCAGAGCGTACTGAAAATGGTCGATCAAAGTTCTATCCTATTGGTCGTTTATGTGGCTTTTAGCGAAGCGGTAGCGCAGGGCTTGTGGCATCAGGTTCCGGCAAGGATGTTACTGAGTTTAATCGCTATTAGTGCCTTAATGCTGGCCATGATCATGAGCTTGACCATGTTTGCCAGCCGCCGTTTTGGCTTTAGCAAAGAGGATGAAATTACGGTGGTATTTTGCGGCTCTAAAAAAACGCTCGCCAGCGGAGTACCTATGGCCAAAGTGCTGTTTGCCAGCCATGCTGTCGGCATGGTGTTGTTACCATTGATGATTTTTCACCAACTGCAGCTGATGGTCTGTGCAGTAGTGGCGCAGCGTTATGCAGCGAGGAAAGAGACGTAAAAAAAAGCAGCGACCTGAACATTGTCAGGCGGCTGCGTTTTCTATATTGGGAAGACTCGTTTATTCTTCACTGACCTGTAAAATCAGCTTGCCGAAGTTTTTGCCCTCAAACAGCATCATCAAGGTATCGGGGAAAGTTTCTATTCCTTGCACGATGTCTTCACGTGTATGAAATTTGCCTTGTGCCATCCATGTTCCCATTTCTTTGACGGCATCGGCATAACGGGCGATGTAATCAAATACCACGATGCCTTCCATTCTGGCGCGGTTGACCAGCAATGACAGATAGTTGGCCGGGCCTTTGACCGGCGTTGTGTTGTTGTACTGAGAGATAGCACCACAAATAATGATGCGGGCTTTCATATTGATGCGAGTTAATACTGTATCTAAGATTTCGCCGCCGACATTGTCAAAATACACGTCTACACCGTTGGGGCAATGTTCTTTTAAACCATCTTTAACCGAACCGGTTTTATAGTCGATACAGGCATCAAAGCCCAGTTCATTCACTACAAAATCACATTTTTCCTTGCCGCCGGCAATCCCGACTACGCGGCAACCTTTTTGCTTGGCAACCTGGCCTACGGTTTGGCCCACTGCGCCGGCGGCGCCGGAGACCACGACGGTTTCACCGGCCTTAGGCTGGCCTACATCGAGCAGACCAAAGTACGCTGTCATGCCTGGCATGCCCAGGGCATTGAGGTACTTAGGTAAAGCTGCCAACTTCGGATCGACTTTATAGAAGGCTGCGGTTTTATCATTTGCTGCACCTACCCAGTATTTCTGCACCCCGGTACCGCCGGAGACATAGTCGCCGACTGCAAATTGTGGGGATTTTGACGCGATGACTTTACCGATACCGCCGGCACGCATGACTTCATTGATCGCCACCGGACGAATATACGATTTGCCGTCATTCATCCAGCCGCGCATGGCCGGGTCGAGCGAGAGGTAAATCGTTTGCACGATGATTTCTCCATCGACGATGTCACGCACAGCCTCGGTCGTGAAAGACCAGTCGCTATGCTTGGGGGTGCCAACCGGGCGGGCGGCGAGGCGGTATTGTTGATTGTTGAGTGTTGTCATTTTATTTGTCTCCGGTAATATCGTTGGCCGTGATAAAGATAAAGTCGTCGCTGTTTGATGTCATCAGTTGTGTACAACTATACTATAACTATACATTAATTAGAACGATCGTGCTTTTTATGTGATTATTTCAATCTGATGCAATCTGCCATAGCTTAGCCGGATTTTGTCTTGAGCATGAGACAATACAGGCTCAGATTTTTTCCTCTCTCCGACATCATGCATCCAGAATATATACTCACCTTGTCTTGCCCCGATCAGCGCGGTATTGTGCATAGCGTTTCCGGTTTTTTAGCCGGTCACGGTTGCAACATTATCGACTCTGCCCAATTTGGCGATGCGCAATCGCAATTATTCTTTATGCGGGTGCATTTTGCGCTGGAAGACAGTCGCATCAGCGACACTGTCTTACGGGCTGACTTTGCAGCGCTGGGTGATAATTTCCAGATGAACTGGCAATTGCACGATGCGCGTCACAAGCCGCGTATTGTCTTGATGGTATCAAAGATCGGCCATTGCCTTAACGATCTGTTATTCCGTTTTAAAAGCGGCCTGTTGCCGGTGGAAATCAAGGCGATTGTCTCTAACCATACCGATTTTTATCAGCTTGCTGCGAGCTACAATATTCCTTTCCACCATTTTCCTCTCCCCGCGGGATCGTCGGCCGAAGCCAAGCGTACCCAAGAGCAAAAGATACTCGATATCGTCGAAAGCAATCAGGTAGAACTGGTCGTACTGGCGCGTTATATGCAAATTTTATCGCCGGAAATGTGCACCGCGCTAACCGGTCGCGCGATCAATATTCATCATTCCTTTTTGCCTAGTTTTAAAGGCGCCAAGCCTTACTATCAGGCCCATGAACGCGGCGTGAAATTGATCGGTGCTACCGCCCATTTTGTTACCGGTGATCTGGATGAAGGCCCGATCATCGAGCAAGACGTAGAGCGCGTCGATCATTCTATGGATCCGGAAACCTTAACCGCGATAGGGCGCGATGTGGAATGCGTGGTGCTGGCACGCGCCGTCAAATGTTTTGTTGAACATCGCATTTTGCTCAATGCGCACAAGACCGTGGTGTTTAAATAATGGCCCTTAAATCAACGATCTATAAAGCCGAGCTCAATATTTCGGATATGGATAGAGGCTACTACGCCGACCATAGCTTAACGATTGCCCGTCATCCGTCCGAAACTGATGAGCGCATGATGATCAGAGTATTGGCATTTGCTATTCATGCCAGTGAGCACTTGAGTTTTGGTAAAGGTATTTCGGATACGGAGGAACCGGATTTTTGGTTGAAAGACTATACCGATGCGATTCAGCTATGGGGTGAGGTTGGCCAGCCGGAAGACCGGCGTTTGCTCAAAGCCTGCGGCCGCTCAGAGCAAGTGGTGGTCTACAGCTTTGCGCATGCCAGCAGCATCTGGTGGAAGCAAATCAATAGCCGCCTTGATCGGGCTAAAAACCTGCAGGTGAAAAATATACCGTCCGCAACCAGCCAGGCGCTGGCGAAACTAGCCCAGCGCAATATGCAATTGCAATGCACGATACAGGACGGCCAACTATGGCTGTCAGGTGGTGACGAGTCGGTGCAGGTGGATTTGGAAACGTTTAAAGAGTTCGGCTAAGGCGTTCGGCTTGCTGTCAAACTCTGCCTGGTTTGTGAAGCGTCGCGTATCCCCCTCCCGACATGATCGGCATGGGGGAATGTCATCTGTGAATGCAGCTTAAATAGCAACGCCGGCGGCATTAAACAGGCCGTCAAATAAAATAGAGCTTAAATAACGCTCACCAGAATCTGGCAAGACCACAACGATCGTTTTTCCGGCATTTTCGGGTAATTTCGCCAGCCGTACAGCGACTGCCGTTGCGGCGCCACAAGAGATACCCGCCAGAATGCCTTCTTCTTTCGCCAGACGCTGGCCAAACAAAACCGCATCTTCATTGCTCACTTGTTCGATCTGATCAATCAATGACATATCCAGCACATCGGGTACAAAACCGGCACCGATCCCCTGAATTTTATGTGGTCCTGGTTTCAGCGGCAGGCCATCGCGCTGTTGAGTCAAGACCGGGCTGGCGGTAGGTTCGACCGCGACCGTCAGTATTTTTTTGCCTTTGGTTTGTTTGATATACCGCGAAACGCCGGTAATGGTACCGCCAGTGCCCACTCCGGAGACAAAAATATCGACCGCGCCTTCGGTGTCATCCCAAATCTCTGGCCCGGTGGTTTTTTCATGAATCGCCGGGTTAGCAGGGTTCTTGAATTGCTGTAATAACACATAGCGTTCAGGCGCGCTGGCCAGGATTTCTTCTGCCTTGGCGATGGCGCCGTTCATGCCCTTGGCACCTTCGGTCAAAATTAGCTTGGCCCCGTATGCCACTAATAATTTTCGTCTTTCTATGCTCATGGTGTCGGGCATCGTCAGAGTTAGCGGTATCCCTTTGGCAGCAGCGACAAAGGCCAGAGCAATACCGGTATTTCCGCTGGTAGGCTCAATGATTTCCTTGCCTGGCCCCAGTAAACCGCGCAACTCTGCATCGGCCACCATGGCAGCACCGACCCGGCATTTCACCGAGTAGGCAGGATTACGCCCCTCTATTTTTGCTAGTACGGTGGCACCGGCACCATCGGTAATGCGGTTGAGGCGAATTAAGGGAGTTCGGCCGATAGAGTCAGCATTGTTCAAATAGAGAGCCATACGTATCCTTTTATTGATTGAATCAAAGCGTTAAGCTTGAGCAGGTGAGATAGTCGTGCCGGAGAAAGCAACGATAGCCTGTGAGGATAGGCTACTACAAGACAAAATCAAAAGAAAATAAATGCATATCAATATATAGAAACCAATAGCTGAAAACCAATAGCCGAAGAAATGTATTTGCTGTCTTCACCGGTATGGTTTCCGAACTATTTGCCGAATATAGTAGCGTATGGTTAACACCGACCTGATTTTGACTTAGCGTTGACCAATCTTGGTAGGGCCAAACAGGGTCTTGTAAGCCCCCGGTTGGGAGCGCCAGTATTGTGGCGGTACTTGTACACTGGCACCGAGTTTGGCGGCGGCATGCCATGGCCAGTGCGGGTCATACAAAATACCCCTGGCCAGTGCGACCATGTCAGCCTGGCCGGTCGCGATAATAGATTCAGCATGTTCTGCTTCAGTAATCATGCCCACCGCGATAGTCGGCATGCCTGTTGCCTGGCGGATCTGTTCGGCAAATGCGACCTGATAGCCAGGTACTGGCGTAATTTTTTGTAACGGTGAAACACCACCGCTCGACACGTGAATAAAACAGCAGGCGCGTTGTTGCAAGGCTTTGGCAAAGACCAGACATTCTTGGATATCCCATCCGCCATCGACCCAATCGGTAGCCGAGACGCGGATACCGATGACTTTGTCGGCCGGTAGCGCAGCACGGATGGCGTCAAAAATCTCCAAAGGAAAACGCATGCGGTTTTCTAGTGAACCGCCATATTCATCCTCGCGATGGTTGGCTAGTGGCGACAAAAACTGATGTAATAAATAGCCATGTGCCGCATGAATCTCGATGGCATCGATACCGATACGGTGCGCCCGTAATGCTGCATCCACAAAAGCATCGCGCACCCGTGTCAGGCCGGCACGATCCAGTGCCAAAGGTGCAGGTTCGTGAGCACCATGCGGCACCGCCGACGGCGCCACCGTCTGCCAGCCGCCCTGATCGGACGTGATTAACTGGCCGCCATCCCAAGGGAGCTGACTCGATGCTTTACGGCCTGCATGCGCTAACTGAATAGCAATAGGCATGTCGGAATACTTGCGGATCGCCACCAGTACTGTAGATAGCGCCGCTTCGGTTTGGTCTGACCATAAACCCAGGTCAGCGGGTGTGATCCGTCCTGCAGGTTCAACTGCGCTCGCTTCGATACACAGCAAGCCAGCACCTGACAGCGCAAGCGCGCCAAGATGAAACATATGCCAGTCGCTAGCCATACCGTTTTCGGCCGAATATTGGCACATCGGGGCGATCGCAATGCGATTTTTCAGTGTCAGTGATCCAAGAGAATAGGGGGAGAACAGGGCGCTCATTTGATATATTTCCTTTTGGACGAAGATCAATGTCAGTCAAGATGGCTCGACTGTTTGATGAATAAAACGAAAAAAAAGTCTCAGTATATTTTGTTGCTATTTTCATCAACAAAACAAACTGAGACCACTGCACTACATTATTCACAAAATATTTCTGTCTAATGCAAGAATCTTGAATCTTGAATCTTGAATCCTCAATAATCAATAATCAGGTTGGTTCAGGTTTAACTCACGGCTTCCAGATATTCCTGTTGTTCCAGCCAGTCGGCTTCCACCTGACTTAACTCTTTGACCAGGTAGGCCTGGTCTAACAGTAAGGCTTTCAGTTTGTCTTTATTCGCGTCGTTATAAATATTGCTGTCTTCCAACTGGCCTGCAAGTGTCTGTTTTTCAGCGTTCAGCTTTGCCATTTGCTCTTCCAGTCGTTTGATCTGGGTTTCGATAGGCTTTCTTTGTGCTGATAATTTTTGCTTATCTTCTGTGTCTTTGCGACGCTGTTCTTTATTCTCAGCAACCGGAATTGGCTTGGCTAGCGGCAAGGCTTCTGCTTTTTTATTTGCTGGCAGCGATGGCGCGTTTTCTTTGGCCAGTTTATTTTTGAACAGCCAGTCACGGTAATCGTCCAGATCGCCATCGAACGGTTCTAGCTTACCGTCGGCAACAATGATAAATTGGTCAGTGGTGGCGCGCAGTAAGTGGCGGTCATGTGACACCACCACCAGCGTACCTTCAAACTGAGCCAGTGCATCGGTCAGCGCTTCGCGTGTTTCCAAGTCCAGATGGTTGGTTGGTTCATCGAGCAGCAGCAGATTTGGCCTTTGCCAGACGATCATAGCCAGCGCCAGGCGGGCTTTTTCGCCGCCAGAAAACGGCGCGATCGGGCTGCTTACCATATTGCCAGGGAAGTTAAAACCGCCCAGGAAATTGCGCAGCTCTTGCTCACGTACGCCCGGGGCAATATGGGCCAGATGCCAGAGCGGTGATTCGTCGTGGCGCAGCATTTCTACCTGATGCTGGGCAAAATAACCGATCGATAGTCCTTTGCCTGTCAGCATGGTGCCAGCCAAAGGTGCAATGTCGCCGACCAGGGTTTTGATCAGTGTCGATTTACCTGCGCCGTTAACGCCGAGCAAACCAATCCGCTGGCCGATCTGTAATGAAAATTTCACATCGCCAACAATGACTTTTTCAGTAAAACTATGATCGGTTTTGGATTCGATACGGTAGCCGCAATCAACATCTTCCATCACCAGCATAGGGTTCGGTGCGCTCAGCGGCTCACGGAACTCAAAAGAGAACTCAGCGGCAGCACGCAAAGGTGCCAGTTCTTCCATCTTGGCCAGTGCTTTGATACGGCTTTGCGCCTGCTTGGCTTTGCTGGCCTTGGCGGCGAAGCGGGAAATAAATGATTGCAGGTGATCGCGCTTGCGGGTTTGTTTTTCAATCGCGCTCTGGGCCAGGATCAACTGGGCGATACGCTGACGTTCAAAGGCTGAATAGTTGCCTGAGTAACGTTTCAGTTTGCGCTCATCGATATGCGCGATCACATTGACGACACCGTCCAGGAAATCTCTATCATGCGAAATGATGATCAGGGTGCCGGCATAGCGTTTCAACCAGTCTTCCAGCCAGATAATGGCATCCAGATCCAAATGGTTGGTTGGTTCATCGAGTAGCAGCAAATCAGACTTACACATCAGGGCTTGCGCCAGATTGAGGCGCATACGCCAGCCGCCGGAAAAACTGGCAACGGATTGCTCCATCTGACCGATAGAGAAGCCCAGACCGAGCAACAGTTGTTCGCCACGCGAGCGCACCGTGTAGGCGTCGGCATCTGCCAGTGCGCCGTACATATCGCCGATGGCCAGACCATTTTCCAAAGTATCCGGCTGGCTTTCCAATTCGGCTAACTGGGCTTCGAGTTTGCGTAAGGTTACGTCGCCATCAATGGCGTAATCAATCGCCGAGCGGTCGAGTGCCGGCGTCTCCTGGGCTACGTGAGCCAATTGCCATTTGGCCGGAAATTCTATGCTGCCCTGATCTGGATGCAATTCGCCGCGCAACATCGCGAACAGGCTAGATTTGCCAGCGCCGTTGGAGCCGATCAGGCCGATTTTGTCACCGGGGTTGAGTGTGATATCAACGTTGTCGAACAAAGGTTTGGTACCGCGTGCCAGGATGACTTGGATAAAACGTATCATTATTTACTTAATCAGTGCTAAATCGTATAAAGGGGAGTATCTGTGTAAAAACGCTGAAACCGCAGTATTTACCTGCGGTTTCATCAATACCGGTGGGGAGTATGCTTAATTTCGCTTATTTCAGGAGTGTTGCGCCTTGCAAAAGCTGCTCGGCATGCAGTAAAAAGACCATGTCGTCACCGGCACTGGTAGAGAGCCAGGTCATATCTAAATGGCCAAATGCCTGTTCGGCGAAGGCGCGCTCATTCCCTATTTCTACCATCAGTATACCCTGAGGCTTCAAACGTTGCGCCGCACCGGCCACAATTTTACGAACCAGATCCATTCCGTCCTCACCGCCAGCGAGCGCGATTTGCGGCTCGTGCAGATATTCTTGCGGCAGTTTGTCCATAGAGCCAGTATTGACGTAGGGCGGATTGGTAATAATCAGATCGTATTTTTTATCCGGTACATTGGTATACAGATCGGATGAAATCAGCGTGATGCGGTCTTGTAATTCGTAAGTGTTGACATTGCGTTGCGCCACCGCCAGGGCATCGGTAGAAATATCCACCGCATCCACCTGCGCGTTGCTGAAGGCATCGGCCAGCATAATCGGCAGACAGCCGGAACCGGTACACAATTCTAAAATGTCGGTGATCTGGTCCGGGTCTTGCACCCATGGCGAGAAGTGTTCGGGAATTAACTCGGCAATGAACGAGCGGGGCACAATCACGCGCTCATCGACGTAAAAATTGTAAGTGCCTAGCCAGGCTTCATTGGTCAGGTAAGACGCTGGTACACGTTCAACGGCGCGGCGTTCGATAATGGACAAGACGGCTTTGATCTCGTCGGGTAACAGGCGGGCATCGAGAAACGGATCGATTTTATCTAATGGCAATTTAAGCGTATGCAGCAATAAATACGCGGCTTCATCCAGGGCATTGGCACTACCATGACCAAAAAATAATTTCTCCGTGTTGAAGCGGGTCACCGCATAGCGCAACAGGTCACGCAGAGTGCGGAAGGTTTGGGAGGGAAGAACGGTATGGCTCATGTCAGTAAATTTTCCAGGGTACGGCGATAAATGTTTTTCAGCGGATCAATGAAGCGTACTTCAATATGCTCATCAATTTTATGAATACTGGCATTGGGAGGGCCAAATTCCACCACCTGCGGGCATATTTTGGCGATAAACCGGCCATCAGAGGTACCACCTGTGGTCGATAACTCGGTGGTGATGCCGGTTTCCATTTTGATGGCAGCGGCTAGCGCATCGCTCAGTTCGCCTTTGGGCGTGAGAAACGGGTGGCCGCCTATGGTCCACTTCAACGCATAGTCGAGATGGTGTTGGTCCAGAATCGCATGCACGCGCTGTTGCAGACCTTCGGCGGTGCTGGCGGTGGAAAAACGGAAATTAAAATCAATCACCAGTTCGCCAGGGATAACATTCGAGGCACCGGTGCCGCCGTGAATATTCGACATTTGCCAGCTAGTCGGCAAGTAGTAGGCATTCCCGGCATCCCACACTTCAGCTACCAATTCTGCCAGCGCCGGTGCCGCCAGATGCATAGGGTTTTTTGCTAACTGCGGGTAGGCGATATGCCCTTGTATGCCTTTGACTACCAGCTTGCCAGACATGGTGCCGCGACGGCCGTTTTTAATGGTGTCGCCCAACTGATCAACCGAGGTCGGTTCGCCAACGATGCAGTAATCGATTTGCTCGCCACGTTCTTTGAGTTTATTGCAGACAATGACGGTGCCGTCGGTTGCCGGACCTTCTTCATCACTGGTGATCAGAAAACCAATTGAACCTCGGTGCTCCGGGTGCGCTGCGATAAATTCTTCGGTGGCCACGACAAAGGCCGCAATCGAGGTTTTCATGTCAGCCGCACCACGACCGAATAATTTGCCGTCGCGATGGGTGGGGGCAAACGGCGCCGATTCCCATTGATCTAGCGGGCCAGTCGGCACCACGTCGGTGTGGCCGGCGAAAACAAGCAAAGGCTGTTTGTTGCCTTTGCGCGCCCATAAATTGGTGACTTCACCAGATTGTATAGTTTCACACAGAAAGCCTAAGGGCTCCAGCAGAGAAATCAGGGTTTGCTGGCAGCCTTTATCTTCCGGTGTCACTGAATCGAGTGCGATTAGTTGCTCAGTCAACGCGAGTGTTTTGCTCATGGTGCTTCACTAAAAATAGATTGATATTGTTGTGCTGAAAAGCCCACGCTTATATGTTGCCCGTTGCTTGCTGCAATTTCCAGTACCGGACGCTTAATCAGCGATGGTGCTGCCAGTACCAGGGTAATAGCCGTCTCCCGATCAGAAATACTGGCTTTTTGTGCATCAGACAGCGCACGCCAGGTGGTCCCTTTACGGTTGATCAAAAGATCCAGACTAATGTGCGTTAACCAGTTTTCTACTGTGCTGCGCGCCAGGCCATTTTTTTTAAAGTCATGGAAAACGAAGTTGATTTTCTGTTCTTGTAGCCAGACCCGGGCTTTTTTCACCGTATCACAATTGGGAATGCCGTAAAGCGTAATGTGTTTAATGCTGTGCATAATGGGTATTACATGCTCAAAGTAAATTCAGTGAACGATGCTTCGTCTTTCTTTTCTGGTTCGATTTCCACGACTTCGGGTGCTTGTGCTGCCTCATTATTCAACAGCCAGAGCAGGTTATTCGCCGAATCCGCATTGGCGAGACCTTCTTCCTGGCTGATAAGACCATCCTTGATCAGTTGCATCAGAGCACGTTCAAAAGTCTGAGAACCCGGAGACAGGCTTTTTTCAATGGCTTCTTTGATCTGAAAGATATCACCCTGTTCAATTAGCTCAGCAACGTAGCGGGTGTTAAGCATGACCTCTACCGCGGCACAGCGCCCACCATCCAGCGAACGAACCAGCCGTTGTGAAACAATGGCGCGGATAGACGAGGATAAATCCAGCAACAAGGCGCCGCGATTTTCCATGGGGAAGAAGCTAATAATCCGATTTAAGGCCTGATAACTGTTGTTGGCATGCAGTGTCGCCAGCACCAGGTGACCGGATTGGGCGTAGGCAATTGCTGCCAGCATGGTTTCCAGATCACGAATTTCGCCAATTAAAATGCAATCGGGCGCCTGTCGCAGCGAGTTTCTTAAGGCGGTTGCTAAACTTTCAGAATCAGTACCAATTTCGCGCTGATTGACGATCGATTTTTTACTTCTGAAAAGATACTCAATCGGATCTTCTATGGTAAGGATATGGCCGGTCTTGATTTCATTGCGATGATCCAGCATGGAGGCAATCGTGGTGGATTTGCCAGAACCTGTCGCACCCACCAGCAACACCAGGCCACGTTTTTCCATGATGAGTTCAGCCAAGACCGGCGGCAAATTGAGCGTATTGAGTGCCGGGATGTTCCCCGGGACAAAACGAAAGACTGCTGAAATTGATCCCCTTTGGCGGAACGCAGAAAGGCGGAAACGCCCGATGCCGGGTGCACCAATACCGATATTGAGTTCGTTTTCGCTCTCCAGTTGCGCCATATCTTCAGGCGAGACAACTTCATTCAATAAAGACAGAATGCCGGCCTGATCCAGCTTTTGCTGATTGATGGGTAGCAGATTCCCATTGAGCTTAAGGTGGATGGGCGAGTTCATGGCAAAAAACATGTCCGAAGCATGTTTTTCTTTCATTAACTGAAATAAGCGTTCCATTGCCATGATTTTTCCTATCCTGAAATCGAATGAAGTAACCGAGGTGATTCATGTCGCCAACGAGCGCGCAGAGGTGCCGTTGCTGGCGGCAAACTACCTGTTTAACTCTTAAACGCCACGCAGTAATTCATTGATACTGGTTTTGGAGCGGGTCTGGGCATCCACACGCTTCACAATGACGGCGCAATATAAACTGTATTTGCCGTCGGCAGAAGGCAAATTGCCGGAGACCACGACTGAACCTGAAGGGATACGACCATACGTCACTTCACCAGTAGCACGGTCGTAAATCTTGGTGGATTGACCGATATACACCCCCATAGAAATAACGGAATTTTCTTCTACGATGACGCCTTCGACGACTTCTGAACGGGCGCCGATGAAGCAGTTATCTTCGATAATGGTCGGATTTGCCTGCATAGGCTCCAATACACCGCCAATACCTACGCCACCGGATAAATGCACGTTTTTACCAATTTGCGCACAAGAACCGACGGTCGCCCATGTGTCTACCATTGCGCCTTCGTCCACATAGGCGCCGATATTGACATAAGAAGGCATTAAAACGACATTTTTGGCGATGAAGCTACCGCGACGTGCGACTGCCGGTGGCACGACACGGAAGCCGCCTTTCGCGAAATCTTCTGCCGTATAGTTGGCGAATTTGGTCGGGACTTTGTCATAAAACTGCATATGGTCGCCAGAGGGCATCACAATATTGTCTTCCAGACGGAAAGATAACAACACGGCCTTCTTTATCCATTGGTTGACCTGCCAGGCCCCGTCTATTTTTTGGGCTACGCGCAAAGTGCCGGCATCAAGCTGAGACAACACGTGAGCAACGGCTTCACGCAACTCTGCCGGTGCCGATTTTGGTGAAAAATTAGCGCGGTCTTCCCAGGCTTGATCAATAATTTGCTGTAGTTGTTGTGTCATGGTGATGGCGCCGATAAAAGTTGAGTTGATAGTGTTATTAGGGTAATTAGGCTGACTAAGGTGATTCTGTGGTACGACTCGATGCCATAGCGATAAAAAAGTGATACACAAACGGCACCGAAATATTGCGCTTAAGGTCTTTGTTCATTGACCTAGCCCAATGCAATAGAGCGAGTTTGACGCAGGCTTAACCTAGGGACTCAAGTGCCAGTTTTTTTGTAAACGCCACGATGCGCTGCGCCGCCTCCATACATTCATCGACTTCGGCGACCAGCGCCATGCGTATGCGATTCTGTCCGGGATTGATGCCATGCGCCTCTCGGGCCAAATAACTGCCTGGCAAAACCGTGACATTATATTCTTGGTAAAGGCGTCTGGCGAATTCTGTATCTGAAATTGCCAGCAACTTATCGACCCGTGCCCATAAATAAAAAGCCGCATCGGGTAAGCTGACATCTAGCACTTCCTGCAATACGGGCGTCACCTGAGCGAATTTTTTCGCATAGAGCGCGCGATTTTCTTGCACGTGCACTTCGTCATTCCACGCAGCAATGGAGGCTGCCTGTATGCTCGGCGACATGGCGCCGCCATGGTAGGTTCTGTACAGTAAAAATTGTTTGATAATCTCAGCGTCGCCAGCGACAAAGCCAGAACGCATGCCCGGCACGTTAGAGCGTTTTGATAAGCTTGATAAACTAATCAGGCGCTGGTAGTTGCCGCGTCCCAATGCCTGTGCCGCTTGCAGGCTACCCAGTGGGGCTTCTGCGCCAAAATAGATTTCTGAATAGCATTCGTCCGCTGCGATCACGAAGCCGTAACGATCAGACAATTCAAACAGTTCTTTCCAGTCATTCAATGTCAGCACTGCGCCGGTCGGGTTGCCCGGGGAGCAAATGTAAAGCAATTGCACACGTTGCCATATTTCCGGCGGAATATTCTTATAATCAGGCGCAAAATTTCGTGCCGGGTCAGCATTGGCGAAATACGGCTCGGCGCCAGCCAGGTAAGCCGCACCTTCATAAATTTGATAAAACGGATTGGGGCACAAGACCAGCGGCGTGCCATGTGTGCACTGACTTGGATCGATTACCGTCTGGGCCAGTGAAAATAGTGCTTCACGCGATCCATTCACCGGCAGAATCTGGCTTGCGGCATCTGGCGCCGCTATGGCGTAGCGTTTTGCCAGCCAGTTGGCAATGGCTTGCCTGAGTGCATCCGCGCCAGCAGTGGATGGATAGCTGGCTAAACCATGTAAATTGGCGGTCACTGCCTGCTGTATAAATGCCGGTGTCGGGTGTTTGGGTTCGCCTAAGCCCAGGCTAATTGCTGTATATGCCGGATTCGGAGTGATGTCTGCAAACAGTCGCTTAAGTTTTTCAAACGGATATGGTTGTAGCTTATGAAGGAATGGGTTCACGGAAAAATTCGGTTGAGGTTTCGATGAAAGGCCACAAACAATTGTTGCGTCCGGAATAAATCAGTCGTCAAGCTAGTAATAAAAGACATGGCGACGCGGGTGATCAATAATGATCAGACTTAGGTACAACCGCCACAGCGGCGTATGACTTCTGACTATTCGTGCTGTCGTCGTCATGCTTTGCTGCAACCATGTTCTGCAAGCCCTTAATCAGTAAAAATAGCTAAAATAATCAAAAACCATCGGTAAACAGTCACAAACCCGTAGTAAATTAGCCGGATATTGGCCCTATATTCCTGTAAATTCCTGTGAATTAATGCTGTTTTTTTAAGTTTTAAGCAAATATTCCGCTATTATAACGCCCCCGGCGCAGCCGTTGCGCACCATCGTTACGGCCTGATATAACAAGCCTGGCGCTCAGCGCAATTTCACTAAAAAGGATGGCAAATGTTAAAACTCAAAAACAGCTGCCTTGAAATGATATGATGACCATTTGGAGCGTCAGCTTAGCATTTTGATCCGGAAAGTATTTGCAGAAACCGGCTTTCAGCGGATGTGCATTTGATGTCAAATTGTTTTATTGAGTAAGGCTAAGGCACTTTTGACGTTTTATGAAGTTTTATGTAGTTCTTTTAAAAGATTAAAAATCAACCAAAGTGCGTTTATCTTCTATTAAATTATCGGGATTTAAGTCGTTTGTCGATCCCACTAATTTCCAGGTTCCCGGCCAGTTGGTGGGCGTGGTCGGACCAAATGGGTGTGGCAAATCTAATATCATCGATGCTGTGCGTTGGGTTTTGGGCGAATCCAAAGCCTCTGAGCTGCGCGGCGAATCCATGCTGGACGTTATCTTTAACGGCTCCACGAACAGAAAACCAGCAGGCCGCGCCTCTGTTGAGTTAATTTTTGATAATAGTCTGGGAAAAGCAGCGGGGCAGTGGGGGCAATATGCAGAAATTGCCGTCAAGCGTACCCTGACGCGCGACAATACCTCGACTTACTACATCAACGGACAAGCGGTTCGCCGGCGCGATATTCAGGATATTTTTCTTGGTACCGGTCTCGGCCCCAGAGCTTATGCCATTATCGGCCAGGGCATGATTTCCCGGATTATCGAAGCCAGGCCGGAAGAGTTACGTATTTTCCTGGAAGAAGCCGCTGGCGTATCCCGCTATAAAGAGCGACGCCGCGAGACCGAGAATCGTATTCATGACACCAATGAAAACCTGGTTCGGGTCGAAGATATTCTGCGCGAACTGAATGCAAATTTAGAGAAGCTGGAAGCACAGGCGGCAGTCGCCAATAAATTCTATGAGTTGCAGTCAGATCAGGAAGAGAAACAAAAATTACTCTGGTTATTGCGCAAAAGAGAAGCCGGCGCAGAACAACAAAAATATTTCGCGGAAATAGAAAATACTCAGCTTGACTTGGAACAGCAAACGGCGCAACTGCGTCATGTCGAGTTAGAACTCGATCAAATGCGCCAGGCGCACTATGGCGTCGGCGATAAGCTGCACCTGGCGCAAGGGCATTTGTACCAAACCAATGCGGAAATCGGTAGTTTGGAAGCTGAGATTAAGTTTGTCATCGAATCGCGTACCCGGCTGCAAGCGCAGTTGGCGTCACTGACCGCGCAAAGAGAACACTGGCAGCGTCAGGGGCAGCAGTTTCACGATGATTTGGCTGAGTCAGAAATCCAGGTGGAAGAGCTGGCATTACGCTCAGAACAAGCGCAGGAAATCGCTCAGCAGCAGGGGGATAAATTACCCGAACTGGAGCAGGCGTGGCGCGATGCGCAGAGCAAGACGACAGACTCACGTGCCAAAATTATGCAATGGCAACAGCAGATCGAACTTGAATCAGCGCAACAACGCAACGCGTCGAATATTTTAAATACGCTGGCCTCCCGGCGCGAGCGTCTGACCCAAGAGAAGCAAGGCTTAAATTTGCCTGACAGCAGCCATTTGCAGAATCTGTCTGAGCAGATGGAAGAAAAAAAGCAGCAACTTGAAGAAGCCGGTATGCAGCTGGAAGAAATGGATCAGCGCTTGCCGCAACTGGAAGAAGAAAAACGCGCGGCGCAGCAGCAGGTTAGCCAGGATGCGACCCAATTTGCCCAGCTAGATGCCCGTATGATGGCATTGAAATCTTTGCAGGAAAAAGTACAAAGTCAGGGCAAAGTACAGCCTTGGCTAGAAAAGCATGAACTGCATCATTTGCCTAAGCTATGGAAGAAACTGCAGATACAAGCGGGTTGGGAAACCGCATTGGAAGCCATCTTGCGCGAACGCACTTCGGCGCTGGAAGTGTCGAATCTCGATTGGGCGAAAGCATTTTTTAACGACGCGCCGCCGGCCAAGCTGGCTTTGTATACGCCTATGGTGCTCGCAGGGCATGTGGCGCCGGTTGCTGGCATGACCCCGCTGGTTTCCCTGTTGCAGCTCAATGATGCTGGCTTGCGCAGCCTGATGCAGGACTGGTTGCACCAGGTTTATATCGCAGATGATGTGGCGGTGGCCTTTATGGACAGACGCCAATTGCCGCAAGGCGCTTGCTTCATCACCAGGCAAGGTCATATCATCAGTCAGTCCAGCGTACGTTTTTATGCATCGGACTCTGAACAAGACGGCGTGCTGGCACGTCAGCAGGAAATCGATAACATCAGCAAACAATGCCGGGCGCAACAATTGCTGGCAGACGAAGCGAGAAACCGCGCGGTTCGCGCTGAATCTTTATGCACCCAGGCGACGTCCAGTTTGCAAGCGTTGCGTCAGCGGGTCGGTGTGCTGACACAGTCGGTACACTCGTTGCAGATTGAGTATCTCAAGCTATCGGAAGTTCAGGAACGATTTAATCAGCGTAGCACGCAAATCTCGACCGACCTGGCCGAGATTTCATTACAGGAAAGTGAACATCGTCAGGCAATGGCGGAATCAGAACAGAAATTTGAAACGCTGGATCTTGAATTGGCAGAGCTGCAAGAAGCACATGAAGATGGCCAGACCGTCTATCTGGAGCGCGAGCAATTGCTGAGCGACTCGCGCTTGCGTCTGCGTGATCTGGAATTGGCCGCGCAAGAAATCGCTTTTTCAGAAAAGACTTATCATAATAAAATTGCTGAGCTTAAGCGCAGTAGCGCAACGGCAGTGGAGCAAGCGGCACAGCTTTTCACCACGATGCAACAAGGTCGCCTGGAACTGGAAACCATGGACGATCAAACAGCCTTGGCCGGTTTGCAAGACTTGCTGGATAAACGTAGTAGCCAGGAACATATTTTGGCAGATGCCAGGCATGAACTGGATCAGTTGGCACAAAAACTACGTCAGACAGAAGACGCGAAAATGCAAGTCGAGCGTAGCTTGCAACCGCAACGTGACCGTATTGTCGAGCTTCAACTTAAAGAGCAGGCCGCACGCCTGAATCAAGAACAGTTTGCCGAGCAGTTGCGTAATTTTGAGGTCGACGAGGCAGTGCTGGAGCTGAAACTGCATGCAGAAATGAAAGCGTCCTATTTACAGGGTGAGCTCACCCGTTTAGGGAACGCGATTACCGCTCTGGGCGCGGTGAATATGGCGGCCTTAGATGAATTGACGCAGGCGAAAGAGCGAAAAACCTTTCTTGATGCGCAGTTTGCCGATCTGACCGAAGCCATTACGACCTTGCAGGACGCGATTCATAAAATTGATATCGAAACCCGTGAACTGTTGCAAGATACTTTCGATAAAGTGAATCATCATTTTGCGGAGTTGTTTCCGATTTTGTTTGGCGGTGGCCAGGCCAAGTTAATCATGACCGGTGATGAAATTCTTGATTCCGGCGTACAGGTGATGGCGCAACCGCCAGGTAAGAAAAATGCCACTATTCATTTATTGTCCGGTGGCGAAAAAGCGTTGACGGCAACCGCTTTGGTATTCTCGATGTTTCAGTTGAATCCCGCGCCATTTTGTCTGCTCGACGAGGTGGATGCGCCGCTGGATGATTCCAATACAGAACGTTTTTGCAATATGGTAAAGCGCATGTCGAAAAATACGCAGTTTTTGTTCATCTCCCATAATAAAATAGCGATGGAAATGGCACAGCAGTTAATCGGTGTCACCATGCAGGAACAGGGAGTTTCTCGAATTGTTGCGGTGGATATGGAATCTGCCGCAAATTTAGCAGCTGAGGTATAAGTAGCATGACAGATCTTCAATTGAGTTTATTAGTCGCTGGCGGTACTTTTGTTGTTGGTGTCATTGTTTTTAATAAATGGCAAGAATATAAAGCGAAAAAAAGTGTAGACCAGGCATTTTCCGGCGGGCATGACGATGTGTTGATGAACCCGGAAGTCTCGTCTGAAGCAGTCGATCTGCGGGTGCGCCAGGAGCCGCACTTTGATGGACGGGCGAGAGGCGAAGCAAGCGAGGCGCCATCGGCTGCTGATTTTGTGACAGAGGCAGGTGGCAGCCACGATACGGCCACGGATGAGTCGCGATCTACTGTCATGAATCACCATACGGCACCAGAGAAAGAATTGCCTGTTGACGACTTGATCGACTGCATTATTCCTCTGGAATTTGAGTCGCCAGTTCGGGGCGAGAAATTGTTGGCGGAAATCGGCAACTTTAAGTATGTAGGTAAAAAACCGGTACATTTTATCGGTATGGATCACGATGGCCGGCGCGATGTGATTGCCCATGGCGGCGTGTTCACCACACTGTTTGCCGGGGTGCAGATGGTGAGCCGCGGCGGACCGCTGAATGAATTGGAGTACTCCGAATTTGTGACCAAGTTGCGCGAAATTGCGGATAAGTTAAATGCCCATTCTGATATCCCGGATATGAACCGGGTCATGGCCAGCTCCAGAGATTTACATCAGTTTGTCTCAGAGCATGACGCTCAGTTGAGCGTCAATATTTTGGCAAACGGTGCGCCATGGGCAATCAATACTTTGCTGGCTGCGCTGGAAAAGCAGGGTTTTGATGTGCGCCCGGATGGTCGCCTGGTGATGCCGGATGGTGATGGCGGCAATTTATTTACACTCTCGACCAATGTCAGCATGAGCGAGGCGGTGACATCTCGCTTGACCTTGCTGCTTGACGTGCCTTGCGTTGCGCCTGACCGTGATGGTTTCGGTGCCATGTCGGCGTGTGCCAGGTCGCTTTCTACCCGGTTGGGCGGCACGGTGGTCGATGATGGCAACCAGCCGATTTCCAAAGCGGCACTCGATGAAATTGCCGGTCAGGTCAATGAATTTTATTCTGCTATGGCAGAGGCGCAGATCCCCGCCGGTTCTCTGCGGGCACAACGTTTGTTTAGTTAATGGTGAATAGTTAATTCATGCAAGAAGATTTTTTTGAAGCCTCTTCGAAAGGGGCTGTTTCTGTTAATCCTGCGGTTTCGCGTGCAGCGCAGCTGCGTTCCGATATCCATCGGCATGCTCATGCCTACTATGTGCTGGATGCGCCGACAGTTCCCGATGCTGAATACGACCGGCTTTTTGCTGAGCTGCAGACGCTGGAGTTGCAGCACCCAGAGTTGAAAACTCCCGATACGCCAACTTTGCGTGTCGGCGGTGCGCCTTTGCCAGAGTTTACTCAGGTGCAGCACGCGGTGCCGATGTTGTCGTTAAATAACGCTTTTGATGCTGCTGAAGTCATCGCTTTTGACCGGCGCGTACGTGATGGTTTAGTTAGTTCAGGCTTACTTAGTTCAGCTTCACCTAAGTCGGATTCAATCAGCTCGCAAGACGTCGAATACGCGATTGACCTGAAGTTTGATGGCCTGGCAATTAACCTGCGGTATGTGAATGGGATCTTTGTCCAGGCCGCGACCCGTGGCGATGGTTTTACAGGGGAAGACGTGACGGAAAATATCCGCACGATTCGCAGTATTCCACTGCGCCTACACACCGATACCCCGCCTGCCATACTTGATGTACGGGGTGAGGTTTTGATGTTTAAGGCCGATTTTGATCGCCTGAATGTGCGTCAGCGCGGCGCCGGCGCCAAAGAATTTGCCAATCCGCGCAACGCCGCTGCCGGCAGCCTGCGACAGCTTGATTCCAAAATTACCGCGCAACGGAGCTTACGGTTTTTTGCTTATGGTATCGGTTTGTTAGAGGGCGCAGCTTTACCCGATTCACATCGCTCATTGCTGAATTGGTACGCTTCAATGGGCATACCGGTATGTGCTGAAAATGCCGTGGTGCAGGGTGCCACATCCCTCATGACATTCTATGGCGACATTCAAGTGAAGCGTGCCGGATTGCCGTATGAAATCGACGGCGTGGTCTATAAAGTCAACAGCTTTTTGCATCAGCAAACGCTAGGTTATGTTTCCCGGGCCCCGCGTTTCGCCATTGCACATAAATTTCCTGCACAAGAAGCCCTGACCACGGTATTGGGAATCGACGTTCAGGTTGGCAGAACCGGTGCAATCACACCGGTCGCCAGACTAGCACCGGTTTTTGTCGGCGGTGTGACGGTCACGAATGCGACCTTGCATAATGAAGAAGAAATTCAAAGAAAAGACATTTATATCGGCGATACAGTGTCGGTACGTCGTGCCGGTGACGTTATTCCCGAGGTGGTTGCGCGTATTCTTGAAAAACGCCCGGCGGATGCGAAAAAATTTATCATGCCCGTGCTGTGCCCGGTTTGCGGCTCGCCTATCGTGAAACTGGAAGAGGAAGCGATCGCCCGCTGCACTGGCGGCTGGATTACCTGTGCCGCGCAAAGAAAAGGCGGGCTGGCGCATTTTTCCTCGCGTAAAGCGATGAATATTGACGGTCTTGGCGAACAGCTGATTGATCAACTGGTGGACAAGCAGTTGGTCACGACAGCGGCAGATTTATATACCTTAGATTTTACGGTACTGGCGGAGATGGACAGGATGGCCGATAAATCCGCCACGAATATTTTGGCGGCGCTGGAAACCTCCAAAGTCACTACACTGGCACGCTTTATTTATGCTTTGGGGATACGTCACGTCGGTGAATCTACCGCCAAGGATCTGGCGGCGAGGTTTGGCGATATGGACGCCTTAATTCATGCCAGCGAAGAGCAATTGCTGGCAGTGTCGGATGTCGGGCCGGTGGTGGTGCGATCGTTACGTCAATTTCTTTCCGATCCTTTGAATTTGAAGCTGATCCAGCAATTGCTCGCTTGCGGAATTCGCTGGCCAGAAGTGCAGCCACATGCTGATACGGTATTGCCCTTGCTTGGTAAAACTTTCGTCCTCACGGGTGGTTTGCCAACCCTCACGCGTGAACAGGCGAGTGAGTTGATTGAGAAAAATGGCGGCAAAGTTACCGGGTCTGTATCAAAAAAAACCAGTTATGTTGTGGCCGGCGAAGATGCCGGTAGTAAATTACTCAAAGCGCAGGAACTCAATATCGCTATCCTGACTGAAGATGATTTACTACAACTCTGTGCACTGGATGTGGACGTGCCGGCGTAGCCTAATCAGGCCAGGCAAGCGTAAAAAATAATCCGGTCTTGAATGCTAAAATTGACCGGTCATTAGTTTCTTAGTTAGTTAATTAGTTGATGGCGTTACCAGAGTCTGGTCAACGCTGGTGTGGATGCTGCTTTATGTTGTTTGACATCGTGTTGATGATTTTTGAAAGGTGTTGCTGATGATCCATGACATATTAAAAATGGGTGACCCCCGCTTGTTGCGTGTTGCGCCGCAGGTGTCACCACATCAAGTCAATACCACCGAGTTGTCTGCCCTGATTGCCGATATGTTCGAGACGATGGCCGCGGCGAACGGTGCCGGTTTAGCGGCTCCGCAAATCGGGGTTAATTTACAACTAGTTATCTTTGGGTTTAAAAATAACCCACGTTATCCGGATGCGCCCATGGTGCCGGAAACGGTTCTTTTGAACCCGGTGCTCACCCCGCTCTCGGAAGACATGGATGAGGCGTGGGAAGGCTGTCTTTCGGTTCCGGGTATGCGCGGACTGGTGCCGCGCTGGAGCAAACTGCGTTATGAAGGCATCAATCAGTTCGGTGCGAAGATCAGTCGTGACGTCGATGGTTTCCATGCCCGGGTGGTGCAGCATGAATGCGATCACCTTCAAGGTGTGCTGTATCCGATGCGGATCAGGGATTTGTCACAATTTGGCTACACCGAAGTACTATTTCCCGAAATGGATCCACATCAGGACGATTGATTATCGTTAATCGGGTAATGGCGGGCGAATGAAGGACGAATGCGGTGCAGCCTGCAGAGCGTATTTGTGTACATTACACCAGCAGGCGATTGCCGCTGATGAACGCAAACTGACGGTACAGCAAGAATGGTGAGGGCCATTCTTGCTTTTTAAGGCAGCAGCTACACTGGTATCCTGAAGTGAAGAATTACCGGATAGGTAATTTCCAAATAGATAATTCCCTGTTTGCTAGTTAAGTTGTTAACTAAGTTGCTAACTAAATTGCTAGTTAAGTTTAGTAGTTAAATATAAATGTAAATCTGCCTCAGTGATCGCTGTAAGGGCTTTACGGCGGTGCGGTAGACCAAAATTAGCAAAACAAATACGCCACAAAATCACGTACTATCAAATGTGCCATGGGAAACATGGCCAGATCTGAGTTTTATTGACGTTTAGTCGCTTCTTTTTTGACTTTTTTTGCTTCTTTCTTTTCTTTTGGTGATTTGGCTGGCTCTTTTTTTACCGCTTTTTTACTATCTTGGGCTTTACTCATGATGTTGCTCCTGTAAAAGGGATTGAGAACGTTCTCTAAGTTCACTTACACTAACATTATAGATCAGACGGACATACTAGGGCGCATCTTGGTACTATTCGATAGCTTGATTTCTCAGGAAGTGCAAAGGCAGCGCAGACGAAAAAATGTGTTCCCCCTGTCCTATTGTGATGATGAAGGAAGAATGCTTAATTACTATGTGCTTGACAATTCAATAAAGAATTCAATAAAGAATTCAATAAAATTCAATAAAAATTCATAATTAATCATCAATGTTTTTTACCATTTAATGAAAATACCAAAAAGAATTCAAGCCCTCGTCGAAGAGGGCCTGGTCGACGATGTCATTCGTCAGCTGATGAGCGGAAAAGAAGCGACGGTGTATGTGGTGCGTTGTGGCGAAGATATTCGCTGCGCCAAGGTGTACAAGGAAGCGAATCAGCGCAGTTTTCGCCAGGCCGCTTCATATCAGGAAGGCCGCAAGGTAAAAAACAGTCGTCAGGCGCGTGCCATGGAAAAAGGCACTAAATACGGCCGCAAGATGCAGGAAGAGGCTTGGCAAAATGCGGAAGTCGACGCTTTATACCGTTTGGCGGCTGCCGGGGTAAGAGTTCCCAAGCCATATATCTGCTTTGAAGGGGTGCTGCTCATGGATCTGGTGACGGATGCCGCCGGCAACGCAGCGCCGCGCCTGAACGACGTTGAACTCTCTGTGGCGCAGGCGCTGGACTACCATGCCCAGTTACTGCATCAGGTGGTGTTGATGCTGTGCGCTGGGGTTATTCATGGAGATCTATCTGAGTTTAATATTCTGGTCGATAGCGATGGCCCGGTGATCATCGATTTGCCACAAGCAATTGATGCTGCCAGCAACACCGAAGCGGGTGTGATGCTGGAGCGTGACGTCGCCAATCTAGCGACTTATTTTGGCCAATTTGCACCACAACTGACGCATAGCCAATATGGTAAAGAAATCTGGGCGCTGTATCAGGCTGGATTATTACTGCCTGAAACGGTATTGACCGGACGGGTAGCCGCCGATACGCGACCAGCAAACGTCGGTGCTGTTTTGCATGAAATTCAACTGGCGCGTAAAGAAGAAGAGGAAAGAACCCGTTATCAGCAGGAACAGTAAAGAGCAAAATCGCTTGAAACGCTGCTTTGCTCAAAGCTAGGTTAAACGCTACTTACGTCCGAAAAGTGAATTTTGAACACACCATCTTATTACCGCTGGTCAGATTTGCCGCGTCTTCTGGGCACGACACTCGCGTATTTTTTGTCGACCATATTTGCCGCAACGTATTTGACCGCCTATGGGCAGACTTCGATCTTGTGGATTCCCAGTGGCGTCGGCTTGGCGGTGATATTAATAGGCGGTAAAAAATATTCTCCAGCAATTTTTGCAGGTGCCTTGGCCGCGCATCTATGGACTGATATATCCTGGGTGCCTGCCATGCTGATTGCGGCCAGCAGTGTCTTTGAAACTTTGCTCAATGCTGTCTTATTGTCTCGTTTGAAGTTCAAAAATTCAGCATTCAAT
Organism: Burkholderiales bacterium; assembly: GCA_038330335.1. Lineage (GTDB taxonomy): Bacteria > Pseudomonadota > Gammaproteobacteria > Burkholderiales > Burkholderiaceae_D > Undibacterium. The sequence goes on along the minus strand of JBBQNW010000006.1, from coordinate 4,847 downwards.
CCTGCCTTGACGCATGTCCGTGATTACGTCTGGTTGATGGCGGTTGCCATACCAACGGCACTTCTTTGTGCGTTAACCGGTATCGCGATCTTATGGTTGGCGGGCGAAGTCGTGTCTGCTGGTATTCCCCTGATGGTCTTGCATTGGTGGATGGGAAATACCTTGGGTATTGTCATCATCACGCCATTGATTCTGGTCTGGCGCACGTTACCTTCCCGGTGGCTGACGACGGACCGCATTGTCGAGACAGTCGCCTGCTTTGCACTGGCTTTTTTATTTGGGCAGTTGGTGTTCTTCGGATGGTTTCATGAGATTTTTGGCGTGGTCGCCAATACCTACTGGACGTTCCTGTTCGTGGCATGGGGTGCGGTGCGTTTTGGCCGGCATGGTGGTTTGCTGATTGCTGGCATGAGCGTAATGCAAGCCTTGCTCGGGGCGATACAGGGGGAGGGATTTTTTGCCAACGACATCGCTGACAGTGGATTAGTGAATCTGTGGTTATTCGGCCTTGTTTTGACCGTGCTAGGTGTGATGCTGGCATTGGTGATCAATGAACGCAAGCGTACTGAAGTGGCGGTACAGGAAAGCGAGCAAAGGCATAAAACCCTGGTTGAATGGACGCCTGAGGCTATCATTGTGTACCGTCAGAGAAAGATCGTCTACGCCAACCCGGCCGCCGTAAAGATGTTTGGTGCAGATTCGGCCGCAGCTTTGATTGGAAGACCATTGTTGGAATTGGTTCATCCGGATTTTCAGGAACTGGCACGAATCAGGTCGCAAAGCGTTACCGAGCATGGCATTGCCGTGCCGATGGTGGAAATGAAATTTATTAAACTCGATGGCAGTGTGATTGATGTCGAGGTGCAGAGTACCTCGATAATGTTCGATGGACAGGGCGCAGTGCATGTCGTCATACGCGACATCACTAAAAGTAAACAGGCCGACAGATATGAACAATTTCGTAGCCGTATTTTAGAGTCACTCGCCGGTGCCGAACCGCTGGCTAATCAGCTGACTGCTCTTGTGCGGGGGGTAGAAAAACTCAATCCCTCGATGTTGTGTAGTATTTTATTACTCGATGCTGAAGGAAAACATTTACTGACCGGTGTTGCTCCCAGTTTGCCGAATTTTTTTAATCAGGCTATCCATGGCGTGGCCATCGGTAAAACGGTCGGCTCTTGCGGTGCAGCCGCCACTACCAATCAGCGCGTCATCGTAGAAGATATATCAACTCACCCTTATTGGCAAGCGTACAAGGAACTTGCTCTTAGTGCCGGATTAGGCTCATGCTGGTCGCAACCGATCCGTTCCTCTGCGGGCCAAGTGCTTGGCACCTTTGCTATTTATCACCGTGATGCGCATGTGCCGACTGAAACGGATATGTCGACGATTGAGCAGTCTGCCCATCTGGCGAGTATTGCCATTGAAAAAAACATTGCGGCAGAAAAACTGCGCGATAGTGAAACCCATTTTCGCCTGCTGACGGAAGACGCCTGCGACGTGGTCTGGAAACAAGACCGCAATAATGTCTTTAGCTATATCAGCCCGGCCGATGAACGTATGCGGGGCTACCGCGCGGACGAGGTTATCGGCCATCACGTTTCCGAGATATTGACGCCGGAAGGGATTCAGTTACTTCAGGAAAAGCTCAAAATCAAACCGGAGGCAGACCAAGATGGCCTGCAGACAGGTTCAACGACTTTTGAATTGCAACAGTTTTGCAAGGATGGCAGCCTGATCTGGACCGAGGTGGTGGCTAAATCTGAACGTGATGCAGAAGGGCGCCTGACCGGCTTTCATGGCATTAGCAGAGACATCACGAAACGACGTCAGTCAGAAGAGGCCTTGCGTATTGCCGCCATCGCGTTTGAGTCACAGGAGGGGATATTCGTCACCAATACCAAATGGGAGATTCTCAGGGTTAACCGGGCTTTTTCTGATATCACCGGGCATTCGGAACAGGAAGCGATAGGCCAAACGCCTTTATTGCTGAGTTCTGGCCGGCATGACGAATTGTTTTACAAAGAGATGAACGCCACCATGAAAGAGCACGGAACATGGCAGGGCGAAATCTGGGACCAGCGAAAAAACGGCGAAATTTTTCCGGCCTGGCTGATCCTTTCGGCAGTCAAAGCCGATGATGGCAGCGTTACTCATTATGTCGCCACACTCACTGACATCACCTCTCGTAAAGCCGCAGAAAAGCAAATTCAGAACCTTGCTTTCTTTGATCCGCTCACCGGTTTGCCCAATCGCAGGTTATTGGTTGACAGGTTAGAGTTGGCGATGTCGTCTAGCTCCAGACATGAGCGGAAAGGGGCGCTGTTGTTCATTGATCTGGATAATTTCAAGACCTTGAATGACACCCTGGGCCATGATAAAGGTGACCTTTTGCTACAACAGGTCGCCCAGCGTTTGGGCACTTGTACAAGAGAAGGCGACACCATTGCCCGTTTGGGCGGAGATGAATTTGTGGTGATGCTAGACGATCTGAGCGAAAATCTCATCGAGGCGGCAACCCAAGCGGAAACAGTGGGCGATAAAATTCTGGCGGCATTAAATCAGATCTATCAGCTCGATTTGTATGAACATCACAGCACCCCAAGCATCGGTATCACCTTATTTGGTGAAAAACAAGAAAGCATCGATGAACCATTGAAGCGCGCTGATCTGGCGATGTATCAGGCCAAATCTGCCGGACGTAATACCTTGCGCTTCTTTGATCCTCAGATGCAAGCCGTGGTCACCAGTCGTGCCGCTCTTGAATCGGGCATCCGCGAAGCCTTAGCGAAAGAGCAATTTATTCTGTATTACCAGGCGCAGGTGGCGGGTACGGATCAACTTACCGGAGTTGAAGCTCTGGTGCGCTGGCAGCACCCGCAACGCGGCATGGTGTCACCGGCAGAGTTTATTCCACTGGCCGAAGAAACCGGGTTGATTCTGCAATTAGGCGAATGGGTACTGCGCACCGCTTGCATCCGGCTGGCGCGCTGGGCTGAGCGGCCAGAATTGGCGCATCTGAGTATTGCCGTCAACGTCAGTGCACGACAGTTCTATCAGCGCGATTTTGTCGATCAGGTCATCAACATACTCACTGAGACAGGTGCCAATCCGTTACGACTTAAGCTGGAGCTGACTGAAAGTCTGCTGGTCTCTAATATTGAGGATGTGATTATCAAGATGCGTGCCCTTAAAAGAGTGGGTGTCGGGTTCTCGCTAGATGATTTTGGCACCGGTTATTCTTCGCTGTCTTACCTTAAGCGCCTGCCTCTGGATCAACTAAAAATCGACCAAAGCTTCGTCAGAGATATATTGATCGACAGCAACGATGCCGCCATTGCCAAAATGGTGGTCGCGCTGGCGGATAGCTTAGGTCTGGCAGTGATTGCAGAAGGAGTGGAGACGGAACAGCAAAGGCAGTTTCTTGCCAACCAGGGTTGCCACGCTTATCAAGGCTATCTGTTTAGCCGCCCTCTGGCTTTAGAGGAATTCGAAGTCTTCTGTCAACGTTATACAGGTCGCGTGAGGGCTGATGCTGAGGTGGCTGAGGTGGCTGAGGCGGCTGAGGTGGCTGAAGTGGTACGGGGCAGCGTGTGATTTTTTGAAATCCATATCGTTAATGTGTATCTAAGGATACTCAGCAATGATAGGACACTTTACCATTTTTCCATAAAGTGCCCATCACCGTTGCCACTAGAGTGACTGCACAGGCATCAGGCCGCTGCCAGTGCCTGATCTATATCGGCAATCAGGTCATCGATATGCTCGATGCCAACTGAAAGACGTAGCATATCTTCCGATACGCCGGTTTTGGCAAGTTCTTCCGGGTTCAGTTGGCGGTGCGTGGTGGAGGCCGGATGTGTCGCCAGTGATTTGGCGTCGCCGATATTCACCAGACGGGTAAATAATTGCAAGGCATCCAAGACGCGCGCACCTGCGGCCCGCGGTGAATCTTGCGCCACCGTGCTTAAGCCAAACGACAGAATGCCGGAAGCACGTCCACCCATATACTTTTGCACCAGTGCATGGTCAGCATGGTCTTCCAGACCTGCGTAATTAACCCAGGCCACTTTCGGGTGGGTTTTTAAGTGTTTAGCGATCGCCAGAGTATTGGCGCAGATGCGATCCATCCGCAGAGCCAGCGTTTCTATTCCCTGCAAAATTAAAAACGCATTCATTGGCGAGATTGCCGCCCCCATATTGCGTAGTGGTACGACACGGGCGCGACCGATAAATGCCGCAGGCCCCAGCGCTTCGGTGTAGACCACGCCGTGGTAAGAGACGTCAGGTTCATTCAAACGTTTAAAGCGGGCTTTATGCTCGGCCCAGGGGAATTTTCCGCTATCGACAATCGCACCGCCGACACTGGTACCGTGGCCGCCTAAATACTTGGTCAGTGAGTGCACCACGATATCGGCACCATGCTCGAAAGGGCGGCACAGGTAGGGGCTGGGAACCGTATTGTCCACAATTAATGGAATGCCGTGGGCGTGGGCAATTTCAGCCAATTTAGCGAAATCGGTGACATTACCCAAAGGGTTGCCTATCGACTCACAAAAAATTGCCTTGGTTCTGTCATCAATCAGGGCCGCAAAGCTTTCTGGCTGACGGGCATCGGCAAAGCGTACTTGTATGCCCATTTGCGGTAAGGTGTGCGCGAACAGATTATAGGTGCCACCGTACAATTGGCTGGCGGAAATGAAATTATCACCCGCTTCCGTAATGGTCTGGATCGCATACGTAATCGCGGCCATGCCAGAGGCAACGGCCAGTGCCGCAATCCCGCCTTCCAGCGCGGCAACGCGTTTTTCCAGCACGTCCTGGGTCGGGTTCATGATGCGGGTGTA
>JBBQNW010000005.1:0-44930 GCA_038330335.1 Burkholderiales bacterium | reverse complement strand
AACTAAGTTCGGTAACTAAGTTCGGTAACTAAGCTCAGTAAATAAGCTCAGTCACTAGCGCTGACTAACGGACAATAAGTATATACACCAACAGTAAGTTGAGGACGATGGCGCAGCCTGCAATGGCACGCCACAGCGTTGCCGGGTCGCGGTTGACTAGCGGCGTGGCATTCGGTGGTGGTAATGGCCGTGCTGCGCCGCGTTCCAGCGCCAGTAGAAACTCTTCTGCAGTTTCAAAACGCTCTTGCGGATCCCGCGCAACGGCCTTGAGCAAGACGTTTTCCAGCCATAGCGGCAAATCAGGACGGTAGCGGCTTGGCGCTGTGGGGGCGCCAAATTTTGGTCGCTGAAACGGCTCGATTTCGCCATACGGATAATGCCGTGTCAGCAGGTAATACAGCGTGACGCCGGTGGCATAAATATCGGTCTGGCGTGCCGCACTGGCACCTTGAAACTGCTCGGGCGCGAGAAAGGATGGCGTGCCGGCCATGGTAAAACTGGCGCTCAGGCCTTTATCTTCAGAGTCTAGTCCGGATTGCGCGACGCCCAAATCCAAAATGCGAATTTCAGCATCTTCACCGAGATGCACATTGGCCGGTTTGATATCTCTGTGCAAAATGCTGCGGCGATGTAGTGCGCCAACGGCACGTACCAGTTTGCTGCCGTAGGCGATGACGTCGGGAATAGTGAAATGCTGGCCCACATCGAGCCGTGTTTGCAGCGAGTCGCCGGCATGCCAGGTTGACAGGTAGTACAGGAAATTTCTTTGATCCGGATTGATTACCTGCGGGAAAAAACGTGCCACAACACGTTTGGCAAGCCAGGCTTCATGCGCAAAGGCCGAGCGCTCTTGCGCATCATGGGCGCGTTCCGGATGCAGAGTTTTCAGCACCAGCTTACGCTGATGCACAGGATCATTCACCAAATACAGCAGGGTCGTTAATGAGGTGTGCAGGATTTGCTCTACGAGGTAGCCGTCGATCACTTGCCCTGGCTTGAGCTTAGGCGGTGCCGGCAAGCTGTTCAGTTCCGACAGCGCATCACGCAAATCGCCTTCCGGCAGATGGCTGACCTGTAACACTATGGCACTGGCATTGTCTTGCGAACCTGCCGCCAGTGCGGCCGCACATAACGCCTTACTAGCCTGTTCGGGCGAGAGTTGTCGCTGGCTGACTTGCTTGAGAAAATCGCACAAATCGTATTCGCTTATGGCTGACCAGACACCGTCGCTGACCAGCAGAAAGACGTCATTCAACTTCACTTCACCCATGCCATGATCCAGCGCCAGACGGGTGTCCAGACCAATCGCGCGGGTCAAGACGTGCTGCATCTCTGGCCGGTCCCAGACGTGGTCTTGCGTCAGTTTTTGCAGCGCAGCGTCGCGCAACAGGTAACAACGGGTATCGCCCACATGCGCGGTGTAATACATGCGACCGCGTATCACTAAGGCGGTCAGGGTGCTGGCCATGCCCGCTAATTCTTTGCGGACGCTGCCCTGTTGCTGCACCCAGCTATTGATGGCGACCAGCACTTTTTCCAGCGACGTCGTGATTTCCCAGGTGTCTGGGGTGGCATAGTAGTCAGCCAGCAAGCCGCGTACTGCGTATTCGGATGCTTCACGCCCGCCATCATTACCGGACACGCCATCGGCAATCGCCGCAATAAAACCTTTACTCGATAGTTCCGGCTCATTGGGCGTGACCATGCCCACAAAGTCCTCATTGCGCGGACGCACTCCCGCCACGGAGTGGTGGCCTGTGGTGACGATAAGGGGCATGCAATCTTTCTTCAGTCTGGTTAAATTTTGGCCGTCGTCATCGCTGCCGAGCCCCAGGTGGTACGCCAGCGTTTTTTGACCAAGGATAAACCAAGTAAGGCGATGATGGCCAAACTGGCGAAAATGCTCAGGCCAATCTGATAACTACCCGTCAACTGGCGTGAATAGCCCAGGCTGGAAGCGAGGTAAAAGCCGCCAATGCCACCGGCCATGCCGACTAAACCGGTCATGACGCCCATCTCTTTGCGAAAGCGTTGTGGTACCAACTGGAACACCGCACCGTTACCAGTGCCTAATGCCAGCATGGCGCCAACAAAGACCACCACCGCAGCGCTAGCCGATTGCAGACCGGTGGCGGCGATAAACAGAAACGCCGCAGCAATCACATACATGACCGACAGCGTCTTGATGCCGCCGATACGGTCTGAAATGCGCCCGCCCATCGGTCTGACCATCGAACCGGCAAACACGCAGGCGGCAGTGAAATAGCCGGCGGTTACCGGTGCCACGCCATATTGAGTATTAAAATAAATCGTTAAAGACGATGCTAAGCCAGAGAAGCCACCAAAGGTAACGCTATAAAAAAACATGAACCACCAGGCGTCTTTATCTTTTAAGACGGCCAGGTATTCGCCCAGCGATTTTGTCGGCACGTCGCCCGGTGCATCTTTGGCGTAGACCATGTAGACCACCAGCGCAATGAGTAAAGGAATGATCGCCAAGCCAAACACATTTTGCCAGCCAAAGGCAATCGCCAGTGTCGGCGCAAACAGGGCGGCGAAAGCGGTACCGGAATTGCCGGCACCGGCAATTCCCAGCGCGGTACCCTGATGTTCTGGCGGGTACCAGCGGGATGCCAGCGGTAAGGCCACCGCAAATGCCGCACCGGCGACACCAAGAATCACGCCGAGAAACAGCAATTGCTCATAAGTATGTAAGTTACCCAGCCAGGCCCAGCTTAGCCCGGCAATTACCACCACCTGGCCGATCAGCCCGGCTTTTTTGGGTTTCAGATGGTCGACCAGCAGCCCCATGACGATGCGCAATAGCGCGCCAGCCAGAAGTGGCGTCGCCACCATTAGCCCCTTTTGTGCGGCGCTTAAGCCCAGATCTTTCGATATCTGTATACCTAGCGGTCCCAACAAGACCCAGACCATGAAGCTCAGGTCAAAATAAAAGAAAGCGGCGAGCAGGGTAGGGGTGTGCCCGGCTTTCCAGAATGAGGTTTTTTGCATGCTTGCTCCTAAGGTGAATGAGCATGCTCTTGCAATTGCCGTGCCATCGATTTGGTGCGTGTTTCACCCGGCTCTGGTGAATAAATGCGCTCAGCTTGTGCGTTGCACCAAATGAAAGTTGGTAATGCCACTTTTAAGTGCGTTGGGCTGCCTGTGTAGGTTAGTGTGCTGATGTCGGGACTGGATTTCTGCAGTAGGGTTTATGCGGTGTTGTTGTTCTGCACCAAATTAACTGCGGATAATGGCGATAGGCTTTAGGCTAAATCCTTTATTTTCAGGCTTTTTCCGCATGTTCTGCGGTCTCGCTGTTGTCCCTTGCTTACCTAATAATAATAACTGGCATTGCTTTTGCTTATACAGCCTGGAGACCAGCAAAGGAGTAAGCCATGAAGAAATTAAAGTTAGTGATGGTAGGCAACGGTATGGCAGGTGTGCGTACCTTGGAAGAGTTATTGAAAATCGCCCCCGACTTATATGACATTACCGTTTTTGGTGCAGAACCACACGCTAATTACAACCGTATCTTGCTCTCGCCGGTACTCTCCGGCGAGCAAGCCTTTAAAGACATCATGCTCAATGATGTTGACTGGTACGAAGAGAATAATATTACCCTGCACCTGGGTAAAACTATCGTCAAAATTGATCGTGTAAAACGCGTGGTCATCGCCGCCGATGGTACCGAGGCTCCCTATGATCGTCTGTTAATCGCCACCGGTTCCACGCCGTTTATGTTGCCGGTGCCGGGTAAAGATTTAGCCGGTGTGATCGCCTATCGCGATATTGATGACACTAATACCATGATCGAATCTGCCGAAAAACACAGCCATGCGGTGGTGATCGGTGGTGGCTTGCTGGGTCTGGAAGCAGCGAATGGCCTGATGATGCGCGGTATGCATGTGTCGGTGGTGCATTTGCCGGGCTGGTTGATGGAGCGTCAGCTCGATCAGGTGGCTGCCAAAATGCTGCAAAAATCCTTAGAAGACCGCGGCCTGAACTTCTTGCTGGAAAAAAATACCGAAGCCATCCTCAGTGATGATAATGGCCACGTCAAAGGCATACGCTTTACTGATGGTCTGGAGATTCCGGCTCAGTTAATCGTCATGGCCGTCGGTATCCGCCCGAACACCGCGCTGGCGGAATCGGCTGGCTTATATTGCAACCGCGGGATTGTGGTTAGCGACACGATGCAGACCTATGATCCGCGCATTTACTCGGTGGGCGAATGCGTGAACCATCGCGGCACCGTGTACGGTCTGGTCGCCCCGCTATTTGAAATGGGCAAGGTTTGCGCCAACCATCTGGCCAATTTTGGTATCGGCCGTTATCAGGGTTCGGTCACTTCCACCAAGCTCAAAGTCACTGGCATTGATCTGTTTTCTGCCGGTGACTTTATGGGCGGTAAAGACAGCGAAGAAATTATCTTGTCTGACCCGATCGGTGGGGTCTACAAGAAGCTGGTGGTCAAGGACGACAAGCTGATCGGTGCCTGTTTGTATGGCGACACCTCTGACGGTAGCTTTTATTTTAAATTGCTGCGCGAAGGCAAAAACATTGCCGAAATCCGCGATACGCTGATGTTTGGCGAATCGAGCACCGGCGACGTTGGCCACGAAGGCTACACCAAAGCGGCGTCCATGCCGGATTCAGCCGAAGTCTGTGGCTGTAACGGTGTCTGCAAAGGCACCATCGTCAACACCATTAAAGAAAAAGGTTTGCTGACCTTAGATGAAGTGCGTAAGCACACCAAGGCATCGGCGTCTTGCGGTTCTTGCACCGGTCTGGTTGAGCAGATACTGATGTTTACCGTTGGTACCGACTACAGCGTGACGGCGAAAGTCAAAGCCATGTGCAGCTGTACCGAGCATACGCATCAGGAAGTGCGCGATGCCATTAAAGCGAACAAATTACTGACGGTTGCCAGTACTCAAAAATTCATGGAGTGGCGTACGCCCGATGGTTGCACCAGCTGCCGGCCAGCCATCAATTACTACCTGCTGTCGACCTGGCCGCGTGAAGCCATTGATGATCCGCAATCGCGTTACATCAATGAGCGCGCGCATGCCAACATCCAGAAAGACGGCACGTATTCAGTCATCCCGCGTATGTGGGGCGGCGAAACCAATGCTGCTGAACTGCGTCGCATTGCCGACGTGGTAGATAAGTTCAAGATCCCGACGGTGAAGGTCACTGGCGGTCAGCGTATTGATTTACTGGGGGTGAAAAAAGAAGACTTGCGCGCCGTCTGGCAAGATCTGGGTATGCCGTCCGGTCTGGCGTATGCGAAAGGCCTGCGCACGGTGAAAACCTGTGTCGGTAGCGAATGGTGCCGTATGGGCACGCAAAATTCCACCCTGATGGGGCAGCAGTTAGAGCGTGAACTGGCGCGCATGTATGCGCCGCACAAGGTCAAACTGGCGGTGTCTGGTTGTCCGCGTAATTGTGCCGAAGCCGGTATCAAAGACGTCGGTGTGATCGGTGTCGACTCTGGCTGGGAAGTGTATGTTGGCGGCAATGGCGGTATCAAAACCGAAGTGGCGCAGTTCTTCGTTAAGCTCAAAACCCATGAGGAAGTCATGGAATATACCGGTGCCTTCTTACAGTTATATCGTGAAGACGGCTGGTATCTGGAGCGTACCGTGCACTATCTGGATCGGGTCGGTCTGGACCACGTCAAACGCATCGTTCTTGACGATGAAGTGCGCCGCAAAGAACTCTACCAACGTTTGCTGTTCTCACTCGAAGGCGAAGCCGACCCTTGGCATGAGCCAGAGAAGGCGCAGGTCGATACGCGCCAGTTCGAAATGCTGTCGTCATAAAAACTGGCCAATTCTGCCGCATGCTGCTTACCGTGAACCCCATGGTAAACAGCAAAGCGAGTGCCATAGAATCGATGGTGACCGAAGCGCTGGCAACCGAAGCGCTGGCAACAGACGCACCATCAACTGAACTAATATCAACTGAATCAACATCAACAGAAACAATGTGAAGGAAGCAGCATGTCCCAACAATGGCAAGTCATCTGTCAAGTCGACGATATTCCGGTACTCGGTGCCCGTGTCGTTACCCGTAGCGCCAAACCCGATGTGGCCATTTTTAGAAACAGTGAAAACAAAATTTTTGCCTTACTCGACAAATGCCCGCACAAAGGCGGCCCTTTGTCGCAAGGGATCGTCTTCGGTGAAAAAGTCGCCTGCCCGCTGCATAACTGGAACATTGAATTGCCTAGTGGCTGCGCGGTTTCACCAGACGAAGGTTGTACCCAGAAATTTGCCCTCAAGGTAGAACAGAATCAGGTTTATCTGGATGCAGAAGAGCTGCGTACGCTGGCGCTGGACGTCTAGAAAAAATCTCAATCAACAAGATACTCCCCCTATTTCTTAAATAGTGCGCCTATGGTGTACGTATTTGAAGGGTTGTTTGCCATGCCGGGGGGAGTAGATGAAAAGGTGTATGTATGACTGAAACCAAAGCCACCTGTTGTTACTGCGGCGTCGGTTGCGGTGTCGTGATACAAAGCGACGGCCTGCAAGTGCTGGGCGTGCGTGGCGATCCTGATCACCCTGCCAATTTCGGTCGCCTGTGCAGTAAAGGCAGTACCCTGCATCTGTCGGCGCAGCGCGGCATTCAACAGCAAGTGCGGGCCCTGTTCCCCGAGATGCGCAGTAGCCGCGATCAAGCACGCCTGCGCTCTGACTGGGACAGTACCTTGCAACACATGGCGCAACATTTCGCCGATACCATACGCCGCCACGGCCCTGACAGCGTCGGTTTTTATATCTCTGGCCAGCTCCTGACCGAGGATTACTACGTCTTTAACAAGCTCGCCAAGGGGCTGATCGGCACCAATAATATCGACAGCAATTCGCGCCTGTGCATGTCAAGCGCAGTTGCCGGTTACAAGCAAACGCTGGGTGCCGATGCGCCGCCGGCCTGTTATGAAGATATTGACTTGGCCGAGGTGATTTTTATTGTCGGCTCGAATACCGCCTACGCACATCCGATTTTGTACCGGCGCATCGAAGACGCCCGAAAAACTAACCCGCAACTCAAGGTTATCGTGGCAGACCCGCGCCGCACCGATACCGCGCGTGAAGCCGATTTGTTCCTGCCGATTTTGCCCGGTACCGACGTTGCCCTGTTCAACGGCATGTTGCATCTGTGTCTGTGGGAAGACCTGATCGATCTGGACTATATTGCCCAACACACGGAGGGCTTTGCCGAACTGAAACAAACCGTGCGCGATTACACCCCGGCTTTTGTCGCGCAAACCTGCGGCATTGCCGAAGCCGATTTAGTGCAAGCCGCGCGCTGGTTCGGCGCCTCCAAAGCTAGCTTGTCGCTGTATTGTCAGGGGCTGAACCAATCATCTTCCGGTACTGCCAAAAACGCGGCACTGATTAACCTGCATCTGGCCACGCACCAGATCGGCAAGCCCGGTGCCGGCCCGTTCTCGCTAACTGGCCAGCCTAACGCCATGGGTGGCCGCGAAGTCGGCGGCATGGCCAACCTGATGTCCGGTCACCGTGATATGGCCAATGCCACACACCGCGCCGAAGTGGCCGCCTTGTGGGAAGTTGACGACGTACCCGCCACGCCGGGTAAAACTGCGGTGGAACTATTTGAAGCGGTGCGCCAGGGCGAGATTAAAATCCTCTGGATCGTCTGCACCAATCCGGCGCAATCCATGCCGGAACAGAAACTGATCCGCGAAGCGCTCAAAAATGCTGAACTGGTCATCGTGCAAGAAGCCTATAGCAGCACGGCCACGGTGCCGTATGCCGATGTACTGTTGCCCGCCACTACCTGGGCAGAAAAATCCGGCACCGTCACCAATTCAGAGCGCCGCATCTCCCGCGTGAATGCCGCTATCGCCCAACCTGGCGAGACCAAACACGATTGGGAAATCGCCACCGCCTTCGCGCGCAAGTTAGAAGCGTTGATGGATAAGCCGTGGACTATCTTTCCTTATGATAGCGCTGAAGAGGTCTGGAACGAACACCGCGAAAGCACCCGCGGGCGCGATCTGGATATCACCGGTCTGTCGTATCAACTGCTAGAAACCCAGGGGCCGCAACAATGGCCGTACCCGACCGGTGCCAGCAGCGGCAAGCAACGCCTGTATGAAGACGGTATCTTTCCGACCGCCAGTGGACGCGCACGGTTTATCAATACGCCATACCAGGCCGTTGCCGATAAGCTCGATCCGCGCCACCCGTTTTCGCTCAACACCGGGCGCTTGCGTGACCAATGGCACGGCATGAGCCGCACCGGCACCGTCGCCCAACTGTTTTCGCATGCCGCCGAGCCGAGCATCGACATGTCGCGCCAGGACATGGAAAGACGCTTCCTGAAAAACGGCGATCTGGTGCATGTCACAAATAAACGCGGCTCGCAGATTTTTCCGGTCGCAGAGAGCGACAGCATGCGCGCCGGCCAGGTTTTTATCGCCATGCACTGGGGCGAAGAATACGTTTCCGGGCGCGGCCATGGCGACAACTTCAGCATGGGCGTGAATGCCTTAACGTCACCGGCCATCGACCCTGTTTCCAAACAGCCAGAGTTAAAACACGCTGCCGTAAAAATTCTCAAGGCAGAACTGCCCTGGAAGTTTTTGGTCTTTGGCTGGCTAGATGGTGCCCAGGCGCTGCGCCTGCAACAAGCTCTGCGCCCGTTCATGCGCGAGTTTGCCTATGCCTCCTGCGTACCGTTCGGGCGCGACAAAATCGGCGTGTTATTTCGGGCCGCTGACGACTATGCCGCCGCCCCGGAGTTACTGCAACAAATAGAGACGCTGTTCGGCATCCACGGTGCCAGTATCTTGCGCTACGACGACACCCGGCGCGGCAACGCCAGACATATACTGCTCAAAGACGGCACATTGGCCGCCGTTTCGCTGGCGGGCGATATCTCGGCCGAAAGCTGGCTCAAAGCGTATCTACTCGATCAGGAACCGGTCGCCAAACTGGGCCGCATGTTACTCATGCCAAGCACCAGCGCACCGCAAGGGTTTACTGCCCGCGGCAAGGTGGTCTGCAGTTGTTTAAACGTAGCCGATAGCGAGATCAATGCCGCGCTAGAAACATTAGACGGCGCACCGGCAGACATTCTGGCCGGCTTGCAGTCACGCTTAAAGTGCGGCACCAATTGCGGTTCTTGCGTGCCCGAACTCAAGAAGATGATTCTTGTGCGCCAGGCCGTGGCGGTATAACTGCTGGCGTGTGAACAGGCCAGAAATTTCCCCAAACAAAGCGCAAATTTGCGCTTTGTTTTTTTGCGGCGGCGGTTCTGCGCAATTTGCTGTGTTGTCAGATGCCGAAGGCCAGCAATTGCTGGATACGACATTTGCGCTTTGCTTGAAATCCCTTTTTTACCGGATACGCCGGAGCTAAAATCAAGGTGGGCGTGGGTTTTAGGTGAGTATTATGGAAATTGTTAAAGGTTTACTTTTCTGGTATGTTATCAATCTGAACTTTAAGACAAGTTAGACCGCCTCATCGCGTTTTACGGAGTCAAGCATCATGAACATGTCCAGTGGCGATAGCGCATTTGCCGGGTCCATCCCACAACGGTACGAACAGTACTTGGTCCCGCTGATCTTCGACCCGTATGCGCGAGATCTGACACAGCGAACAGTGTCGCTTTCTCCGTCGGCCGTCCTGGAGATCGCCGCGGGGACCGGGGTGGTCACGCGCCAGCTGGCGGCTCAGTTGCCCGCCGCCGTAACGATCGTATCGACCGATCTGAATCAGGCAATGCTCGACCATGCCGTGAGCGTCGGCACGAGCCGCGCAGTGACGTGGCGGCAGGCCGATGCGATGAACCTTCCGTTTGCCGATAACAGCTTCGATGTCGTGGTGTGCCAGTTCGGCGCCATGTTCTTTCCAGACAAAGCGGCAGCCTTCGCTGAAACACGCCGGGTACTACGTCCAGGGGGGACGTTCTTGTTCAACGTCTGGGATCGTATCGAGGACAACGAATTCGCCGACTGCGTGACCCAGGCGATGGCGCGGCTGTTCCCTAGTGATCCTCCCCGATTCTTGGCTAGGTTGCCGCATGGCTACTATGACCAAGCGCTGATCGGCCGCGCTCTCGTTGATGGCGGCTTCACGGGTGCCATTGTGTTCGACACCGTCGCTGTGCAAAGTCGGGCCGAGTCGCCCCGAAGCGTCGCGATTGCATATTGCCAGGGAACACCGCTGCGAAATGAACTTGAGAAACTTGAGGAACTTGAGGAAATTGGGGAACGCGAGGGTCGCGCCGCCTCAGTTCTGGACGTGGCGACCGACATCGCTGCCGCCGCCATCGAACAGCGCTTTGGTGTTGGCCGCGTCACCGGCAAGCTTCAGGCGCACGTCATCTCGGCCACCAGGCAGGCTTAGGACGAATGCGGTTCAAGCTTTCCGTAAGAAAAAGCAGTCAGCCGTCTTAAGAAAAAAATTTAATACCCTGATGTAAATCGGCTTTAATTCTGCACTCCCATTTTTTCAGCTGTTTAAGCTAGTTGGCGCAGCGCTCGTGCGCGTTAGCGTTGTTCGTAATAGTCTTGCTCTTGATCGGTATTCGTCGCCCCTGGCAAGCATCATCATTCATATTGAATGCCTTCTGCCTGCGCCACTCTGATCAGTGCCTGTTCTAATGACGAACGGGCATGCGCCGCAGTATGGTGCAGATCTCTATGTAATTTGGCATCACTTTTATTGCGGTTTTCACATTGCGCGCTATAGCGCTCAAAGCTAGTCAGCATTTGTAATAAGTCCACCAGATGTCGCGGGCATTCGCAATGGATACTAGTCGCTGATTTCGCAATCTGCATTAAATTGTCGTCATCTAACAGGCGGGCAGGAATCGTGCTGTGTTGAGTTTTAGCCGCAGTCTCAGCCACTTTTATACTCGCTTTCAGTGTGTGCCGAAGGCGGGCTTTTTGCTCTGCCTGGGTGAAGGCACGCGCTAGCGCAACACGGCACAGATGATCAAATTCGAGCATGTCAATGGGAATACGCGCAACATGGAAACCGGCCAAACGCAATTGACGAATTGCGTCACTCGATGCAAAACGATATAAAATCAATACGGCGCTTGCCTGACAAGCTTGTTGTGCCGCAATTAACACAGGTGTTTGTTCCTCAGGCAAGCTTAGCTCTCCTTGTTCTACCACCAATACATCGACGTTAACGCCGCTTAGTTGCACCACGGCTTGTTTCAGGTTCGACGATGTTTGTACCAGACTCAGATTGCTATGCGCGGGGTCGAGATCGATCAAAGGCTGACGTAACATTGCGCCTACCAATGCCAGTCTGAGCAGACCATGACTGACCGGCATTTGTGACTGTGCAGCAGGAAGCCTGGCAATGGCCTCCAGCATCGTAAGAAGTTGCTGCAAGTCCAAATGGGCAACAGCACCGATCGCATTGCCGGCATCGACCAATTGTTTGATCAGACCCAAGCGCCTGACATCGTCAAAAGAATACTGGCGTTGCCCATGCGCAGAACGTGAAGGGTCCGTCACACCATAGCGCCGTTCCCAGACCCGCAAGGTTTCCACCGGCACACCCGACAGGCGTGCTGCCGCGCCACTACGATAGCTGACGTTCGCATCGGCTTCAGGCGATTTTTGCGTATCTTTATTCATTTGCATACTCCTCTTCAAACACACAATCACAGGTAAACCGAAACTGGAATCCGGTTCATCAGGGCGGATCAAATTGAGAAAAAAGAGTGTGGACCCGCAATTGACCCGAATTTACACATGATATCATGCTTTATCGCGGTTCATTGATTGGACATCGATGCATAATTGGACTAACCTGATGAGGTTAAGTCGAAATGACATCACCACTCGCTGAGCCATCATGAAAAACGACGCATCCAACTCAAGGTTCAACACTCTCAAGAATTGCACGGTGTATTTCGATGGAGCCTGTCCAGTGTGCTCTAAGGAAATCGCGACTTATCAACAGTGGCAAGGCGCAGAGCGGATTGAATGGATTGATGCAAGCCGCTGCTTACCGCAAGAATTAGGCAGCCAGCTAGAGCGCACGCAGGCGCTGGCGAAACTACATGTGCGCGATGCGAACGGGCGTTTGACATCGGGTGCCGCAGCCTTTGTTGTGCTCTGGAGTCATTTTCCCGCACTCGCCTGGCTAACGCCGCTACTTGGCAAACCGCCAGTGATTTATTGTCTCGATAGCTTGTACCGCTTGTTTTTGAAGATAAGACCAATCTGGCGCAAGCAAACCGCATAATTTGTTTCCACGGGTATCGAAGGCCTGGACGTCACGAAATTTTATTTTCAACCAGCGATGCCCACCACACAGCATCACCTTAGTTTTCCAAATTTTCAAGGATATATCATGAAATCACGTCGTCATTTCCTGCTGCAAACCATCCCGGCAGCCCTCAGTATCGGCATAGCTCTGAGAGCCAACGCGCAAGAACCGCATATTGAAGAAACTGCTCCGGCAGCGCTTGCGCTGGGCTACAAACACGATGCCAGCAAAGTCGATAGCAAGAAATATCCGGCTTATGCAGCAGGCAAAAACTGCGCCAATTGCGCACTTTTTCAAGGTAAAGCGGGCGACGCCTGGGCGCCCTGTGCTGCCATGGGTGGCAAACAAGTTAACGCCAAAGGCTGGTGCATGGCCTGGGCGAAAAAAGCGTAAATCAAAATTAAGTAATGCAATAAATTGACTGTTACCCCCATTGCCGGTGGAAAGCTTCATCGTCAGTACATGGCGCGATGGTTTCATTCGCCGGTAAATGGACCGGTGACAGTTTTAACAGGTGGGTGTGAGGAGCGCATTGCTTCTTTGCATTTGTTAGTTATCTATTATTTTAGTAGTGAGTATAAAAGTGTCAATAAATCAACTTGTTTATGTTAGTCAAGCGGTGCGAAAAATGTCTTTGGAGGATCTCAACTCCATTCGAAATATCGCCAAAACCAATAATGAACCTCTGGATGTAACCGGTAGCTTATTTTATAACGGCGGCTGGTTTTTACAGATATTAGAAGGCCCGCTAGAGACGCTGAAAAGTCTGTACCACAAGATCGAAAAAGATCCACGTCATAAAAATTCACGCATTCTCTACAATGAGCCGGCAAAATTTCGAACTTTTCCTCGTTGGGGCATGAACATGACTAATTTAGACGATCGACAAGCTGATAAATACAATGAGCTGGTTGAAATCATAGAAGCTGCAAAAATGGATAGAAAAATGGGTGGCGCATCCCCGGCGGTGGAATTGCTGAAAATTTTTAAGAGCTAGAATAACGTTGATATAAAGTTGATATTAAGTTGATATAGCGCTGATATAGCGCTGATTAATTTGCTGGCGCCGGTTTCGCCAGCCCGTCCGGTCTGAGAATTTTGGCAGGGAAAGTGCTTAATATTCAACCCGCTTTCATCCGGTAAAAAAAGTGGGCAGTGCATCTATTGACCTCGATAAAATTGAGGTCCCCTTATTTGCCCCCGCTGTTAAGCAGCGGTACAAGATACGCGCAATATATTCGTAAAATACCCCGATAAAATTTACCGCTGAAGCTATCGCACATTTTTTTGTCGAACCTCCTCGCGGCTTTTGCCTCGTCGGGTGCCGGAAAAAAATGATTCTTTTTAGCAACACCGCAGCACGATAGCGACTGGTGTGTGAACAGATCTGAAAATACCCCAAACAAAGCGCAAACCTGTGCTTTGTTTGGCGGCTGATCTGCGTAATTCGCGTTGTGGTTCGATGAGAATGCAGGCAATTGCCGGAGTTAACATTTGGGCTTTTCTTGTTATCGCTTTTTTAAAGGATTTGCCAGAGCTACAGTGAAGGCGGGCGCAGGTTTCAGACACGTGTTGTGAAAATTGTTAAATATTTACTTTTCTGATATGTTATTAATTTAAACATTAAAACAACTAGGCCGCAGAGCATGACCACCGAAAGAGCCGCCCCTCTATACACAGGTAGTTGCCTTTGCGGCGCAATTCAATACAAGCTTACCGCGGAGCTTGGCCCTATCGATGTTTGCTACTGTCAAATGTGTCGTAAGGCTTCCGGTGGCCCGCTCGCGACAAACGCTTCCATCAGCAGTGCGATGTTTCATGTCACGGCAGGCACTGAACTTCTTTTCGCTTTTGAGTCGTCTCCCGGAGAGAAACGGCACTTTTGCGCGCGCTGCGGTTCACCCATCTATAGCGTACTGGCGGCCCGCCCTGAAGTTGTTCGCGTACGCGTAGGTACGATCAACGAAGCCTTGAACGTGCGCCCGGCAGCAAGCTACTACACCGGCTCCAAGTGCAACTGGTGGGAAATTCTCGATGCCTTGCCACGTCATGAGAGTGAATAGCAACGCGCATGCGACCCAAACCTTCGGTCCGACGGATCCGAAGCCTGCCGCTGCGAGCCGCTTAGCTCAAAGCTTAGGCATCTCAATGTACCGACGCGCGCTGTTCGCAAGCTTCCTGCTGCTTCCTCTATTGGCAGGCGCTCACCTATGACGAATCAGCCGACCGAGCGTGCGCCACCGGACGTGGCTATCAGCTCAAGGGCGACTGGGTCCGGGAACTGACTGAGGTTCTGCCGGACGTTCGCGCCATGTGGAAGACGGACCCTAGCGCGATGGTCGGGGCAGTTGCAGCGCTAACGCATCGGCCGCTTGAGCCTTTCATCGCGCCGCTTCGCCTGACCCTATGCGATACTCCCTCACAGTCCTTGGCCGGGCCAAGCGTGAACATGCGCTTCGCGCTCCACGCATTCACACCGACCCCGGTGCCTCTTCGGTACAAGGTTGACACGGTATTTCACGAGAGCCTTCATCCTTTCGTGGTTCAGTATGTACCACGTGGCTCCAGGCTCCTGCAGGCGCACCGGTCCGAGTCCGCTTGCGTTCTGAATCATCTGCATCTGCTGGCGCTTCAGAAGGCGGTACTTCTATTTCTCGGCGAGACCGCCGCCTTACAACAGGTTATTTCCATCGACTCACAGCTTCCCTCAGGCTGCTGGGCATGGTCGCTGCTTAACGAGACCGAGACCAGCTACCAACAGTACGTCGCGGAGCTCGTCCGAGATACCTGACCCGTCACCGAGCGAACTCGCACTGGCAGGGCGCTTCATGCCCTCATTTTATGCTGGACCTTACGCGCCCTGGTTTTTGGCGAAGACATGTATTGTGAGGGGCCGGGAGGCATGCGTTTTGATCTGACGGATGTGCAGCTAGTTCTTCATCTGGTCGAAACCGAAAGCATGACGGGCCGCGCCGGTCGGGTGCATATGGCACTCGCCCGCGCCAGTGCGCGCCTACGCAGCATGAAAGGCTCCGCCGGGGTGCCCTGCTACTGCGCAAACCGCGGTCGTGCCGACCGATCCGGGGCGCACCCTCGCGCAGGGTGTTGCAATAGATGGCGCGCATGCTGGGCGAGCTTGGCAAGTACCGTAAGCGTTGGGCGCCATCAGCGCGAAGCGCCCCAATGCCACGCCGTGTCCTTCGAGCGCTGCCCGTATCACCCGGCCGTATTGATTAAAATATTGATATCTCGCGGTTTCATATTTCCAAATTCATGGGCGCTGAACCAGGCGAACCAGCGCAGCCATGGTTTGGCGCGCTCATCGAATTCGAGCAGAACTTGCGTTAAAAGATGGTTCGGACCGCTGAATGCGGATGCCGCAATTGTCCTGTTGGCCACCGGCATTAGCTGTTCATCGGATAAATGCACTGCGCCGGAAGGCGCCTGCGATTTACGGCAGTAGCGAATTGCAAGTTCTATGTCTTCGTGTCCCCGATCGAGAATCCGAGTATTGGCGGCCACATGGATGTCGATTTCCGGACGGTTCTCCTGAAACCGGCCCAGTCGCGGAATGATCCACAACGATGTGACGCCAATACTGGCGGTAATGGTGACTGGTCTGGTGCGGTCGCCATATTTGACGCGGTCGGTGAATTGGCTGAGCCGATTCAGGCAGGGCGAGGCCAAATCGAACAGTTGCTCACCTGTGCGCGTCAATTCCAGTGTCCGATGTTTCCGTATAAATAATGGTGTTTTCAAATACTCTTCAACCGCCTGTCTGTGCCGGCTTACTGCCGACCGGGTCAGCTGCAGGTCTTCCGCAGCGCGCGACATATTCACACGATGCGCGGCTTTGACGAAACCGTGTTGCGCGTCAAGCGGAAACATATGCTGCAGATTACGTCACATGCGTTTTCCTCCTACGTAGTATGCAAAAAATGCGATTGTGGATTTTTCATCGATCTATAAGATTCAGATGTCGGAGATTACCTGTACCGGCGTGGTTTTCCGAAATGGAAATGAGTCATGGGCGATGAAGTGCTACGCATGCAAACGATTTTGTAATCAAAGGTGATCAAATGAATGTTCAAAAGATGAATAGTTTCGTGATGGGCGAACTCGGGTATGCCGTGCCGCTGCGCGAGCGCGCTTTTCAAACCATGTACGAGCCGCAGGACGGAACGCCAGGCACCAATTGCGCATACGACATGCGTAGCTGCAGAATCAGCAACGCGCGACAGGTCGAATCCTCGCTGTCACTCGAAGGCAATGGCTTCGAACTGCTCGATGCACCGTCTGCCGTCAAGGATTTCTATGATGAGGCAGAGGTCGCGAATCTCTATTATCGGGAAATTGAGGAACTCGCGATGGATATGACGGGAGGCACCAAAGCCAGGGTCTACGATCATTTGCTGCGGCAGCGGGAGGAGGGCCGGCCATCGTTGACGATGGGCCGTCCTGGCGATGGCTCAAAGCCGGCGGCGGTAGGAAGAGTCCATAACGACTATACCGAGACGTCCGGAATGGCGCGGCTCAATATGGTCTTCCCCGAGGTCGAGCCGCAATTGCCATTTCTTATTCTTAATTTTTGGCGCCCGGTATTGAATCCGGTGATCGATACGCCGTTGGCAGTATGCGATGCGCGCAGCGTGTCGATGACGGACTGGATCGAGACCGACATTATCTATCCGACCCGTAAGGGGCAAATATATATGCTGAAGCATTCGGACGCGCATCGCTGGCACTACTATCCGACCATGCAGCCGTACGAGATTTTGGTATTTAAGACCTACGATTCACGCCGCGCTGCTGCGGCGCGCATGACGCCGCATTGCGCTTTCGATGACGTTACCGCGCCGGGCGACGCGCCGCTGCGGCGCAGCATGGAAATTCGCTGCCTGGTACTCCTGAAGTAATCGACTGCTTGCACGCAGGAAACTGCGATTGCCGCTGTTGTCATTGATATCGTTGAAAAGGAAAAGCATGAAAAACTCAACAAAGAGCGTTGCCAAGCCAACGCTGGAAATGTGGTTCGAATTTGGCAGCAACTATAGCTATCTGAGTGTGATGCGGATTGAAGAACTGGCGCGAAAATCGGGCGTTTCCGTCGTGTGGAAACCATTTTTGCTCGGGCCGATTTTTAAATATCTCGGATGGGATTCCTCTCCCTTCGTTCTGCAGTCTAATAAAGGGAAATACATGTGGCGTGACATGGCGCGTCAGGCGGAAAAATATGGCTTGAAATTCAATCAGCCTTCGGAGTTTCCTCGCCTTGCGACCTTGCCGATGCGCGTGGCCATTTTAGGCGCCGAACAGCCGTGGATCGGGGCGTTCTGCAAGAATGTGATGGTGCAGAACTGGGTGGACGATCTCGACATCAACACCACGGACATGGTCCTGCAAGCCTTGACCGGCGTCGTTCCTAATCCGGGCCTGATCATCGACCACGCGCAAAGCGACGTCAACAAACTGCGCTTGCGGGAGCAGACCGAAGAGGCGCGCAACCGCGGTATTTTCGGCGGGCCGACGTTCTTCGCCGGTGAGGAAATGTTTTGGGGCAATGATCGGCTGGAAGACGCAATCGAATGTGCCCGGACTGTGCCGGTAGGGTGAGAGTATGAATAACAGTGAATTTCCCAAGGATGGTTTTGCGCTGCACCGCCGTATCAATCAAGTGACCCAGGCCTGGGAACCGCTGTATTCCCGGGTCGATGAACATGGCGTGTCTATCCTGGGCATTTGGGTCGGGCAATCTCATTGCAATACTCAGGCGATTTTGCATGGCGGCGTGCTCGCTGCCCTGGCAGACATTGCCATGGGCTCGGCCTGCGGACGCAATTTGCCGGCCAGCGAATTTGCGCGCACCATCGGGCTTCAGGTCGATTATCTGGGGGCGGTGCCGCTAGGCTCGTGGCTAGAAATCAGGCCCCGTGTCCTGAAGTCCGGGCGTTTGATTGTCTTTGCAAATGCCCAGGTATTTTCTAATGACCGGCTTGTCGCGATGGCTGGTGCCACCTTCTCCATCCGATAGTTAAACCGCGAAACGATTGGCAACACAGGCAGGTGAAAATGGCAATTCAATCGGCGCTTTTTGCATGCAAGTCGTTGCTCGGACGTATGACGATGCTGTCCAGCAGATCGGTGGTTGTTCGCACTTCACTGATGATCCAGTCCGCAAATATCTGGACCTCCGGACGCACAGCTTCCCGCGGCTTGATCAGCCAGTAGGCGAAATCACTGACGCCCGGGTTCGCTTCGGCGTGGGAGACGAGACGACCGTCCTTGAGCATGGGCATCACCAGGGCGACTCTTCCCAATGCCACGCCATGTCCTTCGATCGCCGCCTGAATCACCTGATCGTATTGATTGAAATGCAAATGGCCGCGCGGTTTTGCTGTTGCCGAGCCTGTCGCCGTCAGCCAGTCCGACCATCGTAGCCACGGCACGGCCCGCATGTCCAGCTCAAGAAGGACTTCATTGAGCAGGCTAGCCCTATCTTTAAAGGCGCGGGCTGCAACCGCCTTGCTTGCAACCGGAATAATTTTCTCGCCGAATAAGCGAATGGATCCTCTTGGCGTGTTCGATTCCCGGCAGTAGCGGATGGCCAGGTCGATTGATTCCTGTTCTAAGTCGAGTACGCGATTGTTCGCAGCCACCCGTACGTCAATATTGGGATGCAGGGTCTGAAATGCCCCCAGCTTGGGCAGTATCCACAACGACGCGACGCCGATGCTGGCCGTGATGGTGACCGGATGCGTGCGGCCGTGCTGTCGTGTCGTTTCGGAAAATTCTATTAGTCGATCGAACCATGATGATGCGAGCTTGAAAAGCTGCTCGCCAACCTCGGTCAGTTCAATTGCGCGATGCCTGCGAATGAACAGGGGCGTGCCGAAATATTCCTCGAGCGTCTGAATTTGCCGGCTTACAGCAGACTGTGTCAGGAATAAATCCTGCGAAGCCAAGGTGATGCTCATGCGGCGGGCAACTGCGACAAACCCGCGAATCGCGTCCAGCGGGGGTGTCCGATAGGAAAAATTATTCATTCTCGAATCTCATGCGAGTCGCGCCGCATCTGCGCCGGCATGGCATGCCGTGGTTAAGCTGATGGCCAATGGGCTACACGCGCAACATGTACAGAGGCATTCTACGCATACAACTGATGGTCCATGCAAGTTTGTAAATTGAGGCACACGCGCATTCCTGGTCAAACGATAACTGTTTTTAGCAGACACTTCACGCATCAGCTCAATATTGCCCGGGAAACGCGCAGCATAATAGTCTTCGTGGTAGTGAGCTCGTAAGCGCGGCAGACCTTCGCATAGTCTGCTGAATGGCAGAGCTGTTTTGTAAATGCGATTAACCATATCTAATGATGAGGCAAGGAGCGCAACCATCTGTCCGTTGCCGGCGCAGACCGGCGCGTTGTCGACCGGCTTCCCAATGATGTACAGCGGTCGCGGCGCCGAGATGCTTGCTCCAAGTAGCCCATGGTCTTTCAGAATTACAAAATTCAGTTGCCGTTCTATTTCCTCCAAACTGTCAAACAGCCCGCGCTGATTACCGACTTGTCCAATAAATAGTTCAGACCGTGGCTTTGCATGATCCAACCTTATTCCTTAGGCGCATCCTCAAGCTGCGCAGAGCGGATGAGGCCGACAAATCCCAGTCCTGCTAGAAATGCTGCGCGAGATCCCCGTCTTGCCCGTGCTTGCTCTTTCATAGACACGACCATATGCTGCTTGAATCCTAAGCGAGGGTACTGTTCCAAGACTGCGCTTGCTGCTTTTGGCCCGATTTGTCGTAGCCGGGCTCCTATCACATCAAGCGCGGCCCCTTCGTGAAGCAGATGGGCTTCCGGCCCGTGTCCTAACCCGACACGAACATTTAGATGCAGCGAGATCGCCTCGGCCAAGCGATCGCAGCGCTCGTTTTCCCAGCCAATTGCGGCAACAAAACTGTGCGCAGCCCGCGCGCCTTCCACCGCGAAACATGAGCAACTCGGTTCCTTGCAGTTGTGTGAATCCGTTAGACCTAGATCGTGGAGCGTACTGGCAACGAACAATAGTTCCTGATCGAAGTTGATCTGATCGAGCTGGCCGAGCATCGCACCCCAAACATAGGTGCGCAAGCAATGATTGAAGAGCCATGGCTGGCTAAGCGCCCTGGCATGTTCGCTGGCGCGAAGTGCCGCGGCGGAATCTGGCAGCCGAATCGTCCCTAAGTCGATACGAGCGGTTGCCACGTCGCTGAATCCGAGACGGATGCGCAGATTTGCAGGTAGCGCCGCAAGTTGGCTTAGCAATGCTTGCCCGGTGAGGCGGACCCGATCTTGACGGCGCAATGCGCCGCCCAAAGCTGCCCAGCCCTTCGTCCCCACTGAGTTATTCATATCAGCACTCCAATAAGACGGACGAGCCACCATACCTGGATCAGGAATTGGGCGAACAGGAAAGCGAAGCGAATCTGTACAGCGAGATTGCCAGTGGAAATCAGATGAGCCGTTGACTGCGAGATGCGCGCAGCAGTTGCCCAAAGGGCTAAGGGTTCGGTGATGTGTGCGTTGCCAGTGAAAATAGCCACAACAACGATGCTGCCAAATACCGGCAGATTCTCGTAGCAATTGGCATGTGCGCGACATAGCCGTGCGGAGAACGGTGATACATCGTCTCCTGCCACAGAAAATGAATTTGCGGTGCGCTTGCCAGATAGCGTAAGACCGCCACGCAGAGTCGCGATGCCTGCGAGTAGTAGTAGCGTCCATGCAGCATACAGGACTAGTGCCAGTGCTGAGTTGTTCATCTGGTTGCTCCGTTGTGTGCGCCAAAGCTAATGTATACCGCAAAATCTGCAGGATAAAAATGGGGCGGCGGGATAAAAATGCTGCTGCGGGAAAATCTGGACATATAAAACCCTTAAGAGTGGCTTGCCTTGTATCTTTGCGGTTGATCTGCTGTGTTTTATGAGGGCTATCCACTTAGCTCCTTGGTCTGCACGGCAACCAAATTTTGTGGCGTAGCAACTTCTCTGTATGTCACAGGGCAGTCACCACAGCTTGTTCCTGCAATGGTGAGTTCAAATCCGAAGTGCAACTTGCTGATTAACAGAATCGGCTGGGAAGATGCGGCAATATCCGATCCCTGGAGCGCTAACTCAAAGTTGCCCGCAATACGCTGCACGCACCTTACCCAAGGCGAGCGATACCAGATTCATATTCTCAAACAAGCAGGTCATGGCCAGAACGATATCGCTCGTCCGGCAAGCGCGGCACGTCCACGATCTGCGACGAGAAAAAACATCCGCAGGATGCTAAGCATATTACGGCGGGTGTGCCGATCAGCAGAGGAACTCATTGACATGTCGGACAAAAAGTTCCGGGTACTGAAATAGAAAGGCATGCCCAGACATTGGGTAAAGGATCAACTGGGCATGTGGAAGGTGCTGTGACATGACATAGGAACTGTACGCGTGCGCCATAATGTCATTGGTTCCATTTGCAATCAGAACCGGCTGCGTGATTTCCGCCAGCCGCGGATATGCGGAGTCATGGCCCCCGCCCCAGGCCATGATGGCAGTTGCCTGGGCCCGGACTGACTCCGCACGTACCGAAGGAACATGAGGTGCCTTGCGGCTGCGGATACGATCTAAGCTCCTGCGAGCCGCCACGCGGCTTTCTTCGGCGGTGTCGAAGAATAAATACATAAAGTCTTCATCGTCGTTGACCGGTTTGGCAGCAATTTCCCACACCTTAGGCTGTGCCTTTGGCGCGTCCGGAACACCGCCCGGGCCAGACCCTGCCACCACCAATTTGCGCACGAGTCCAGGATAGTCCAGCGTTAAACGCTGCGCAATCGCGCCACCCATGGACCAGCCGAAGACATCAACCTGCTTAAGGTGAAGGGCGCGGATAAATGCTGCCGCAATCGCGGCTGCCTCAGTGATGTTATCTGGCGTTTGTCCGTCGGAGATGCCTACACCGGCACTGTCAAATATCACGATCGTACGTTCCTGAGACAGTGGATCCAGGAACGCGGGATCCCAGGTATCCAGTGTTCCGCGGAAGCGATTCAAGATCACTAACGGTACCGTGCTCTGTTTACCGAACATGCGGTAGCCAAAGCGGTGGCCATCGACAGTAATAAACGTCGTTTCAACAGTTCGGGCTAAAGTGTTCCCCTGATGAATAGCTTGCTGCAATATGTTTTGGTTTGGCGTATCCATGTTTACCTTGGTCAGTGAGTTGAGTTAAATTAAATAGGGCTGGTGATGCTATGCCACTACGCTGTGGTCCGTTAGTATTTTGTCGAACGCCGCATTGGTCTGCTCCGGCTCACGCTTGACACCGAACTCGATATGCCGAAGCGGGGCAGGCTGAACACTTTGACAGGAGGATATTCGGCTTTGATTTGTTCCATCATCGGCGTCAGCGTCGATCCCGCCGTACGAGAACACGATGTCGCCGCTGGCCAGTGCGCGCTTGAACATCGCAGTAATGCGTACCGGGTCATCATCCACATATTCGGCCCACGCCAGTTGCAAGCCGCGCCTGCCCGACAGAATCTCGTCACCGATAATAATCAGACCAATTGCCATGAACTCCGCTTTCTGATTCGAACACGAAACACGATTTCCGAAGAACCCCCACCTAACAATACGCTTAGGCTTGGCTGAACAACCAGCCGATTTTTTGAAATCGGCTGGCACTATCGGTGTCATTTAACTTTGACATGGATTTTTCGTTTTTTTGCACCTGTGAGGGCGTTTTTCGGGCATTTCGCCCACTGAGCTTTCGAATTCGCACATTTTTATTCGCCGATCAGTAAGGCGTACCATCT
Organism: Burkholderiales bacterium; assembly: GCA_038330335.1. Lineage (GTDB taxonomy): Bacteria > Pseudomonadota > Gammaproteobacteria > Burkholderiales > Burkholderiaceae_D > Undibacterium. The sequence continues at coordinate 21,820 of JBBQNW010000005.1, read as the reverse complement.
CTATGTGTAAACCTCCATTGCCCGCCGCCCGCATCCATCGCCAGCAAGTCATCGGAAGGATAAAAACCGGCATCGCCCGGGGCTCGATCGCCGATCTCAAGGTAGACCACGACTTGATCCGATCGGTTGAGCAAATGATGCGCCGAACCTTGCGGTGTAAAACCTGCGCACATACCCGGCTGAAGTTGCGTCTCGCCGGCATCGGTTATCAGGATAGGCTCACCTTCCAGAATATAGATAAATTCCTGTTGTACGGTATGTCTGTGGTACAGCGCCGACTGTGCCCCCGGAGCCAGGCGTGTGAGGTTCACGCCAAAACTATTGAGGCCAAATACATCGCCCAGCGCGCGCTTCTCGCGCCCTGTGACGCGCGCGGCAAACGGCGCTGGATAGTTAGACGGCTTGGTGCGCGGCGCGATCGCCATGGCCTCGATTGCCACTGGCTGCTTGATATCAAACATCGTGATGCTCCTTTTTTAGAAGAGGAAGAAACGGTGAAGCTACGGCTTGCAGTTAATCGGAAGGCATGCCTGTGCGCGAACCTTGTCAATCCCGGTAGCAGGTCAGGATCCACCCGTAAAGTGGATGAGCTGACTCTGCGTTCAGGTCGTGCGCGTTGGTTCCGCTAGTACGTTCACACCGGCCGCTGCGGTAGAAGGTTTTGTATTCACCATCAGACAAAATGCGGCGGTCAACAACCCACCAACAACCAACATGGCGTGGAGACTGTGAAAGTCGTGAAGGCCGGCATTCTTGCCGCCAACCAGTAACACCGTTGCCGCCACACCAAAGACAGATCCAAGCTGCCGCACCGCTGTATTGACTGCAATGCCGACACCCAAGCGGTTGGCAGCAAGCGAGTGCACGGCGGCGCCGGACAGGGAGGGAAGTACCATCCCGACACCGGTCCCGGTGAGCAGCATCCCCGGAAGCCATACAGAGAGAAAATGCGCTTCAGTTCCGGTCCGATAGAATAGCCACGCTCCGCCCAGCGAGAAGATGATACCGCCAAGGATCAGGCCTGGCCGGTGACCTAGCCGTGCGGCCAGCTTGCCGGACACAATCGCGATTGGAATCACGAGTAGCGGGCCAGGGCTTACCGCCAGTCCGGATAGCGAGAGTGAATAACTCCACATCTTGGTCAGGAAAAAGAAGAAACCGAAGAACATCATCGTAAATGTCATGCCAAAGCAGAACGTGGCAATATTGACGTACCTGTAGGTGGCATTCCGAAAGAGACTCAGATCTAGTGCCGGGGACGCCGACTGTCGAGAGCAATATACAAAACCCAGAAGAATAAGTACTCCTGCCCCTATGGTTGACACGGTCGAGGTCGCAAGCGCGCCCCATTCCCCGGATTGCACCACTCCAAGAGAAACAAGGCCGACGCCGCTAATCAGGAGCAAGCTGCTGACGATGTCGGGTGCCCCTGCGCGCGTGGCGGAGCGATGCTCCGGCAAAACGATAAATCCACGCACCAGTGCAATCATTCCAATCGGGACATTGACGTAAAACGCGTACTGCCAGCCCCACTGATCGATAATGTAGGAGCCGGCACTAGGGCCGATTGCTGCGGCGAGCGCGCCGACTGCACCCCAAAGCGCAACAGCAATCGGCCGGCGTGATACAGGAAAAGCGGCGAGTACCAGCGCAAGCGAGGCGGGGGTAAGTAATGCGGCTCCGATCGCTTGCAATGCGCGCGCAGCGATCAGCATTGCCGGTGCGGGCGACATGCCGCACAAGGCCGATGCAACGGTGAAGATGCCTACGCCGAGGAGAAATACCCGTCGGTGTCCATGTCTATCGGCGAGCCGTCCGGCCGGCACCAGCAGCGCGGCATACACGATGGTATAAGCGTTTAAAACCCAGGAAAGATGCGCGGCGGACGCGCTGGGAAAAGTGTTCTGTATAGCGGAGAATGCAACAAAAAGGATAGTTGCATCAATCGACACTAAAAAAACTGCGGCGCTCGTGAGCCAAAACACCTTCCATGGATTGGAAGTGCTTTGCAGGTTCATTGTCTTCATCAGTTCTCTCCACTAGACTGGGTGCTGCGAACACAGGCAAGAGAGACCACTCTTGCCCGTGCCCCTATTAGAATCGCAAAATGCAAGGCACTCAAATTACTTTTTTTGCGCCTTCGCATGCGTATGGGGAATGCCAGGCGCACTTAACAGATTGCTTTGCTGCCGCTCAGTTCTTCTTTGAGCGATCGGCGGTCGCTACTCTCTTCTGCTCGGATTGAACCAGGCTGGCTCTGACCGTGCGCCGGCCTGACTCCAGGAATGCGTCCGAGAGAACCGGGTCGTCAACGGCGCGGGCCAGTGTCATTGCACCGACCATGGTGCTCGCAATACCTCGTGCGTCGCCCGTCAGTCCGTCGGTGTTCATCGCTTCGTCAATCACCGCAATCCATGCATTGAGCTGTTTTGAGAAAGCGGCGCGCGTCTCGGTCGGATGCCGTGCGAGCTCGGCGCCATTGGCGGCAGCGAGGCAGCCTTGTTCTGGCGCGTCGCGATGGTACTTTGATAAATAGGCATCAATGAGGGAAAACAGCCGTTTACCCTTTGGCATGCTGCGTACTAGTTCCCTAAACCCGGTAGTGGTGCGATGAAAGCTGTCGTCGCAGGCTTCGGTAACCAGGGCTTGTTTGGAATCGAAGTGTGCATAGAATCCGCCGGCGGTTAGCCCAAGACTCCCCATCAGACTGGCTACGCCAACTGCATCCACCCCTTCCGCACGGAATCGTTCACCAGCCTTGAGAAGGATACGGTTATGGGTTTCCAGTCTATGGTCCTTTGTGTAGCGCATAAAAATACTCCGGATGAATTAATTGGTTAAGAACGACACGGCGGCAGCAACCACCTTGGAATCAGACAGAATTTTCCTATGTCCAATCCCTTCACACGCGAGAAACTGAGCCTCTGGCCAGGCGGCGGCGATCGCCTTCCCATTCGCAAAAGGCACGATCTGATCATCCTCCGAATGGATAACGAGTGCACGTGAGCGCAGACTCGGCGCCATTAAGGGCAGATCAATACTATCGACATCGATATCCCGGCGACGCAATTCGGCCAGCAAGCTATCGGGGTCCACGCCGGCCTGTTTTGAAAACGCGCGGGCAAAGTGCGCATAGCGTGCCGGCGGCGCAACGAGAACCGTGCGGAACGCCTGCATCCCTTGTTTCAAAGCCAATGCCGTGGCCGCACATCCTACTGAGTGCGCGATGACCCCATGTATCGGACCGACCGCTGCTGCCACCGCACAAATGGCCTTGGCCATATCAGGGATCGACGCGGTCTTGCCCTCGGATTCTCCGTGTGCGGGAAGGTCCATGCTGACGACCTTATATCCTGCGGCAGACAGTGGTGCAATGAACGCATTCATGTCTGCATGTTGTCCCGACCATCCGTGCACCATGAGCATCGCTGGCCCATTGCCCTCATACCATGTCGCCACTCTTCCGCTTGGCGTTGGCAGCATGCTGTCCGGCCGCACAGCGGATTCGGAACCATGCTGGGTCGTGGTACGAGCTGGAGTAAGGAATAGTATCGCAGCAGCAGTCGGTGAAAGTAAGGTCGTCATGTTTTACCTGTTTATTTAATTAATTTATTTAATATTATTATCGTAATATAAAAAGCTTACCAGCTGACTGCCCTTTACGACGATTTCCTTGCTGCCAACAACAGGCGCCGCCCAGCTATGCCGCCGCCTCAGCGCCACATCAGCGTCACATCAGCGTCACATCAACATTACATCAGCGTCACCTCAGCGATTCTCTGCCTGGTGACCAGCTTGCAGCAAAAGCGATATCTTCAGTCTGAAGATCCGCCTTCTCTGCGCTCAGTCAGCCAACCAGCTCCGGAGTGCGCGTGTGACGCGATCCGGGCAATCATGTTGGACAAAGTGTCCTGTGCCGGGCAGGGTCAGAATCGTCACCTCGTTGTCTACCCATTTCCAGACGTCGTTCAGGCAAGACGGTAATACGTATGGGTCATCCAAGCCATGGAGGAGCAAGGTGGGCGCTTGAACATGTGGCGGCTCGTGGGCAATCTTCTGGTATGGCTCGGATGGCCAGTTCATTTTGTAGTAGTTCAGCATTCCCTGAATCGAAGATGCCGCCATCGCTTGCTCGTGCCGAATTTTATAGGGAGACTCGCAGACCCATGCACTCAGGCGCGCCAACGGCACTTGCGTGTGCGCGAGCGGATGCTTGAACAGGCGGACATATTCGCTTGCCTTTTGTTGCAGCGGGTCATTGGCAAGTTCGCGCGGGATTGCCCAGGGATGCGCCATGTTGAGTACGATGAGTCGTTCCACCAGGTCCGCAGCGTCCATCGCTGTATGCCAGGCAATGAAGCCGCCCCAGTCATGGCCAATCACCGTCGCGCGCGTAACACCTTCGTGTTCGATCACCGCACGCACATCGGCAACAAGATTGCTGATTGCATAGGCTTCGGGAGACTCCGGCTGATCGCTCAGGTTGTAGCCGCGCAGATCGATTGCGACCACGCGATAGTCGCCGCGAAGCGCTGACATTTGCCGCCACCAACCAAGCCAATGGTCCGGAAATCCATGAATAAAAACGAGTAGCGGGCCGGCACCAGCTGCCGCATAGTGGATCCGTACGCCGTTATTCAACGCGAAGTGATGCTCCACTGATGCTTCGAATACAGCCAGTGGTTCGACGAATGGCGCCGTCGCCGGCGTCACAGTTTTATTCGTATTTTCTTCACCAATAATTTCCATGACATTCCTTTCTGTAATGAGAAGTCCAACTCAATGCCTAGATCAACTATTTATATTACGAACATAATACTATAAATTTGAGACAAACACGGAATCAAAAATATAAACGTGAGGAGCAGTGAATATTTTCTCTAGCTGACGCGGATGGAAGCGCCAGCAATGGCGCAAGAATGAACGGATCACTGCTGAGCGGCGTTAGCGAGCGCTGAAGCCGGAGGCGACGCTTCACTGTTGCTGGCATCGGCCTGCTGGCCGGCTTATGGGGTGCTCGCGCTTCGACTCGGTGTCAGGCCCGCCCACGCGGCTTCGATCGGGGCGGTTCTTTCAATGTGCTGTTTTGTGCCGGACTATCTGGTGCTGCCTGGGAAAGCACTGTTTCTGGTGAGCCGGAACGAGGTCCTATTGCAGAGTCTATTTCAGGGAGTATTTCAGGGGGGTATTGATCGGCGCCGTTTCCATCTTTATCCACACCCGTGCGGTAGCCTCCTTGGGCGCGGCCGAAACAGCGCTTTTTACAGCGGCTGTTCCTTGTGTGACGACGATTGCCGCAATGCTGTTGCCGGGGGAATTCCAGGTGTGATCGCATGAGGTGGTGCTGTGATTGTCACGATGGGGATGGGCGTTGCCATGCGTGCTTGACCTGCTGAAGAAAACGCTGGTACGCACTCTTGCATGGGCTAGTTCGCATTTTTTGTCGTGAGTGAGAAGTCATTGAAGATTATCGACGAACGTCGAATTTTGCACACGAGCATCGACTCACCGGTCATTCCTTATCTGGCGAATCAACTCGGCGACACCTGCGGCAGAAGGCTTGTTCTCCAACAGTAGTGCAGCCGAAACGCTTTCGCGATCTGCGGCGGTACGTTGCTGGCTCACTTGCCATTTCCCCACAAGCCGCGTAATCGTAATCTCGAGTCCAACGATGAATTCGGCCGATTTTTCTACGAAATCTGGCGGAGCATCTTGCAGTTCCCAAGGTTTTTCGTGCCCGGCTTCATTTCGTTTTGCGAGCTCGCGGAGATGCTTCATCAGCCATTCTTTGTCATCCACTATGCGTAGCCTTCCGTATGCATGCACCACCGCATAGTTCCAGCCTGGAAGCACCTTTCCGCTCTTCTGTCCGTTGACATACCATCGGGGCGAAATATACGCGTTCGGCCCCTGAAAAATAACCAGCGATTCCGCATCCGGCAAATAATTTTGCACAAATGGATTCGCTCTTCCGACGTGACAACGCAGTGTTCCGAGTGGCCCGGGCATCGGGTCGACTTCAAACGGCACATTGTTCGCCTCCAGTCCGTCTGGCGTAAGTGCCACCAAAGATGCCAGGGGATATTCGCACATCAATTTATGAAGAAGCTCTGGTCGGGTTTCTTTAAAAATATCTTGAACGTACATGGATCGCCTTTTTATTAGTGGATGGAGCAGATGCTACACGCCGCCGCAAAACGCTGGATGAAAGCGGTTCTTGCGGAAATTTTAATGCTAGTTGGCGCCTGAATGTTGCATTTGCGCGGCTTTTTTTAGTTGACTATTTTGCTCCTTTTGTTTGACTGCATCAACGGCCGGTTTTTCGGGATTCAAATATACAATCGAGATCGTCCCCAGTTTCCAATGGCACTGCGCCAGCGCTCTGGATATTTTTCCTTGGCCGCTTCATACGCTTCAACGCGTTTGCTGCGAAGTGCTTTGTCCCATCCAGAATGACGCTGTGCTGGTGTGACGAAACCAATCGCGCGGTGCCGGTGTTGGTTGTTGTACCAATGCACAAACCTAGCTACCGATTGCCTTGCCGCCAGCAGATGCGCGAACGAGCAGAGATAAGCTTAGCAACGCTGGTCTTTCCGAACCCACATCCCGATCTACCTGACGGCGTGATTGGACTGACCGGCATGATTGACTTTCATGTTCAGTGCGAGTCCCTGTATGGGGGGAAATTCACCTTCGCTACCGCTGAATAAATCGAAACGAAACAGTGATCTAACTCCTTGCTAACCTGATTGCCTGGCACTCCGGTGCCGCTTAGCTTGGGCGTTAAATTTCATTAAGAGCAGCTTAGGGAACTTTACCCAAGGTTTGTCATGATCCCATTTTGTGACTAAAATTAATTCATGCGAATAATCTCACTTTCAACAATAAAGGTTTTTTGGGAGTTGTACCCGGCATATACCGATGCGAAAGACCAATTTCTGGCCTGGTACCGGCATGCATTAAAAGCAGACTGGGCCACACCAATAATGCTCAAACGAGATGTTGTTGCGGCTGGTATTTTGCAGGATGGTCGAGCGGTATTTCATACTGCGGGCAATACATACAGGCTAATTGTTTGGATAAATTACCCATATCGGGTTGTTTATATCCGGTGTGTCGGGACGCTTAAACAGCATGACCAAGTAGATGCACAAACAATCTAGGTGGGAAAATGGAAATTAAACCTGTACCGACAAAGGCCGATCACAAGGCGGCTCTAAAAAAAATAGAAGGCCGTATGATGGCAAAATTTGGTACACTTGGCGGCGACCGCCTGGACGTGCTAGTGACGCTTGTGGAGGCTTACGAAACCAAACATTTCCCATTGAATTTGCCCTATCCTGTTGAGGTAATTAAGTTCAACATAGAGCAGACAGGGTTGACGATGAAAGACTTTGAGCCAATGAGCGGGCGCAGCATCGCATCTATGAGATTTTCAATCACACCCGCCCGCTGAGGCTTGCGATGATTCGGAAACTGCATGCAGGATTAGGCATTCCAGTGGAAAGTCTCATCAAAGAATACGTTCCAGTATAAGCAAAGGAAAGGCGCTTTCAAGAGCCAAATGATTTCTCTTTACCTATTGCGTTTAGTGCGCTTAGTTCGCTTAATGCGAGCCAGCGATGATCCGCATTAATGTTAACTGCTCAATCAACGCTGACATGCAAACTTCCGCTCATCTTAGCGTTAATAATTCAAACAACTCTCCAATCCGCCAATTTTTTTATGCACATTAAAATCGATAAGCTGCGCGGCCCGGAAATTTTTTCCTTGCTGCAAGAACATTTGCAAAGCATGGCCTTGCATTCACCGCCAGAGAGTGTGCATGCTTTGGATCTTGATGCCTTGCGCCAGCCGGACATCAGCTTTTGGACGGCTTGGGATACGGCCGGTGACGGTGCTGCACTGCTGGGCTGTGGTGCACTTAAGGAACTCGATGCGCAGCATGGCGAGATAAAGTCGATGCGCACCGCGTCGCAACATCTGAGAAAAGGTGTGGCTCTAGCGCTGCTGCAACACATTCTTGACGAAGCCGGGCGCCGTTCTTACCGGCGTTTAAGTTTGGAAACGGGCTCCATGGCCGCTTTCGAGCCCGCCCGCTTGCTGTATGCAAAGATGGGGTTTGTCGATAGCGCCCCGTTTGCCGACTATGACATCGACCCGTACAGCGTATTTATGACCAAGATTTTGTAAGTTCGCGCCAGATGGCTGGCTTTCGCTACGGCGCGTTGATGCTGATTGATGCGCAGACGGGCTGTCCTTACAGCCATCATACCGGTACCAGATTTACATCAATGTAGTGGATGCTGGTGCTGGCAGTGCTGGCAGTGCTGGCAGTGCTGAGCGCACCGCGCCAGTATTCGCCCAGCGCAGCGACCATTTCGGTCTGAAAATCAGGCCGTATCGGGGCAAATACTGGTTCGGCCAATAATGCCCGCAAACCCGGCGGGTGATCTAATGATTGCCATAAGCCGCGAATCAGCGCGTACGTACGCATTAACAGGGTCACACCGCGCCCGCTGCTTAACCCTAATTCCTGATCCAGGCTTGCTCCTGCCGCTACCAGCCTTTGCGTTAGTGCCAGTTTAAAGTCGCGCAGATACTGCTCGCTAAGATTTTGTTCCAGCACGCTGTAGGCCATGGCATCTAGCCGCAGTAATTCCGGGTAGGCGTTGAGGTAGGCGGCTAGGCGGCTTATTAAGCCGGCCACGCCTTGTGATTGCCAGTGGTCATCAAAAAATAGCTGTATTTCATTGAGCAGACCGGCAAAATCTTCTGCCAGTAATGAGACAAAAATCTCTTCTTTAGTACGAAAGTATAAATACACCGTGCCTTTGGCCAGGCCTGATGCTTCGGCGATACGCGCAGCCGAAGGCAGTTGCCGGCTGTCGCTGATCAATAGTGTGCGGGCGGCTGACAAAATCGCGCCGCGGCGGGTGGCTTTGTCGTCAGAAGAAAGGGCGCGTAGTTTCATGGGGCGGTAAAGTGAGCTGGGCTGGGCAGTACAGTGCAGCATAGGGGCTATTTTGTACCCGGGGGTTTTAGCGCAATAAGGCTGGTATCTAGCCGGGTGTCGCTGATGACAGTTGGGCCGATTGCAGTTGCGCCGATTCGATGATGCGGACACCCGGTTTGCGACTGCTTACGCCTTGCAGCATGGCCGCTGCCACATGGCTGGCAGATACCGGGCGATATTGCTTTGGTATCAGCGCACCCAGTAAACGGGTGATTACCAGGGCAATCGCTTCGCCGGGACGTTTATCCGCGCGTTTGCCACCATACAAAAAAGAGGGTCGGACAATCGTCAGTGAAGTAAAGCCCAGCGCCGCCAGATCATGCTCTGTTTTTGCTTTTACCCGTAAGTAAAATGAGCTGGCGTCCGGCGCTGCACCGAGCGAAGAGTTATACGCAAAGGCCGGGGTGCCGGCGGCTCGTGCCAGTGTGGCAGCGGCCAGAACATAGTCGTGATCGACCTTGGAGAAAGCCGCTTGAGACCCTGCCAGTTTCATGGTTGTGCCTATAGTGCAAAGCGCGGCGTCCGCCTGCCACCATGCTGCATCCGCCGGCAGCCTGGCATAATCGATAAGGGGGTTATCTAACTTAGGGTGCGCGGCAAGGGCAGTGCGGGTTGGCGCCACCACGTGCGTGATGGCCGGATTTGCCAGTGCCTGCGCAAGCACTTGCCGTCCTACCACGCCGGTTCCGCCTAGAATTAATAATGTTGTCATGGTAGTTCGTGCCTTTATCAGGATGGTTCTGCAGCTTTGACGGAAGTGATGCTGTTGCTGTTGGCGCTAGCTTCTTGGTGCGGTTTTTATGGCCAGCACTTTCATTCGCGCAATCAAATGTATTAGCTAGTTTTTCATGAGCAGATAGGCAACGCGGCTTTGTATGCTGCGTGGCGTAACGCGGTTGCTGAAAATCGTCAGTTTATTCAGGAAGCCCGGTACCACACTTGGCTTGCCAGCCAGCATCGCCCGTATGCCTATTTTTGCCACAGGGCGGGCTTGCATCATTACCAGCCGTTGATAAAAAGTAGCCTTTTGGCCCGATACCGCAAAAAAATTGGTCGCCGTCACACCCGGTGACAACACGCTGACCTTAACATTATGTGGCGCTAATTCTGTATTGAGTGCTTCGCCAAACAACAGGACATATGCCTTGGATGCGGAATAGGCGGCATAGGTTGGCGTCGACTGATAAGCACCAATACTCGATACTAACAAGATATGGCCAGCGCCGCGTTGCACCATGTCGGTGGCAAAAATATGGGTCAACCCGGTCAGGCTGAGCATATTGAGTTGCAACATGTCTAGTGTTTTACTAAGTGGCTGCTCGAGGAATTTGCCAAACAAGCCAAAGCCGGCATTGTTGATCAGGATATCTACGGCGATAGCGCGCTCATCAAGACGTTTTTTTAAGTCGATCCCGGCACCGGGGTACCCCAGATCGATTCCCTCAATCACGACATTGATTTTGTACTGCGTGCGTAATTGTTGTGCCAGTTGCTCCATCGGTTCAGTACGGCGCGCCGCCAGAATCAGGTGCGCACCGCGCTCTGCCAGCACATGCGCAAATTCGACGCCAAACCCGCTGGAAGCACCGGTCACTAATGCCCATTTGTTTTTCAAACTATCCATGCTGTGTTCTTTCATTGCCGCAATGAGCAAAAGTCAGTGCTTCCGGAAATTAAAATGACCAGCGGTCATTTGTGCCTGGTACTTTATTTGACCATTAGTTATTTGTCAATGACTTATCATGTTTCTTGGTCTTTTTAGTAACGGCGTGCCGACATTAGCCATTGTCGGATCGTCGATGCCGACGTGGCGCGGTTAAGCGCGCGTAAGCTTGCCGGCTGATCGTGGGGTCAGCTTCGGGCGTTGTTTGTATTAAAGTTATTTTGAGATTGGTGTCAATACAGAAATCGGGGTGGATTGTTGTGTAGCCTCACTCGCTGGCCCTGCATGGCGTTCAAACAGTAAGGTATCTAGCCATTGGCCATGACGTAAAACGCTGGCGCGAGAATGGCCGTACTGGCTAAAGCCGCACTTGCGCATAATCGTTCGTGAGGGGCGGTTATCCATCATGACTACCGCTTCAATACGTTGCAAACCTAGGTTCAGAAAGCCAGATTCTGCCACGGCATTCACTGCCATGCTGGCATACCCGTTGCCGCCGTGGCGCGCGCTGAAGCGATAGCCGATCGAGGCTTTGAAGTAATGTTCGCGTTCGATTCCGCGCAAGGCGACACGCCCGACGATCTCATCGCCTAGCCATGCCAGATAGTGATATTCCTTTGGTTCGCCGGCATGCGCCGCAGCCTGTGCCTGTTGCAGGCTGGCGCGCACTGCCGCAAGCTGATAAAAATGCTCGCCGCGACTGGCGATCCATTGTTCAAAATGTAGTCGGTTCTCGGTCTCAAAGGCCAGCAAGGCCGCAGCGTGATCAGGATGGGCAAGTGTGATGGTGAGCATAGTCTGGTCAGGGGCAATCGAGTGGTGAATATAACAGTCAATACAGGTATCCATGTTACCTGGTGTCAGGCCGGGCATGACACTGTGCGGCTGCATGGCGAATGCTAATGCAGTTCATAAAATTAATGCAATGCCGTGTGACGTTGATTGTGCTCACTGTGGTGATAGTGACGAGAGTGGCGATGGACGTTTTCAGCAACGCTTATTTTGTAGTCTGAGTTCTGGCCTGTAGGCAGAAATGAAGCAATCAGGCACGCAACATCAGGTAGGTATTTTGCCAGGTGTGGATGTCAGGTGATGGACCTGGCAATTGTTAAATACGGTGAAAAGCGGATGGTTTATATTGCTGTGCATCAATATACTGGCTATATTCCGAAGGAGCCGAATACTATGCCGTTCATGGGCGGCTGAGGCAAAATCGATCACTCTATAGGAGCCGCGATGAACGCCATGAATACCACGACCCTGCGCCAGAGCACTGCTGCAGATGGCGCACAATGAAACAGCATGAATGTCGCACAAATGCTGTCGCTGTCACTTTGGGTGTCATTCCATCAACATCGGGGGCGTCGCGTCTTTCGCCAGTCGCTTTGGTATTTTTTGAGTTATATCCGTTCTCTATTTCCTACATTTATTCATCAGGGTCTGCATGCTGAAATATCACTCCGGTTTACGCCGTCTGTCGGCACTCGCCGTGTTTACTGCCGTTACTTCCTTGACTGCCTTTGCCCCGATGTTAGCGTGGGCGCAGAGCGATACTGTGTACCGCTTTTCTCCGGTGAATCAATACGGCATTGAGATTACGGCCAAGTACTGGAATCCGATACTCGACTATGTGTCGTCGAAATCCGGCGTCAAGCTGCAACTTAAATTGGGCCGCACCTCGGCCGACACCACCGCGTATGTATTGGCCAACGAAATCGATTTTGTGTTTACTAACCATCTTTTTAGCCCTGAGCGGGAAAAATTAGGCTGGAAAGTCTTTGGACGCCGACAGACCGCACCGATTTATAGCCAGATTGTGGTGATGGCGGATTCTCCCGTCCTAAAATTAGAACAGCTGGCCGATCAGGCAGTGGCTTTTCCTGGTCCGGAAGCCTTGGTCGCGTATAAGTTGCCGTATGCCCAACTACTGGCGCGCCAGATTCCGGTACAAGTGGTGTTTGGCGGGAATATGGATGGTGCTTTTGCCCAGCTCACCAGTGGCAAGGTCAAGGCTGTGGGCGCCAATTCGCAACTCACAGAAGGGTGGGTCAAGCGCGAACACAAGCAGATCAGGGTGCTATGGCGTTCTGAGGCTTTGCATGATCTTGCCCTGATGGCATCAAAAAATGTGCCGGAGCGTGATTTGCAAGCGGTCAGCCTGGCCTTTTTCGGCATGGAGAAAGATCCGCAGGGAATGAAAATTCTGGCTACTGTGTCCGACATCGTCAAGTTACCGGCGGTGGCAGGCTTCACGCGCTCGAATGGCTCGGAATATGACGCGTATCGTCAGTTTTACCGCACCGTACCGGCCAGTTTGCGTTAGATGAATGCCATGATCCAGCGCCTTCGTTCCATCATCAGAATGAGCATGACCGACCTGTTGCAAGCGGTGCTGCCGGCATCGCTCACGCACCGGGTCTTTGCCTTGTACAGCATAAGTTTGTTGATGTTCGCCGGAGGCGGTCTTTTGCTGTTTCTTCGTTTTGAATTTCAAGGCGAGGTCGAGCGGACCGCCGTGGCGTCGGTCATGTTAGCGGAGGTGGTTGCCCACGCGGTGCAGGACAGCGTGGTGATTGGCGATTACGATACCGTGCGTAAAACCCTGGAAAAAGGCGTGAACGGGTCGGTCTTTTCCTCGGTGTCTTTTATTGATCTGGCCGGCGGCAAAATGGAGGTGCATACCAGGGTGAAAAGCGGCGCTTATTCACCAGCGCTGTTGCTCAATTGGGTAGATGAGAAGCTGGGTGACGTTAACCGGGTCATTTCGGTCGGTGGTCGGGACTACGGCGTTTTGCGCCTGAAGTTTGATACTGCCAGCGTTGCCGCCGAATTATGGTCGTTGTCTTTATTCGCCGTCAGTCTGGGCTTGTTGAGTTTGATCGGTGGCCTGCTGCTGATACGTTTTCCGCTGATGCAATGGCTGGGAAGTCTGGAACGTTTGCGGGTGATGGTGGCAGACCTCGGTACCGGTAAGCTGAATGCCGGGATGCTGGATGGCTCCAAAGAGCCTACGGAAATCAGGCGCGTGATCGAAATTTTTAACCAGACGGCCGTCATGGTCAGGGAGCGTGAGGCGAGTAGCCGCGCCCTGGATAACCAGAAGTTCGCGCTCGACCAGCATGCCATCGTCAGTATCACCGATGCGCATGGCGTGATTACCTATGCCAACGAACGTTTTTGTAGTATCAGCGGTTATTCGCTCAGTCAGCTGGTCGGCAAAACCCATCGTGTCATCAGTACTGATCAGAACTCCCCGGAGTTTTTTGCGGATATGTGGGCGCGCATTCTCCAGGGGAAGGTCTGGCATGGGGAAATTTGCAATCGTAAAAGTTCCGGCGCCCTGTATTGGGTCAACTGTACCATCGTACCTTTTTTAGATGAGAGTGGCAGGCCGGTTCAGTTTATTGCGATCCGCACAGATATTACCGCCAGGAAAGAGGCGGAGATCATGATCGTGCATGCCAAAGAAGTGGCAGAACAGGCCAAAGACGCGGCCGAGCAAGCTAACCGTGTGAAGAGCGATTTTCTGGCCAATATGAGTCATGAGATACGCACCCCGATGAACGGGATTATCGGCATGACCGAGCTGACCCTGGATACCGATTTAAGCCCCGAGCAACGAGAATATCTGGGGCTGGTGAAATCGTCGGCGGATGCGCTGTTAGAGATCGTTGATGATATTTTAGATTTTTCGAAAATTGAAGCAGGACGGTTAACCATCGAAAACATCGAGTTTTCCTTAGAGCAGATGCTGGACGCGACGATGAAACCGCTGGCCATGCGTGCACAATATAAAAATGTCGAGTTATTGCTCCAGTTTGATGCCAATGTGCCGCGCCAGGTGATTGGTGACCCCGGGCGCTTGCGCCAGATTATTGTCAATCTGGTGGGTAATGCCATCAAATTTACCGCGGAGGGGGAAATCGTATTGGCGATAACACTGGCCAGTGATCCGGCAGATGGTTGCCCGCAACTGAGTTTTAGTGTGCGCGATACCGGCATCGGCATTGCGCAAGAAAAATTTCAGGCCATATTTGAATCCTTCTCTCAGTCCGATACCTCGACCACGCGGCAATACGGCGGCAGCGGGCTGGGGCTGACCATCTCGGCGCAGCTGGTGGCGCTGATGGGCGGGCGTATCAGCGTCCAGAGCACGGTCGGGCAGGGAAGCACATTTGCCTTCACCTTAAGCATGCCGGCAGCCAGCCCGTCCGGCATGGTACCGGCTACGCCACGCATTCCCCGGCAGTCGTTGCGTGAAGCGCAGCCGACGTTGCATACGTTGCACATATTGCTGGCGGAAGATAACCCCATCAATCAAACTCTGGGCGTGCGCTTGCTGGAAAAATCCGGACACCGCGTGACCGTTGCCAATAATGGGCTGCAGGCAGTGCAGCTGTGGGAATCGGGTGACTTTGACGCCATCTTGATGGATCTTGACATGCCAGTCATGAGCGGCTACGAAGCTACACAATACATCCGCAATGCCGAACAAGCAGGGACGCGGAGAATCCCTATCGTGGCGATGACCGCGCATGCGATGCAAGGCGTTAAGGAAGAATGTTTGCGGCACGGCATGGACGCCTATCTGAGCAAACCGATAGACACTCAGCAACTATGGCAGCAGCTCGAGGCGCTGGCGGGTGATCCGGGACATTATTCCGGCGCAGAAGTCAGCAAGCGGCCAGTGGCGGACAAGACGATTGTCGACTTTGCCAAAATACGCATCATCGTCGACGACGATCGCCAGTTGTATCAGGACATGGCAAACATGTACTTGCGCGACGCACCTTTACAATTGCAGCATATCCGGCACGGGCTGGCCACGCATGATTACGCTGCCATGAGCCGTGGCGCGCATCTGATCAAAGGAATGGCAAGCATATTTTTTGCCGAAAAGACGGTGCGCGCGGCCGACCATCTGGAGCGCAGCACATCATTTTCCAGGCCAGACGATTTACAGGGCTTAGTCGCCCGGCTTGACGCGGCCATGACCGAGTTGCAGCTGGCGCTGGCGATTCATCGGTGGGACGAGACACCCTGGCCGGCTGTCATTGGCTAGCCTTTTTCATGTGCTACTGACAGACCCAGCTGTTGCCGCACCAACTCTTGCCTTCACATTGGCGTTAAAATATGCGGCTTTGCAGCGCCCCTGATGGACTAGTCAGTGGGTCGCCAGCGTATCGATGAATCGTTTTACTTCAGATTGACATCGGCCTCCTGCGCACTGTTATGGCGCGACAGAAAACCGGCAAGGATGGCATCGGGAAAAACGATGATTAACCACAATCATGGCAAGGGGTAGTGATGTTAGAGGCGTTTTTTAAGCTCAAAGAGCATGGGTCAGATGTAAAAACCGAGGTGATCGCCGGTTTTACTACCTTCCTGACGATGGCGTATATCGTCTTTGTGAATCCCGCAATATTGTCGCTGACGGGCATGGATTTTAATGCCGTGTTCGTCGCCACCTGCCTGGCCGCTGCGCTCGGCACCGCGATTATGGCGCTGGTGGCCAATTACCCGATTGCACTGGCACCGGGCATGGGGCTGAATGCTTACTTTACCTTCACCGTGGTGCAGGGCATGGGCGTGCCCTGGCAAACGGCGCTGGGTGCGGTGTTTATATCGGGCATTATTTTTTTGGTGGTGAGCTTATTTAAAGTCCGTGAAGCGATCGTCAATGCGATTCCGCATTCGTTAAAACTGGCCATCTCGGCCGGGGTCGGTATGTTTTTAGCGATTATTGCGCTGAAAAACGCCGGTGTCGTGGTGGCTTCGCCAGCCACCCTGGTCACCTTGGGCAATATTCATGCCCCGCAAACCTTGCTGGCGATTCTGGGCTTTTTCATGATCGTAGCGCTGGAATACCGGCGTATTCATGGCTCTATTATCATTGCCATTTTGACTGTCACACTGTTGTCGATAGCCCTGGGCCTGAGCGAATTTAAAGGCGTTTTTGCGATGCCGCCTTCGATGGCGCCAACCCTGATGCAGATGGATATCGCCGGGGCCTTGAATGCCGGTTTGATCGGCGTGATTTTTGTGTTCTTTTTTGTTGATTTATTTGATACCACCGGGACCTTAATCGGCGTTTCACATCGGGCCGGCCTGCTGGATAAAGACGGTAAATTGCCGCGCCTGAAAAAAGCCTTATTGGCCGATTCGGTGGCCATAACCGCCGGCGCCATGCTGGGTACCTCTTCGACTACCGCCTATATCGAATCGGCAGCGGGCACCGCCGTGGGTGGTCGCACCGGGCTCACCGCGTTGGTGGTGGCCTTGTTGTTTTTGGCCGCGTTATGGTTTTCACCCTTGGCGGCAACCGTACCGGCCTACGCCACAGCACCTGCGCTGTGCTACGTGGCAGTGCTGATGGCACGCGGCCTGGCGGAAATTGAATGGGACGACCTGACCGAAGCAGCGCCTGCCGTAATGACAGCGTTTGCCATGCCATTCACATTTTCAATTGCCGACGGCATTGCCTTTGGCTTTATCAGCTACACCGCGATCAAACTGCTGGCCGGACGTTATCAAGACCTGAGTTGGTCGGTGCTGGTGATTACGGCGTTATGGATAATGAAATTTGCCTATTTTCATTAGCCGCGTACTGGGTCAAACGCGGTGGCGTCTTGTGTAGCAAGGCTGTCTCGCGCCTTCATCATTTTTGTGAACTTGAAAACAATGCATTGACTATGAAAACAGAGCAAATTACCGTCGCCTCAATTGAGAGTCTGGTGCACGATTTTTATGACAAGGTGCGCGCCGATGCGTTGCTGGGGCCGGTATTTGCTCGCATGTTAGAGGGACAATGGGATAAACACTTGCCGCGTATGGTGGATTTCTGGTCTAGCATCTTACTGCGTACCGGCAGTTTTCAGGGCAATGTGTACGGCAAGCACATGGCGCTGGAGGGCATCAGTGAACAACATTTTGTACACTGGCTGACGCTGTTTAAGCAAACCGTTGAGACTTTATATGGCGATGCTGCTGCAACAGAAATACTTACCGTTGCCGACAGAATTGCCGCTAGTCTGCAACTGGGGTTTTTCGGTGAACGTGCGGTGAATTTGGCTAGCATCGATAACCAGAATATGGCGCTTAAATTGCCAGCGCTAAGCCGATAGCGGGTAGGGCTGCTGTATTGCGCTGCGTCCGCGATGCTTTTCCTTAGGTTATTTGGTTAAAAACAATCCCAGGCTCTTGGCCAGTCTGCGGTGCCCGGTGTAAGCTATTGGCATGGAAAAAAATCATACAACTGAACCAAAAGAGCCTTTGGCTGCGGCCCGTTTTATTAAAGAAATCGGGCGTGGTAAAGACGGTGCACGCAGCTTGTCGCAAGACGATGCACAATTGCTGTATGGCGCCATGCTGGCAGGACGGGTTTCTGATCTGGAGATGGGCGGCATCTTATTGTCGATGCGGATCAAAGGCGAGTCGGTGGACGAGATTGCCGGTTTTTTAGCCGCAGCAGAAGCCTCAACGACTTTGCTTAGCGCACCGGCACAGAGCATCTATGCGCCCGTCATTATTCCGACCTATAACGGCGCCCGTAAAAAAGCGAATCTGACCCCGTTGCTGGCGCTGTTATTAGCGCGCAAAGGCGTGCCGGTATTGGTGCATGGCGTTTTGCATGATGCCGGACGTGTTACCACTGCAGAAATTTTTGAGGCGCTGGGACACCCGCTGGCGCATACCGTGGACGAGGCCGAAGCGCACATGGCGCAGCATCTGCCGGCCTTTATGACGATCGATGTGTTGTCACCGGCGATGACACGGATACTGGGTATGCGACGTGTGCTCGGTGTGCGTAACTCGACCCACACCCTGGTTAAAATACTGCAACCCTTTAAAGATGCTGCACTGCGTTTGAGTTCTTATACGCATCCGGAATATTTGCTGATGTTGCAGCATTATTTTGCTCAGGTAGCGCCACATGCACGTGGCGACGCCTTGTTAATGCGCGGCACGGAGGGCGAGACGGTCGCCAATACCGCCAGAGCGCAGCAGATAGACTGGTATCACGAAGGCGAGTGCAGTACGCTGGTGCATACGCATCCAAGTGTCTCGGGTGATTTGCCAAATACTCCGCAAGAGCTGGACGCTGCCAGTACGGCGCAATGGATCAGGGCGGTGATGGCGGGGGAGATTCCGGTGCCGCCGAATATTGCGGATCAGGTCGAGCATTGTGCGATGGTGGCGAAGCTGATACGGGCCAGGTAGCCTTTTTCATGTCTTCTGAGTGATCTTGATGCAGGTAAGACGGCGTTTTGTGCGTTGCTTAGGAATCGCCTTTGTCCTTATTGTCTGATTGCCGGCCTAGCATCGGCCAGCAATCACACAACAAGGTCAGTTAGCTGTTTCACGCAAAACCATAAAATATCCCACGCCTTCATCAAGCATCAAGCATCAAGCATCAACCATCCATTTCTCTCAAGATCGTTTGACCGCATTCTCTACCAGCGTCGCCATCGCCATGGCGTCAGCTTCGCCGCTGGCGCGTAAGCCGGTGGCGATATTGCGGCTGTCTAGCGCCGGTCTGTTCTGGCTGACTTTCCACTTGCCGCTGATGCGGCTGAGCGGAATTTCTATTCCTATGATGGCGCTTAGCATTTTTTTCAGGTAATCCTCAGGCGCATCTTCAATTTTCCATGGGGTGTTTTGGCTTGCTTCATGGCGTTTGGTCAGTCCTTGCAGCAGGCTGAACAGCCACTTGGGGTCATCGATCAGACGCAGTGGGCCGTGCGCGTGAACTACTGCGTAGTTGTAGGTCGGGACGACTTTGCCGCTGAGTGCCTTCTCTTCATACCAGCTCGGCGTGATATATGCCTGAGGGCCCTGAAACACGACCAGCGCCTCGGTTGTGGTGTCCAGGTTTTGCCACAGCGGATTGTTTCTGGCGATGTGGGCGCGCAAGCTGCCAAACGGGGCAGTGTCGCTGGGGGCGCTAATCTGAAACGGCAGGTGATTGGCGTTCAGTCCTTGCGGTTCCAGTGTGACCAGGGTCCCCAGCGGATGCGCGTGTATCAGTTGCTGCAAGACATCAATGCGCTGTTCGGCAAAATGTGCAGGTAGATACATGATTATGGCGCCTCAATGACGATGTCAGCACGAATAGAATTCGCGATATAGCAGTCTTCATGCGACCGATGATGTAGTTGCGCCAGTTGGGCGGCAGTCGGCTGTTGCGCGCCGGAAAACACAATTTGCGGACGCAAGCTGATGCGCGTCATGGCGATTTTCCCTTGCGCATTTTTATCCATGATGCCAATCGCCTGATCGGTATATTGATCTACGGTAAAACCTTGTTTAGCGGCCAGCCATAAGAAAAACAGCATATGACAACTAGAGGCGGCCGCCACCAGCGCTTCTTCCGGATCAACATTGGCCGCCACTGACATCGGTAATGGTACCGACCATGGGGAAGACGATGCCGGTACCGTTAAGCCACCGTCAAACGTCCAGTCATGGGCGCGGCTGTACTGATTGTCGGTAAAATCCTGGTCACCGCGTTGCCAGTGTATTTGTGCTTGATATTGATGCATGAGAGTCCTTCATGTTGATGCCAATATTTGCCCGCTGATGCAAGGCGCTATCTACCACGTTCTTTGGATGATCCAGGCATTGTCTGCCGCAGTAAACCCGACCTTGGGGTAGTACGCCATGGCACTTGGTGCCGCCAGCAGTAACAAAGCAGTTTGCGCGCCGATCTTGTCTTGTACGGTCTGGAGCAATTTTCTCCCTATGCCGTGCTGTTGATAGGCGCGGTCCACCGCCAGATCCGACAGGTAGCAGCAATAACAAAAATCCGTCAAAGCGCGCGCCACAGCGATGAGTTCTTCGCCATCCCATGCTGTCACCAGCAGATCGGCGTGCGCCAGCATTTGTTCCATTCTTGCCAGGTCAGTGCTGGGGCGGTTGATGCCGGAACGGTCGAATACCTCGGCCAATTGCTGTGGGGTGATGCGGAGCTCTGTGTGGTAGCGAATGCTGGACATGATGATCTCGGGGAGTGGGGATGACGTTATCTTAGTGCGCACTATGGTTATTTAAAAGTACCAATAAAGTATAATTAAAAAATACCAATTTTAATCACCTCATCAATCACACTGGCATGCCTAGGTCTTTCCTTATCAGCGCTTTACCGCTGGATAAACAATCAAAGACGCCTTTGTTCCGGCAGTTGTATGCGGCGATCAAGCAGGCCATACTCTCTGGGCAAATGGCGCCGGGCATGCAGTTGCCGCCGACTCGCGAGTTTTGTCTGTCTTTGTCGATCTCGCGCCAGACGGTGCTCAATGCCTACGAGCAATTGCTAGCAGAAGGCTATTTGCTGGGTTCGGTAGGCAAGGGCACTTACGTCAATCTACCGTTGCCGGCCCGCGCTGTTGGACTTGTGCAAGGTGGGCGCGCCTTGTCTCCCCCGGCCGGCACCCCGCGTTCCTTGTCGCAACGCGGCCTGCGTTATGCCAATCCGCTCGGCTCCAGCCATTTTTATCAAGATAAAACGCGTGCCTTCAGGGTTAGTATGCCGGGCTTGGACGCGTTTCCCTTCGACGTCTGGGCGCGGCTGGAAGCAAGGCGCTGGCGTCATCATGAAGATCAACTAGGTTATGGCGACCCTGCCGGTTACCCGCCCTTGCGTGAATTGCTGGCGGTGTACTTGAAGGCTGCGCGCGGGGTCAATTGCCGGCCAGAGCAGATCATCATCACTTCGGGCTCGCAACAAGCCTTGTATTTATTGACGACGGTGTTGCTTGATCCGGATGATGCCGCCTGGGTAGAAGCGCCGGGTTACCGTGGTGCGATTGCGCCGTTGCACGCGGCACAGGCCAGAGTCTGTCATGTGCCGGTCGACCAGGACGGCCTGGATGTAGCCTACGGTGCTGCGCATTATCCTGATGCCAAACTGGTGTATGTCACCCCTTCGCATCAGCTTCCCTTGGGTATGACCATGAGTTTGCAACGGCGCTTAGCCTTGCTGGCTTGGGCCAGGGCCCAGTGTGCCTGGGTGATTGAAGATGACTACGACAGCGAATACCGTTATTCCGGCGCGCCTCTGGCGTCCTTGCAAAGTCTGGACCAGAGTGGCGGGGTGATCTATGTCGGCACCTTGTCCAAAGTCTTGTTTCCCGGTTTGCGGC